>DASSBN010000055.1:0-27895 GCA_035698665.1 Gaiellaceae bacterium
AAGTCGGGCTCGTACTTCAGCTATGGAGATGAGCGGCTCGGGCAGGGCCGGCAGAACGCGACGGCGTTCCTCCGCGAGCATCCCGATGTCGCCGAGCAGATCCTGCGCGCGCTGCAGACCGAGATCGGCTCCGACGCGATCGTGTCGTCACGGCTCCTGCCGATGAGCGACGACGCCAGCACGCCGTCGAAGGCCGACGCGGAGGCCGAGGCGGCCGAGCAGGCCGCGGACGAGGTCGCAGCCGCCTAGAGTCACCGGTCTTCGCCGGGCCTCGCCCGGGCGCGTTGAGGTCGAGCTCGACGGCCGGCCGTGGCGCACCGTGCCGGACGCGGTCGTCGTGCGCTGCGGCCTGCGTGTCGACCTCCCGCTCGACCGCCCGCTCGCGCGCTCGCTCGCCCGTGAGCTCCGGCGCGAGCGAGCCGTAGACGCAGCAGTCCGTTCACTCCGCGCGCGTCCGCTGTCCGAGCGCAGGCTTCGGGAGCGGCTGCGAAGCCGCGGCATCCGCTCCGACGCGGAGGACGCCGCCCTGGCAACGCTCTCCGATGCCGGGTACGTGGACGACGCCGAGCTCGCGCGCGGACGAGCGCTTGCCCTGGCCGAGAGAGGCTGGGGTGATGCCGCAATCGAAGCCCGGCTCGAGAGCGAGGGGCTCTCCGCACCCGAAGTGGAAGCGGCCATCGCGTGTCTCGAGCCAGAGGCCGACCGCGCGGAGCGCCTCGTCCTCGGCCTGGCCCTGCGCAAGGCCTGGGGGCTCCTGCAGCGCCGAGGGTTCGATCCCGAAACGATCGAATCGGCCCTCGGGGACCTGGACGAGGGTGAGGGTGAGGGGCTAGGATAGCTCTGCATCACCACAACAAAAAAAGCCTGCACGGAACGGTTTTTCGCCGAATCGGAATCTGCCACCTACGACATCTACGAAGCCCAGCTCATGACTATCGGCCCTGAGACCCGGAGGAAGCGCCTCGAGTAGGCAGGCGTCCGCCTGCCGGGTTTGAGCCACCGATCGACGAACCCGTTCCTACGGGCCTGACTGCGTAGGAGCGAGGAATGATGATTTCCATCGGCCTCCTGATCGTCGGGATCGGGGCGGGCCTGGCTGTCGGCGTCTACGTGGGATCCCGCTTGCTTTCGTCGCGTCGATCGGATGCTGCGGCGGCCGAGAACCTTCGCCTCAGCGAGGAGGCCAAGCGCAGCGCCGAGGCGATTCGCCGAGAGGCGCAGGTCGAGGCTCGCGAGGAGGCGCTCAAGCTCCGCGCCGAGGTCGAGCGCGAGCTCCAGGGAAAACGCGGCGAGATCATCAAGGTCGAGGAGCGCGTTCTTGCGAAGGAAGGGGAGATCGACGGCAAGCTGACGGAATTCGAACGCCGTGAGCAGGGGCTCGCCGACCGCGAGACCCACCTGAAAGCCATGCAGGAGGAGGCGAAGGCCGCCACCGAGCAGCAGCTGAAGGAGCTCGAGCGCATCTCCGGCCTGACCGTCGAGGAGGCGAAGCGCCACGTGCTCGAGCGCTCGGAGGAGCTCGTCCGGCACGAGATGGCGCGCATGGTGCGCCAGACGGAGGAGGAGGCCCGCACCGAAGCGAAGCGGCGCGCGCGGAATCTCGTCGCGGACGCGCTCCAGCGAGTGGCCGCGAGCCATGCCGCCGAAACGACCGTCTCGATCGTCGAGCTGCCCTCAGACGACATGAAGGGCAGGATCATCGGCCGGGAGGGCCGCAACATCCGCGCCCTCGAGAACCTCACCGGCGTCGACTTCATCATCGACGACACGCCGCAGGCCGTCGTCCTCTCGTCCTTCGACGGAGTGCGCCGCGAGGTGGCGAAGCTGACGCTCACGAAGCTCGTCGAGGACGGACGCATTCACCCGTCCCGCATCGAGGAGATGTACTACAGCTCGAAAGCCGAGATCGAGGAGCACATCCAGCAGGCCGGGGAGCAGGCCGTGTTCGAGGCGAACATCGGCACCATGCACGAGGAGCTCGTGAAGCTACTCGGCCGGCTCCGCTACCGGACGAGCTACGGGCAGAACATCCTCAAGCATTCGCTCGAGTGCGCTCACCTCGCCGGGATCATGGCCTCGGAGCTGGGCGCCAGCGTGAAGAACGCGAAGCGCGCCGCGCTCCTGCACGACCTCGGCAAGGCGATGACGCACGAGGTGGAAGGCTCACACGCGCTCATCTCCGCCCAGCAGGCCAAGCGTTACGGCGAATCCCAGCACGTCGTGCACGCGATCGAGGCCCACCACTACGAGGTGCAGCCCCAGACTGTCGAGGCCGTCCTCGTGATCGCGGCCGATGCCATCTCGGCCTCACGTCCGGGCGCGCGGGGCGAGAGCCTGGAGAGCTACATCAAGCGCCTCGAGTCGCTCGAGAAGATCGCGTCGGCCAAGAAGGGTGTCGAGCGCGTCTACGCGCTCCAGGCAGGCCGAGAGATCCGCGTCATGGTCAAGCCCGCGGAGGTGGACGACGACACTGCCATCCTCCTTTCCCACGAGATCGCGCGGGAGATCGAGGACCAGCTCGAGTACCCGGGTCAGATCAAGGTGACCGTGATCCGGGAGTCCCGGGCGACCGAGTTCGCGAAGTAGCGTCGGGCCTCGGGGCGCTGACGCCCGGAGGCCCGCGAAGCTGCTACGGCTTCAAGCCGAATGATGCGGTCACGACCTGCCCGTTCGGCAGCGTGATCTCGATGCGGTAGGTGCCGCTCGGGTCGGGCAGCGCCCTTCCCGAGAGGTTGTAGACGTACCGGCCGTCGTCGAAGCGCATCACCCCGGTGCGGTCCGCGCTCGAGGACGAGACCGGCTCGTTGATCTCCTGGTGCGGAGGCGACCCGGAGGTCTTCACGACCTTGATCCGCGGCTCGAGGTCGGAGGGGTGCGACCCGTCGCAGTCGGCGACGGTGATCCTCACCGGAATCGTGCTCGTCGACTTGAAGACGTCCTTGGCGGGATCGCCGAGCGGGCGAAGCACGGCGACGTCGTAGTCGACGCGCACGTCGTCGCCGGCGGAACCGGGCCCGCCGTCGTCGTCGGTCACCGTGACCTCCGCGTGGTAGCTACCCGCGGCCGCATAGGTATGGCTGGCCGAGAACGGGCTCGTCACCCCTCCGAGCGGCTCGGCGGCCGATCCGTCGCCCCAATCGACCGAGGCCGTGAAGGTATCGGGGCCGGGATCGGAGAAGCTCACGTCCAGCGTGGCATTCGAAGCCCCGCAATCGACCGAGGGGGCGGCAAAGGCAGCCGAGACGTCGGGCGCGACGTTGGCAACGTTCACGGTCGCCTCGGACTCTGCGGTCAGCCCGCCCTCATCGGTGACCTGCACCGCGACGGTGTGCGCCGACGGGCCGTCGACACCGGCGGCAGAGAACGTCGCCGACTGGCCGGGCGTCTCGAAGGTGCCGTTGTCGTCGAGATCCCATGCGTACGAGAGTGTGCCTCCCTCCGGGTCGTCGCCGGTCGCGCTGACGAGGACCGATCCGCCCTCGTCGACCGAATACGGGCCGCCCGCGGAGACACTCGGGCCCTCGTTCAGCCCGATCCGCACGACCGAGGGCTCGTGATCCGAGGCCTGATCCGCGAACTCGGCGTTGACGTGGACGATGTCGTAGTCGAACGGCTCCCCGAAGAGCGCCGCGCTGAAGAGGATGTGGTCCAGCGTCTGCGAGTTGCCCTCGAAGACGTAGCTGTACCGCTCGTTCTCGGGCAGCGTGTCGACGAGATCCTCGAGCACGTCCTGCTTCAGGATCGAGACCGTCTCGGAGAACTGGAAGTCGTTCAGGTCACCGGCGACGATCACGTTCGCGTCGTCGTCGAGCGCGAGGATCGACGCGACGAAGTCGTGCACGATCTCTGCCTGCTTGTGCCGCTGCACCTCCGAGCTGCGCGTGGGGGGCTGGAAGCGGCCTTCGAGCGGCTGGTCGCCGCCCTTCGAGTTGAAGTGGTTCGCGATGACGAAGAGGTGGTGGCCCTTGTACATGAACTCGCCCGCGAGCGGCTTGCGGCTCGTGGTGAAGGCGGAGTCCGTCGGTTCGATCCGTCCGGGGCTCGCCGAGAGCTCGGGACCGTCAGAGCCGCTCACGACAGTCGTCGGCGTCGTCGAGCCACCTCCCGCGCGGTCGACGAACGACACGCCGCGGTCGGTCCGGAAGAGGAAGACCTGGCGGATGTTGCCGCCCGGCTCGCCGCCGTCTTCGCCGTCGACCGGATTGATGTAGCGATAGTGATAGGTCGGCCCGCCGACGTCCTCGATCGCGGCGACGAGCAGGTCGAGCGTCTCGTCGGAGCTCACGACCCCGTCGTCGGCAGGACCGGTGTTGTCCTGCACCTCCTCGCCGCTGACGATGTCGGGCGACCCGAGGTTGTGCACGAGGATGTCGGCCAGCCGCGTGAACTTCTCGGGCGGGTCGGTCGGGTCGAGATTCTCGAAGTTGAAGGTGCCGACGGCGAGCTGGCCGGGACCGGCCGGGGTCGTCGTCTCGGGCGTGACGCCGTCGTGGACCACCGTGGGCATCGTCGTCACCTCGAGCATGAAGTTGCCGAAGTTGTAGTCGAGCACTCCCGATACGGCGCCGAGGTAGTGATCGCCGACGTTCATGACGGGCAGATCAGGCGTGACGACGTCGTCGATGACGATGCGCTCGGGGTTGAAATCGTTCGGACGGACGATCACGCCGCCGCGCGCGGTCCGAACCGACGCGTTGGCGCCGTCGTCCCCGACGACCTGGGTCTCGCCGAAGTCGTTCGTCGGTCCGACCGCGACCGGGTTCGTGAGCTGGAGCCGCATGCCCTCCATGCTCTCCCAGAAGTCGATCCCATCCGACGCCGGGTCGAAGACCCCGCTCGTCTCGACGCTGCCGCTCACGTCGTCCTCGATCACCTCGGACGGCGGGATCCGGCCGCCCGTGCCGACGACGGTGGCCGCCGGAAGCGGATTCCCCGTCGAGAGAAGCGTGACCGTCGCGCTCGAGAGCTCGGTGGTGGCGAGATTGGTGCCCGAGGCGCCGCCGGGCCTGAATTCCTGCACCCGGCCCGCAACGCGCACGGCGTCCCCGACGGCGACCGTCGGCGCTGACGACGTGAAGACGAAGATGCCCTCGGACGTCGCGTCGTTCGCATCCGGGCTCGGATCCTGCATCCAGAACCCGTTCGAGCTCGTCGCCGTGACGACCGCGGGGAGGGTGGAGACCGTTTCGCCGACGTGCGGCGAGACGTGCGCGGCCCCCTGAATGTCGTGGATCGCAAGCGGCGGCGTCACCGTCGTGAAGCTCCAGACGTGGTTCGCAGTCATGGTGTCCGGCGGGTCGTCTCCGTCCTGATCGGAGACCTGGCCGGCGAACACCGTCACGGTGCAGGTCTCGCTGGGGACGAAATCGCTCGCCGGATCGAGAGTGAACGTCGTGGGGCCACCGCTGACCGTCGCGGTATGGGTGCCGCTCGACCCGCAGGAGATGGAGTACCAGCTCCCCGTCACGTCGACCGCCTCGCTGAACGTGATGCTGACGTTCGCGTCGACGGCGACGTTGGCCTGCCCGCCCGTGGGGCTCGTCGTCGTCACCTCGGGCGGCTGGTCGCCCAGAGTGATCTGGTGCGCACCGAGCCCGTCGACGGTGTCGGTCGCGAATCCGTTCCACTCCGTGGCGGGGTCGAAGGCGTCGGCGCCGTTCGGGTCGCCGGCTTGGATCGTCGACTTGCGCCGGAGGGTGTTGTCCGCCGTGCTCGTCAGTCCGGTTCCCCATTCCGTGCCTGGGTCGAGGCCGATCTGCCCGATCACATCGAGCACCGTCGTGCCCTTGCGAAGGACGACCGCGTCGTCTCCGTTGAACCAGCCCGCGCCATTCGTCTGGTCGGCCTGGGCGAGGATCGCCGCATTCGCGGAGCTCTGCGCGACCACGAACACGTCGTCGCTCGCAACGGTGCCTGTGAGGTTGATGGTCAGCCCGGCGGTCGTGCTCCCGTTGAAGAACATCTGAACGCTGTAGCCGTCAGTCGTCAGGTCCACCGGCGCACCGGTGCCGTTGAAGATCTCCAGCGCCTTGTTGTTGCTCGAGCCTTCGATGTACTCGGAGAAGAAGAGGTCGGTGGGAGTCGCGGACGCGCTCGAAACGGACAGAACGAGCGGCAGAGCAGCGACCAGAGTGATGAAAGCCGCAAGCATGCGCTTTCGGCTCGAGCTAAAGACAGGCACGGTGATTTCCCCCCAGGGTCTGACGCAACGACCGGCCGATCCTAATGCGGTCGCCGCGCGGAGACAAGGCCGTTTTCGACATCGCTACAGTGACCGCGATGCGCCGTTATTTCGTCTCCACGTTCGGGTGCCAGATGAACGCGCACGACTCCGAGCGGATCAAGGGCATGCTCGAAGAGCTCGGCCTCGGCGAGGCTCGCTCACAGGAATCCGCCGACGTGATCGTCTTCAACACGTGCACCGTGCGGGAGAAGCCAGACCAGCGATTCGCGGCGCATCTCGCCCAGGCACGAGCGCTCAAGAAGCATGATCCCGAGAAGATCATCGCCGTCGGCGGGTGCTACGCGGAGGCGCAGCGGGAGCGCATCTTCGAGCTCTATCCCGAGGTCGACGTCGCGTTCGGGCCCGGCTCGATCTCGCATCTCGCCGACTGGGTCGGAGCGGGCGGGCAGGGGATCGCACGCGGCCGGTTCGCCGAGTGGAACGAGTTCGCCGCCGATCTGCCGGTGCGACGGGAGAGGCGCTTCCAGGCGTGGGTGCAGATCTCGATGGGCTGCAACTCGAAGTGCGCCTACTGCATCGTCCCGTCAGTCCGAGGGCGCGAGCAGAGCAGGCGGCCGGGGGATGTCGTGGCCGAGGTCACGGCGCTCGCGCATGCGGGCGTCCGGGAGATCACCTTGCTCGGACAGAACGTCAACTCCTGGGGGCGCGATCTCGCGCCCGAGATTCACACGGAGTTCGGAGAGCTCCTGCGCGCGCTCGACAGGATCGATGGGATCGACCGCATTCGCTTCACGAGCCCGCACCCGAAGGACTTCCGCGGTCCCGTGATCGCCGCGATGGCCGAGTGCGACTCGGTCTGCGAGCACATTCACCTGCCGCTTCAGTCGGGATCGACCCGTCTGCTGAAGGCGATGCGGCGCACGTACAGCCGCGACCGCTACCTCGCGCTCGTGGACAAGCTCCGCGCCGCGATTCCCGACCTCGCGCTGACGACCGACCTCATCGTGGGGTTCCCGGGGGAGACCGACGAGGACTTCGCCCAAACCGTCGAGGTCGTGCGCGAGGTCGGCTACGACGGTGCGTTCACGTTCATCTTCAGCCCGAGAAGCGGCACCGAGGCGGCGACGATGGGAGACCACGTGCCGGAAGCCGTCAAGGCCGAGCGCATCGAGCGGCTGATCGAGGTCGTTCAGGAGCTGGCGGCACGCAAGAACGCAGAGCGCGTGGGGCGCGTCGAGGAGGTGCTCGTCGAGGGGCCGAGCCGCACCGACCCGTCGACGCTGCGGGGCCGCACGCGCCGGAATACAACGGTGAATTTCACGGGGAACGCGGGGGCAGGAACGTTGGTCGACGTCCGCATCGAGGGCTCGACGTCGACGACCCTGCGGGGTACTCAGGCCGCCCTCGTCACAGCCTGACTCACTCTCAGCTCATTCCGCTCACCACTCGCGCGCCTTTTCGCAATAGGCTGAAATTGGAGGGAGGCCCGCGGCGGCCCCGGCAGCATGTCCACCGCTGACCTGTCTGGAAAGGTCATCGCGATCTTTGGGCCGACGGCCAGCGGAAAGACGGCCGTGGCCGAGGCAGTCGCCGACGCGATCTCGGCCGAGATCGTCTCGGCCGATTCGATGCAGGTCTACGACGGCCTTCCGATCCTCACCAACCAGCCGAAGCGACCCACCGCCCTGGTCGCGGTCTGGCCGCTCGACCATGAAGGGTCCGTTGCCGAGTACCAGCGGCTCGCCCACGATGCGATCGATTCGGCACTTGCCCGCGGGCGGACGCCGGTGGTCGTCGGTGGGACAGGCCTCTACCTCCGCGCGGCCCTCGCCGAGCTCGAGCTGCCGCCGGCGCCACCTCCCGGCGCCCGCGAACGCTGGGAGCGCGTCTATGACCGCGTCGGCCCCGAACAGGCACACGCGGCACTCGCGCAACGCGACCCGCAAGCCGCGAAAGCAGTGCATCCAAACGACCGCCGCCGGGTCGTCCGCGCGCTCGAGCTGCACGAGGCCGGAGGCTCTCTCGCGCCCCCGCGCGACCGACTCTGGAGCGACGAGATGCGCCATCCGACGCTGGTCTTCGGCCTCGACGTCCCGAAGGCGCTGCTCGATCAACGCATCCGCGAGCGTACGGAGGAGATGTTCGAACGTGGGGTGGAGGCCGAGGTCGACCGAGCCCGGCGCAGCCGGATCTCGAAGACGGCCGGGCAGATCATCGGCCTGCGCGAGATCGCAGACCTGCCGCCGGCCGAAGCCATGGACGCGATCGCACTCGCCACCCGGCAATACGCCGCCTACCAGCGTAAGTGGATGCGCCGTATCCCCAGCATCCATGCGGTTTCCGCCGATCGCGCGCCCTCGGAGACCGCGGCTGAGATCCTCGCGCTCGCGCGAGCCTACTGAGCCGGAGACCGCTTCGTTACGCTGTCGGCCGTGCGGTTTGCGAAGTGGCACGGGCTCGGAAACGACTACCTTCTGGTCGAGCAGGAGCAGGTTGGCGCGCCTCTCGAGCCCGGGCTCGTGCGTCGGCTCTGCGACTACCATTTCGGCGTCGGCTCGGACGGCGTCCTGGAGGTGCTCGCCGCCGACGGCACACGGGCCGACATCGTCATCTGGAACCCCGACGGCTCGACCGCCGAGCTCTCGGGAAACGGAACGCGTATCGCAGCGCGCTGGCTCGCGCGCCGGGCGGGCGCCGACGAGGTCACGATCGCGGTCGGCGAGCGGGAGGTGCGTGCGCGCATGCGCGGCGGGCTCGAGGTCGAGATGGACATGGGCCCCGTCGAGGTCGCGCCCACCGAGGCGCTCGACGTGAACGGGACGAACGTCGAGTTCACCCCGGTCTCGGTCGGGAACCCACACGCCGTCATCGCCCGCGATCCCGCACGGGACGAGCTCCTGAGGCTCGGTCCGCTCGTCGAGAACCACCCGCGCTTTCCCGAGCGCACGAACGTTCAGCTCGTACGCGTCGACTCGCGCGCGGAAGCGACGGCCGGCGTCTGGGAACGCGGGGCGGGGGAGACCCTGTCCTCCGGCACGAGCGCGTGCGCCGTCGCGGGCGCCGCGGTCGTCAACGGCTGGTGCGACAGTCCCGTCACGATCCACCTCGCCGGCGGCGACCTGCTCGTCGAGCTCGACTCCGACCTCCACGCGCGCCTGACGGGGTCGGCGCAGGAGATTTGCACCGGTGAGCTCTCCGAGGAATGGCTCGCCGGATGAGATTCGCCAGGAGGCTCGACCTGGTGCCGCCCTACCTCTTCGCGGAGCTGGAGCGGAAGATCGAGGAGAAGCGCCGCGCGGGGATCGACGTGATCAGCCTCGGCATCGGCGACCCGGATCTCCCGACGCCCGAGCCCGTGATCCAGGCGCTCCAGGCCGCCGCCGCGAGCCCGGCGACCCATCAGTACCCGACGAATCGGGGCCTTGAAGCCTTTCGCGACGCGGTGGCAGCCTTCTACTCCGAGCGTTTCGGCGTCGGGATCGATCCCGCGACCGAGGTCGTGCCGGTGCTCGGCGGCAAGGAGGGCGTGGCGCACATCGCATTCGCCTGCCTCGACCCCGGCGATGTCGCGCTCGCGCCAGAGCCCGGTTATCCGCCGTACACGTCGGGTCCGCTGTTCGCCGGCGCCGATGTCCATTACTTGCCCTTGCAGGCGGAGAACGCGTTCATGCCCGACCTGGAAGCAGTACCGAGCGACATCGCCGCGCGGGCGAACCTCCTCTTTCTGAACTACCCGAACAACCCGACCGGAGCGGTCGTCGCTCCGGGCTTCTTCGAGCGTGCCGTCGATTTCGCCCGCGCGAATGACCTGATCGTCGTCCACGACAACGCCTACTCCGAGGTCGCCTTCGACGGCTACGACCCGCCGAGCTTCCTCGCCACGCCCGGAGCCAAGGACGTCGGCGTCGAGATCTTCTCGCTCTCGAAGGGCTGGAACATGACCGGCTGGCGTGTCGGCTGGGTCGCGGGGAACGCAGAAGTGGTCGAGCAGTTCCGCCGCCTGAAGACGAACCTCGACTCGGGGATGTTCGAGGCTCTGCAGATCGCTGGGACCGCCGCCTTGACGAAGGCGCGCGGTTTTCCGGCCCAGATGTCCGCGATCTACAGCCGCCGCCGCGACCTCATGATCGATGCCCTTGCGGGGATCGGGCTTCCGGCCGAACCGCCGCGGGCGACCCCGTACATCTGGGTCCATGTCCCCGACGGGCACACCTCGGAGACCTTTACGGAGCTCGTGCTCGAGGAGGCAGGCGTCGTCGTCTCGCCCGGCCCGTCGTTCGGCCCGAGCGGGGAGGGGTACGTGCGTATCTCGCTCACGGTCGCGGACGAGCGGCTCGAGGAGGCAGCATCCCGGATTGCCACTTCGCTCCGCGTCGGGGCGGGGGCATAATCCTTCCGTGACCCAACACCAGCCGGATCCCGCGCCCGGGGCCGAGCCGGAGCGCGGCTTCCTCGTCGCCGTGCTGGCACAGGGCGTTGACGAACACGAGGAGCTCGCAGAGATGCGGGAGCTCCTGCGCACCGCGGGTGTCGAGCCCGTCGGAGAGCTCGTGCAGCGCCGCACTGCGCCCGATCCGCGAACCTACGTCGGAAAGGGCAAGCTCGTCGAGCTCAAGGGCGCGGTGTCGGGATCCGGTGCGGAGTCGCTCGTCGTCGACGACGACCTCGATCCTGGCCAGCAGCGCAGGCTCGAGGACGAGCTCAAGCTGCGCGTGGTCGACCGCACGCAGCTCATCCTCGACATCTTCGCCCAGCACGCCACGAGCGCCGAGGGCAAGCTCCAGGTCGAGCTGGCCCAGCTCCAATACAACCTCCCGCGGATGCGCGGGCTCTGGCAGCACCTCGAGCGCCTCGGCGGTGGAATCGGGACGCGGGGCCCCGGCGAGTCGCAGCTCGAGACCGACCGTCGGCTCGCCCGCCGCCGGATCGGCCAGCTGCGCCGGCGCCTGAAGGAGCTCGAACGGCGCCGGGACACGCAGCGCAAGGCCCGGCGCCGTGCGGAGACGCCGGTCGTCGCGCTCGCCGGCTACACGAACGCCGGCAAGTCGACGCTCCTGAACGCGCTCACCGACGCATCGGTCTCGGTGGACGACCGTCTCTTCGAGACGCTCGATCCGACAACGCGAGGTTTCTCGCACGAAGGCCGGCCCTACCTGGTCACGGACACCGTCGGCTTCATCCGCCGCCTGCCGCACCAGCTGGTGGAGGGCTTCGCGGCAACCCTGGAGGAGACCCTCACCTCCGACCTCGTCCTCCACGTCGCCGATACAGCGGCCTCGGACGAGCACCTCGACGAGACCATCTCGGCCGTCGAGGCCGTCCTCGCGGAGATCGGGGGATCCGAGCTTCCGGTCGAGCTCGTCCTGAACAAGATCGACGCGGTCGACCCGCTGCGGCGACGCCGTCTCGCCAACCGCTTTCCCGGCGCGCTGCAGGTCTCGGCCCTCACCGGGGAGGGACTGGACGAGCTGAAAACCCGCATTGCAGGACGGTTTGCCGAGCGGCTGCGACCGGTGCGCCTCCTCGTTCCCTACGAGGAGGGCCGCATCCTGGCAGAGCTCTACGAGCTCGGAGCGCCGATCGACGAGCGAGTCGACACGGCGGAAGGGGTCATCGTCCTCGCCCAGCTCCCCCAGCGCGAGGTGTCGCGGTTCGCGCCGTACCTCGTCGCCGAGCCGGCGGCGAGCGCGAAAGCGCGCGGACGGTGATCGAGCTCGAGATCCAGCGCCTCCGCGAGGATGCGCGCGTGCCGGACCGGGCGTACCAGGGAGACGCCGGCCTCGACCTCGCCGCGTGCGACGAGGTCCGGCTCGGCCCGGGCGAGCGAGCGCTCGTCGGGACGGGGCTCGCAGTGGCGATCCCCGAGGGGTATGCAGGCTTCGTCCAACCGCGGTCGGGCCTCGCCGCCCGGCACGGGATCGCGGTCGTCAACTCGCCGGGCCTCATCGATTCGGGCTATCGCGGCGAGATCAAGGTCGTGCTCCTGAACACCGATCGCGAGAGGACGTTCGTCGCCGAGCCGGGCGAAAGGATCGCCCAGCTCGTCGTTTTGCCCGTTCCGGAGATTGCCGTCCGCGAGGTGGACGAGCTGCCCGGAAGCGAGCGGGGCGTGCGCGGCTTCGGCTCGTCGCAAGCCGTGTGATGGAGCCGAGAATCAGGGTCTCCGCCGTCCTCCGGCGCGAGGGCCGGATCCTCCTCATCCGCCAGGAGAAGCCGGGCAGGCAGTACTGGATGCTCCCCGGCGGGGGCGTCGACGCGGGGGAGACCCTTCTGCAGGCGCTGAAGCGCGAGCTCGCCGAGGAGTGCGGGATCGACGAGGACCTGCCGCTCGAAGGCCCGATCGCGCTCGTCGAGTCGATCGCGCCGCACGGGGCCAAGCACGTCGTCCACATCGTCTTCGCCGGGTATCTCGGCGGCCGCTCCCTCGAAGCGGTCACTTCGAAGGACGCCGCGATCCGCGGCCACCGGCTCTTCGGAGGCGAAGAGCTGCTCGGCCTGCCCGTCCATCCGCCCATCCAGCGCTTTCTCGAGCGCTGGGAGCCGGGAGACCCCGTGGTCTACCTCGGCGCGATGTGGGCGCCCTGAGCCGCCAAGCTCAAGACGACGGCTTCGAGAGCCTCCGAGCGCCCGCGTAGCTCGAGGCTGCGCGTCTCGAGCCCGGTCGTCTCGACGCCGGCGGCCTCCGCCGCGGCACTCGACACGAGGATCTCACCCGCTGCGGCGACACCCGCGAGGCGGGCCGCCGTGTTGACCGGGTCCCCGAGCGCCGTGAAGTCGAGCGCCTCGTCCTCGCCGACGGTGCCGATGTAGGCGGTTCCGAGATGCACGCCGGCTCCGACGGGGAGCCAGGGCTCGCCTTCGTCGTGCCCGGTGCGATGGAGAAGCTCGCGGGCGGCTTCGACGGCGTCCGCGGCGTGGTCATCGCCTGCAAAGCCCGGAATGAAGAGCGCAACGAGCTCGTCGCCCGCGAACTTGTCCACGATCCCGTTCCGCGAATCGACGGCCGCGGCTGCCTCCGTGTAGAACCGCGCCATGAGGCCGCGGAACTGCTCGGCGCCGACACGCTCGGCAAGCGCGGTCGAACCGCGGACGTCTGCGAAGAGGAACGTCGCCTCGACCTCCGCTCCGCCTGGCCGCTTCTCGAGCTCGTGAATACACGCGCTGCAGATCCGGCGGTTGATGCGGGAAGGGCCGAAGCCCAGGAAGCGCAGGATGTTGCCGGGACTCCCGAACGGCGTGTCGCAGAGCTTGCAGCGCGGGTCCGAGGGAATCGCGCGGCTGATGCGCCGGACCGTCGGGTTCCAGCAGAAATGTCCGCGCTGCTCACCGGTCAGGACGCGGCGCCATTCCTCGTCCACCGAGATCTTGGATTTGCGCTTGAGCGTGCCCGCCTCCCGGGTTCCGCCCCGATGATACGAAAGTGAGCCGCGTGCTTACGCGCGCTCGGCGCGGGTGCGGGGATCGAGCGCGTCCCGGAGGCCGTCCGCGATGAAGTTCGCGCAGAGCACGAGCGTCGCGATCGCGAGGCTCGGGACGAAAAGAACCAGGGGGTGGAGGACGAACGCGGCCCGCCCGTCCTGGGCGATCGAGCCCCAGGAAGCCGTCGGCGGGTTGATCCCGAGCCCGATGAATGAGAGGAACGCCTCCCCGAGGACGACCCCGGGGAGGTCGAGGAAAGCCGCGATGATGAGCACCCCGAGCGTGTTCGGCAGCAGGTGGCGCGTGAGGATCCGGTACCAGCGCGCACCGACGGCGCGGGCGGCGCTCACGTATTCGTTCTGCTTCAGCGTCGTCACCTGGCCTCTCACGATGCGAGCGGTCGTGAGCCAGCTCGCGACGGTCAGCGCCGCGACCATCGTCCAGAAGGTGACCTCGCCGCTCGGAGAGAGGATCTGGGTCGTGATGATGGCGAAGGGGAGGTAGGGGAGGCCGTAGAGGGCGTCGAGGAGGCGCATGAGGACGTCGTCCACGGCTCCCCCGAGGAAGCCGGCGATCGATCCGTAGACGACGCCGACGGTCATGATCGCGATCGTGCCGGCGAACCCGATCGCGATCGAGATCCGCCCGCCGACCGCGATGCGCGTGAAGAGGTCGCGGCCGAACTTGTCCGTCCCGAACGGGTGCTCGAGGCTCACGGGGAGGTAGGCGTCCTTGAAGTTGACCGCGTTCGGGTCGTATGGCGAGACGAAGGGGACGACCACGCAGTAGAGGACGATGAGGCCGAAGATGGCAACTGCGGCCACGGCTGCGCGGTTGCGGGAGAACCGGACGAAGGCGTCGCGCCAGAGCCCTGACCTCTGGACGGGCGCCCCCGCCGAGGGTCCCGTGCTCTCGGCGCCGAGCTCTCCATGGGGCAGGGCGATCTCTCGGTGGTCGACAGCCATCAGTCCTAAAGGACGTTACGGTGCTGACGAAGTTAGACTGATTGCGGAGAAAAGTCCAGTGGTCCTTCCGAACGAACGAGACTCCATCGCGCTGGCCGTCGCCCTGGTCAATACCTGGGACGCGATCCACGATCCGCAGGAGCAGCTCGACGACGTCGAGCTCCTGCGTCTGATCCTGCGCGAGTTCGGGCTCCGGGAGCAGGCCGAGAGGGCAGAGGAGGCCGACCTCGCCCCGATCCGCCGGGTGCGGGACCGCCTCCGGCGCGCGTTCGAGTCGGAGAACGATGCGGCGGCCGTCCGCGAGTTGAACGCGCTCGCGCGCGAGGCGCGAGCCATTCCCCGGCTCGAGCGCGGAAACGGGCACTGGGAGTTCCGCTACGGGGAGGAGGAGCGGTCGCTCGCGACCGAGCTCGCCGGCAAGACCTCCGTCGCCCTCCTCGGAGTGATCGAACAGGAAGGGTGGAGCCGCTTCGGCCGCTGCGCGGCCTCGCCGTGCTGCTGCGTCTTCGTCGACCGCTCGCGGAACCGAAGCCGCCGGTATTGCTGCCACTACTGCGCCGACCGAGCGACGCAGGCCGCGGCGCGCCGGCGCCGCAAGGCCCGAAGCGCCTAGAAGCGGCCGCCGCGGCTTCGCGCCCGCTCGGACGAGACGGTGTGCGCGGATGCTTCGAGATCGTCGGGAAGCGGCTCCAGCGCGGGCGTCTCACCGAGATTCCGGCTCAGCGCGCGGGCAATCAGCCAGTCGGCGAGCCAGGGGTTCCGCGGAAGGAGCGGGCCGTGAAGGTACGTGCCGACGGCCCCGGCGACGCGGCAGCCCTCGAAGCCGTCCTTGCCGTTGTTCCCGAAGCCGGAGACGACGCGCCCGAGCGGCTCCGCGCGCTCGTCGAGATACGTGCGCCCAGCGTGGTTCTCGAACCCGGCCAGGGTCCTCGTGTTGCCCGGGTCGAGCTCGCACTCGAGGAGGACGTCCCCGATCATGCGCCGCTCGCCGGCGATCGTGTGGTGCGGAAAGAGGCCGATCCCGGGGAGCTCCGCGCCCGAGCGGTCGCGATAGAAGCGGCCGAGCAGCTGATAGCCGCCGCAAACGGCGAGAAACGCCGCTCCCGCCTCGACGGCGTCGATGAGCGCGGGGCCCTTCGCAGCGAGATCCGGCGCAATGAGGGCCTGCTCGCGGTCCTGGCCGCCTCCGACGTAGTAGAGGTCGTGCTCGCCCGGGCGAACCGCGTCCCCGAGGCCGATCGTCCGGTAGTCGAGCTCGATGCCCCGCCACGCCGTCCGGCGCTCGAGAACGGCGATATTGCCTCGGTCCGCATAGATGTTGAGGTACTCGGGATAGAGGTGCCCGACGACGAGCTTCATGCCAGCGCCTCCTCCCAGTACGGCCGAACGAGGCCCTGCTCGGATGCGATGTGACGAAGCGCGAGCATGGCCGTGTAGGTCGGGAGAACGACGAGCTCGCCGCCCGCCGGCGTGGTTTCGACGCCATAGCCGAGCGCGGCGCCGAGGTCCGGCACGAGCGTGATCTTCGCCGGGTCCAGGCCGCCGTACTTGAAGCGGAGCGCGAGCTCGTCCGCCCGCGCGCCGGTTGCCACGAGCTCTTGCAGGGATCCGATGAGCGGCTCGAAGTCGACGTCCCAGATCCAGGAGACGTCGCGCCCGTCGGCGATCTCGTCGTTCAGGGCGATCAGGAGGCGCGCCGGCGCACCCGCGTCGACGAGCGTGCGCACGACCTCGTTCGCCCCGGCCGGGTTCTTCACGAGCAGAAGCAGGACCGAGCGCTCGCCCGCCGTGATGCGCTCGAAGCGCCCGAAGGCCGCTTGAAAGCGGCTTAGTCCGCTCTCGATATCGTCGAGCCCAGCGCCGAGGACGAGGGAGAGCGAGGCGGCGGCCAGGGCGTTGTAGACGTTGTAGAGCCCGGGCAGCGAGAGGGAGACGCGCCGCGTTCCTTCCGGCGTGACGAGATCGAAGGATGAGCCCTCGAGACCCCTGAGCTCGATGGACTTTGCCGTAACGTCGAGCGGCCCGCGCGACTCGTGGGAATGGGGGCACCGGTAGTCGCCGAGGTGGCCGACGTAGGCGGCCGCGTAGTCGTACGGGGCTCCGCAGGTGCGGCAGTACTTCGAGTCGGCGGCGTGGGGGAGCCGCTCGCGGGCGACGGACGGGTCGTCGATCCCGAAGCGAACGGCCTCTGCGCGCCCGCGGGCGATGTCGGCGAGAAGCGGATCGTCTGCGTTCACGACCGTCCAGGCGGCGGGATCGAGGTCTGCGACAGCGCCGCGCCAGCGCTCTGCGATGTGCTCCAGCTCGCCGTAGCGATCGAGTTGGTCCCGGAAGAGGTTGCCGAGGCAGACCGCCTGCGGACGGATGCGCCCCGCGATGTCGGGGAACGCGCCTTCGTCGACCTCGAAGAGGCCCAGGTCGGCTCCATCTGCGGCGAGGAGGGCGGAGGCGACGCCGGAGACGAGGTTTGCGCCGGCACGGTTGTGCGCCAGCTCGACCCGGCCGCCGACGATCTCGGCCACCATCGCGGCTGTCGTCGTCTTCCCGTTCGTGGCCGAGACGATCGCCGAGCCCAACGGCAGGCGCCGGGCCAGCTTGCCGAGCGCAGCCGGGTCCACCGTGGCGAGGATCTTCCCGGGAATCGTCGTTCCGCCGCCCCTGCCGGCGAGCCTGGAGAGCCGCCCCGCGGCGCGGGCAAAGGCGATTTCTGCTCGGAGCCGCACGGAAGCCAGTCTACGGGCGCCTTTTGTTCCCCCGAACGAGTGAACTTCCGCGGCTCTCACCCGAACAAGGGAGGCCGAATGCGCGGAGCGGCCGATCATTGGGACTGAATTCCAACTGCGGCCCGCGCGGCGTTGCGCGGAGGAAAGGAACGACCACTATGCGGCAAGGCAGCGGCACAAGGGGCACATTGCGAGGCAGTGCGCTTTGGGGTAAGCCCAAGGGCGAGTCTCGTTCGAGCGCGCTCTGGGGCAAGCCCGGACGTGGTTTCGTCATTCTGGCGCTCGTCGCCATCCTGTCCGCACCGGTTGCTGCAACCGCAGGCAGTGGTCGCTCGGTACAGGCTGCGCGCGCGCTCGTGCCCGCGAGCCTCATGACCGAGGCGCAGGCGCATCCGAAGCAGGTCTTCTCCGTCATCGTCCAGGGCAGCCGCGGAACGAAGAGCTCCGCGGTCGCACAGTCCGTCAATAACTCGACGGCTGCGCGGCCCGGCAAGGCGAAGGGCGTGAGGAAGGCGTTCACGAGCGTGAACGGCGTCTCGGCTCAGCTCACCGGCGCGCAGATCGTCGACCTGGCCAAGCGGCCCGGGATTCTCGCGATCACGCTCGATTCGAAGATCCGCCTGTCCGCCCAGTACACGAACGACCAGAGCTGGGTTGACTCGGCCGGCGTGTCGGACTTCTACGTCGGACAGGCGCTCGCGCCGCTCAACGTCCCGGCCATCGCGGTCGTGGACAGCGGTGTGCAGGCCGGACGCCTCGACTTCGGAGGCAGGGTCGTGAAGTCGGTCACCATGACGAACCTGCTCCCGAACTCGCCCGGCGACGGCCGCGGGCACGGCACCTTCGTGGCCGGCATCGCCGCGGGCTCGAAGGCCGGGTACGCGGGCGCTGCTCCGACGGCCCCGATCGTCTCGATCGACGTGATGGACGACAACGGCATGGCGATGACGAGCGACGTCATCGCGGCGGCCGACTGGATCCTCGCGAACAAGAAGACGTACAACATCCGCGTCGCGAACCTGTCGCTGCAGTCGACGGTCGCCGGGAGCTTCATGTACGACCCGCTGAACAAGGCGGTCGAGAAGCTCTGGTTCTCCGGCGTCGTCGTCGTCGCGGCGGCCGGAAACTACGGCGACAACGGCAATCCCACGACGGTCGCCTATGCGCCCGGCAACGACCCGTTCATCATCTCGGTCGGCGCGAGCGACACGAACGGCACGGGATACACCAGCGCCGATGACACCGTGGCTCCGTGGTCGGCCTACGGCTACACGCTGGACGGCTTCGCGAAGCCCGACATCGGCGCTCCCGGACGCCAGCTCGTGGGCCCGGTGCCCGCCACCGCGACGATGCCGCTCGAGGCACCCGCTCGCGTCACGGCACCCGGCTACATGTGGATGTCCGGAACGTCGTTCTCCGCACCGGTGGTCTCGGGCGCGGCGGCCCTGATCCTGGCGAAGAACCCGAGCTGGACGCCGGACAAGGTCAAGGGCGCGCTCATGGTCTCCGCGCGGGCGACCGCGGCCGGCATGGCGCTCGGCGTCGGCGAGGTCAACGCGAAGGGCGCGTTCGACGTCACCAACCCGCCGAACCCGAACCTCGGCCTCAACGCCTACGTCGGCTCGGACGGCACCGGCGGCCTTGTCTTCGACTCGGCCAGCTGGGCGAACTCGGCCACGGCAAACGCCTCCTGGAACCAGGCTTCGTGGAACCAGGCCTCCTGGAGTCAGGCCTCCTGGGCAAACGCTTCCTGGAACCAGGCCTCGTGGGCCAGCGCCTCCTGGGCGCAGGCGAGCTGGGCGTCGGCCTCCTGGAACGCGGCCAGCTGGGCAGCCGCTTCCTGGGCCGCGGCCTCCTGGAACGCGGCGAGCTGGGCAGCCGCCTCGTGGGCAGCGTAGGGGCGGGCCGCGCGATGCTAGGACGCTGATCCCCCGAACGAGTGAAATTCGGAGCCTCTCCCACAAAAGGGGGAGGCTCTTTCTTTTCCGAGGCCCTAGCTTCCTGTCTGGCGTTCAAACCTCACCTGGCCTTGCGGCCTTCCGGTGAGCGAGGGAAAGGGACAGGGAGAACTTGATGCGGCTCGATCGCGGTAGGTACGGAGGACTTCGGCAGAGCGCCCTCTGGGGCAAGCCGTCGAAGAGTGAGACGCGCTCGAGCGCGCTCTGGGGGAAGGGCGGACGCGGCTTCGTCTCGTTCGTCATCGTTGCGCTGGCGCTGACGGCCTCGACGGCTGCGAGCGCCTCGTCCAGGTACGCGTACACGACGCCCGGCCTGCTCGCCTCGGCGAAGGCCCATCCCTCGCAGACCTTCAACGTCATCATCCAGGGAGACCCCGACAAGTCGACCGGCGCCATCGCCTCCGTGGTCAAGAACGAGCTCAGGAGCGGCGAGCGGAGCGCGGCGAAGGGCATCAAGCGCCAGTTCCTCTCGGTGAACGGCGTCGCGGCGAACCTGACCGGGGCGCAGATCCTCCACCTCGTCTCGAAGAACGGCATCGCCGCGATCACGACGGATTCTCCGATGCAGCTCGCAGGGACCCTCACGAACAAGCAGCGCTGGCCGTTCGTCTCCGGCGTCCAGAAGTTCTGGGCGAACGGGACCTCGGCCGCGACGCCGACGATCGCGGTCGTCGACTCGGGCATCGACGCCTCGCGCCCCGACTTCGGCGGGAGGGTCGTCGCCCAGGTGAACATGACCTCGCTCGCGGGCAACTCCGCCGGCGACGGCCGCGGCCACGGCACCTTCGTGGCCGGCATCGCAGCGGGCTCCGGCGACGGCTACGCCGGCGCGGCCCCTGCCTCGAAGCTCGTGTCGATCGACGTCATGGACGACAACGGCATGGCCATGACGCGCGACGTCATCGGCGCGGCGGACTGGATCCTGCAGAACAAGGACAAGTACGGCATCCGCGTCGCGAACTTCTCGCTGCACTCCTCGCAGCCGAACAGCTTCATGTACGACCCGCTGGACCAGGCGGTCGAGCGGCTCTGGTTCAACGGCGTGGTCGTCGTCGTAGCCGCGGGCAACTACGGCGTCGACGGCAAGCCGAGCGGCGTTCCCTTCGCGCCCGGCAACGATCCGTTCGTGATCACGGTCGGAGCGGACGACGTCGACGGCTCCGTCTCGACGAACGACGATCTCGCAGCGCCGTGGTCTGCATACGGCTACACGCTGGACGGCTTCGCGAAGCCCGACGTCGGCGCTCCCGGCCGCTTCATGATCGGCCCCGTGCCGACGACCTCGACCCTTGTGGCCGAGAAGCCCGCGAGCGTCGTCGCCCCCGGCTACATCCAGCTCTCGGGCACGTCGTTCGCAGCTCCGGTCGTCGCCGGCGCAGCGGCCCAGATCCTCTCGGCGCATCCCACCTGGACGCCGGATCAGGTCAAGGGCGCGCTCATGGTGACCGCGAGCCGGACGCCGAACGCAGCGCCGCTCTCGCAGGGCGTCGGCATCGTCGACGTCGCGAAGGCGGTCGCGCTCTCGAGCGCCCCGAACCCGAACGCGGCGCTGAACAAGTTCGTGACGAGTGACATCTCCGGCGGCAAGACCTTCGACGCAGCCAGCTGGGCCAGCACGGCCTCCGCGAACGCGTCCTGGGCCTCGGCCTCCTGGTCGGACGCCTCCTGGGCCTCCGCGTCCTGGAGCTCGGCCAGCTGGGCGAGCGCCTCGTGGGCCTCCGCCTCGTGGGCCTCGGCCTCCTGGGCGAGCGACTCGCAGTCCGCGGCTTCGTGGGCGAGCGCGTCCTGGGCCTCGGCCTCCTGGGCGGACAACGCCGAGACCGAGGCGCCGTCCGCCGAGGGCGAGTACCTGGACGAAGCCGAGCTCGCGCAGTTCGCCGCCGACCTCGGGCTCGTCGATCCAGCCGATACGACGGCGCTCCCGCTGCCGTGACGCTGGGACGCTGAGTCAGACGCCCGGCACGGCGCGGGCTCACCCTTTCGGGGGAATTTGCACAGGGGTTCGGGGCGTCCCTCAAACGGGGGACGCTGCCCTGTTTTGCAAGTCGTACCTTGCAGCTATGGCTCTGCGGCCCCACGCATGCGCGTGGAACGGAGCGTCCTTCGACGCATGGCGTCCCCTGGAGTGACATAGATGAGCGCAATTTCGAGCGAATTTGGCGCATCCGAGCGCCGTAGCGGGCCCGAACCGCCCGAAGAAACGCTCTCGCGCCAGGCCAAGGCCTACCTCTTCACCGTCGCCGCCATCGCGATCGCCGCGGCTCTGGTTCCGCTCTCGCACCTGAAGCCCGGAACGCACGGCTGGCCGACCTTCCTCGTGCTCGCCTCGTGCGCGGCCGTGGCGCAGCTCTTCGTCGTGCGCACGCCCCGCGACCAGAGCTACCACACGACGATCGTCTTCCTCATCCCCGCGGCCATGCTGCTTCCGCCCGAGCTCGTCGCGCTCATGGGCGTCGTGCAGCACATCCCGGAGTGGCTGAAGGTTCGCTACCCCTGGTACATCCAGGGCTTCAACATCGCGAACTACACGCTGAACGGGCTCGCGGCGTGGGGGGCGGTGTACATCGTCGAGAGCTGGGATCTCAACCCGGATGTGACGTTCGCCCTCGCCGGGCTCGCAGCCTCCGTCGTCTTCGTCGCCCTGAACCACGTGCTCCTCGCGACCATGCTCCACTTCGCGCGCGGGCACACGCTGCGGGAAACCGGCCTCTTCTCGTCGGAGAGCCTCTCCACCGACTTCGTCCTCGCCGCGCTCGGCGTCGCGTTCGCGGCCATCTGGACGTGGAATCCCTGGCTCCTTCCGACCGCCGTCGCCCCGCTCCTCCTGATTCACCGCTCGCTGAGCGTCCCCGCCCTCCAGGAGGAGGCCCGCGTCGACCCCAAGACCGGCCTCTTCAACGCCCGCTACTTCGCCGCCGAGCTCCGCGAGGAGCTGGCGCGCGCGGGGCGGATGGACCGGCCGATGTCGATCATCATGGCCGACCTCGACCTTCTCAGGGACATCAACAACTCCTACGGCCACCTGGCCGGCGACGCCGTGCTCAAGGGCATCGCGGAGGTCTTCCGCAAGCAGCTTCGCCACTACGACATCCCGGCCCGGTTCGGCGGCGAGGAGTTCGCCATCCTCCTGCCGGAGACCCCGCCGGAGCAGGCGCTCGAGATCGCCGAGCGCATCCGGCGGGCCGTTGCGGACGGCCGCTTCGAGGTGGAAACCTCGAGCGAGCCGATCCGCGCAACGATCTCCCTCGGCGTCGCGGGCTTCCCGAAGGACGGCATCGACCCGAACGAGCTCATCCACCAGGCCGACCTCGCCGTCTACCGCGCGAAGCTGCAGGGGCGAAACCGCGTCCAGGGCGCGAGCTCCGAGCCGTTGCTCCTCACGCCGACGGAGCGTCCGGCGAGGCTCGCCGCCGTCCCGGAGGACGGGGAGTACGCGTCCGTCGTCTCCCGCGCCATCCCGGAGCAGCGTGCGAGCGAGCGACGTGAGCAGCAGCCGCGCCCGCACACGCCCGGCCGCCCACACTTCCTCGCACTCTCACCGCCCGTCGCCGCGCTCGTCGCGCTCGTCTCGATCGCCGGCATCGGCGCCGGCATCGCCGGGGCCTTCCTCGGCACGAACGACAACCTCATCGGCCTGATCGCGATCATCATCCTCGTCGGCGGCGGCCAGGCGCTCTCGCTCGAGATGGAGGCTGGCTCCATCTCGGTCAGCGCGGTCGGCGCCCTTGCAGGCGCAGCGCTCTTCGGCCCCAGAGCGGCGCTGCCGCTCGCGGTTGCGACGGTCGCGGTCGAATGGAGCTCGCGCAGGGACGCGTGGTACTACGTCTGCTTCAACGTCGGCGCGCTCAGCCTCGCATCGCTGGCCGCAGCCGCCGTCTTCAGCATCGGCTCGAACGAGACCCGCACCGGCGAGCTCGTCATCGCAGCGGCCGGCCTCGTCGCCGGCGGCGCGTACTTCGTCGTCAACACGGGCCTCCTCTCGGGCGCGATGGCCCTCGAAGGGCACGACAAGTGGAGGAGCGTGTGGAACGAGCGCTTCTCGTGGCTCCTGCCGCACTACGTCGCCTTCGGCGCGGTCGGCGGGGCGATCGCACTCGCCTACTCGGCCATCGGCCTCTACGGCCTCGCGGTCTTCGTCCTCCCGCTCTTCCTCATGCGCAAGACGATGGCCGCCTACCTCGGCCATACCGAGCGCTCGACGAAGAAGCTCCGGAAGGCCGCAGAGACCATCCGGCAGCAGAACGTCTCGCTCGAGCAGGCGAACCGGCTCCTGAAGGAGCGCTCCACCGCGGCGATGGAGAGCCTCTCGGCGACGGTGGACGCGCGGGATGCCTACACCGCAGGCCATTCGCGCCGCGTCCAGCAGCTCGCCCTCGCCATCGGGCGCGAGCTCGGGCTCTCGCAGGCCGAGCTCGACCTCCTCGGCCACGCCGCGCTCTTCCACGACATCGGCAAGCTGGCGATCCCGGATGCGATCCTCCTGAAGCCGGCGAGCCTGACCCCGGACGAGTGGGCGCTCATGCAGCGCCACGCGGACGAGGGCGCGCGCATCATCGACCGCCTCGGCTTCCTCCAGGACGCGGTTCCGGCGATCCGCCACCACCACGAGCGCTTCGACGGCACCGGCTATCCGGACGGCATCGCCGGCGAGGAGATCCCCCTCGGCGCACGCATCATCCACGTGGCCGACGCGCTCGACTCGATGCTGACGACGCGCATCTACCGCGCGGCCCGTCCGGCGGACGAAGCACTCGACGAGCTTCGCCGCGGCTCCGGGAAGCAGTTCTGCCCGCGGTGCGTATCGGCGCTCGAACGCCTGCTGCACACCGAGGAGCCCGGCGAGACCGAGCCGCCCTCGAAGCTCATCGCCACGGCCTAAGCTTCTTGCGCGCCGTCTAGCCTGCTCTATCCTGTTCGGCGACCGCCATGGCCCGGTCGCAGCGCTACACCGACGAGATGCTTCTGCAGGAGCTCCGAGGCTGCGCGAAGCGCCTCGGACGCTCGCCGACGATGCGCGAGTTCACGCTCGATCCGGGAGCGAAGCCGCATCCGCAGACCCTCGTCACGCGGTTCGGAAGCTGGAATCGCGCCAAGCGCAGGGCGGGCCTGGTCGCCCGCCGGTTCGCGACGCGCGAGGAGCTTCTCCAGCAGCTCCGCGAGCTCGGCGCCGAGCTGGGGAGGACCCCGACGGGCGCCGATCTCGCCCGGCGGCGGACCTCGATGCCGTCCAAGTCCCTCTACTGGCAGACGTTCGGCTCGTTTCGCGCCGCCCTCCGCGCGGCCGGGTTCGACGTTCCGCGCCCGCAGGAACGGGCCGAGCGCGCCGTGGACGACGGCGTCGCGCTCGCGAGACGGCTGCGGCGACTGCCGAGCTTCGAGGACTGGGCGCGCGCGAGGTGCAGCGAACCCCAGCTCGCGAGCGAGTGGCAGGTCTACCGGCTCTTCGGCGGCCGTAAAGGCGCGTGGGCTGCGTTCCTCGCGAAGGTGGAGCGGCGCCTGGCGGAAACGCCCTAGCGGGCGCCGGCGGGCGCGGCGAGCAACGCGAGGAGCGCAAGGCAGGAGCGGTGCTCTTCCGGCGCGCGCACGGAAGGGAGCGGCGCCTCGGTAAAGGCCATGTCCGGCCGGAAGGACTCGGTCGCGGCGACGTGGCCCCCACTCACGCAGAGGAACGTGCCCTCGGAGATCTCGCGGCTCACGAGCGAGACGCCTGCGTAGCTCTCGACGAGGTCGAGGGCCGCCTTCGTGGAAGCGAAGAAGAGCTCGTTGCGCCCTTCGCCGACCCAGAGCGGCCTGCCCATCCCGCGGGCGAGATACACGACCTCGGGCTCGCGCTCGTCCATCCACGCCGTCACCATCGAGCCGTAGAGCTGATCGAGCGCCTTCGCGGAGCTCCGCTCGCGCTCCATGAGCGCGAAGATCGCCTCCGAGTCGACGGTCATGCGTGGCGCAGCGCGCTCGAAGCCGTACTCGGCGAAGATCTCCTCGTCGTTGCGAATGATCCCGTTGTGGATCCCGACCACCGCTCCGTGTCGGATCGGATGGTTGTTGGCCTCGAGGCTGGGATGGCCCTTCGTGTAGTCGCGGACGTGGACGAGGCCCTGGCGCGCCTTCGACGGCACCCGAATCGCGTCGAGGAGCCTGCTCGCTCCCGAACGCTGCTTGTGGATCGCGAGTGCGACGTCGGGGCCGCGGTAGCAGTAGCCGGCAGCGTCCGATCCCCGCTCGGAGATCGCGGCCATGAGAATCTGAGTAGCGAGGGTTGGGTCGACCCGACTCGAGTCGCTGAGGCTATATCCCGCAATGCCGCACAAGGTGACCACTATAGCCATCGGTTCGGGGCCCACCGAGCCGCATCCCTCGTATCGGTGGTGCTCCTCAAGGCGGCTCGGCTCGAGGCCGATAGACGCCTCGTGGGACAGCGCCCAGTCTCCAAGCTGCCGCAACCAGAGCCCGATCCCGAAGCCTCGGACACCGAGGACCCGAAGCTCGAGCTCGTCGCGGACCCGGCTGCGCTCGACGCGCCGGTCGACGACGACGAGAAGGAAGAGGCGCGCGAGAAGTTCGTCGCCGGACCGACCCAGGATCCGCTCAAGCTCTACGTCCGCCAGATCGGGGACGGCCCGCTCCTGACCGCTCAGGAAGAGCGCGAGCTCGCCCGGCGCAAGGATGCGGGCGACGAGGAGGCCAAGAAGAAGCTCATCGAGTCGAACCTCAGGCTCGTCATGTCGATCACGCGGAACTACGTCAATTCGGGCGTGCCGCTCCTCGACTTGATCCAGGAAGGCAACCTCGGCCTCATCCGGGCGGTGGAGAAGTTCGACTACAAGATGGGCTACAAGCTCTCCACGTACGCCACGTGGTGGATCCGCCAGGCGGTCACGCGGGCGATCGCCGACCAGGGCCGGACGATCCGACTCCCCGTGCACGTGGTCGACCAGGTGCGGCGCGTCATGCGCGCCCGCCGCGTCCTCACCCAGAAGCTCAACCGCGATCCGCTTCCGCACGAGATCGCGAAGGAGAGCGGCTTCGAGGTCAAGCGCGTCAACGAGCTGCTCGACCTCGTCGAGGATCCCGTCAGCCTCGAGACCCCGGTCGGCGACGGTGACTCCATCTACGGCGACATGCTCGAGGACGTCAACGCCGAGCAGCCGGACTTCGTGCTCGCCGAGCTCCTGCGCGGCGTCGAGCTCCAGCTCGCTCTCGACAAGCTCTCCGATCGCATGCGCCACGTGCTCGAGCTCCGCTTCGGCCTCGCCGGCGCCACACCGAAGACCCTCGAGGAGGTCGGCACCGAGCTCGGCGTCACGCGCGAGCGGGTGCGCCAGCTCGAGTCCCGCGCCCTCCGCGAGCTCCAGGCCGCGGCGCCGGACCTGCGCCTCTATCTCCGCGCCGAGTAGCGTCGGAGGCCCTCACGGGCGCTCTGGCGCCCTTCGAGACCGAATTCGGGCTCGGGTTTGCCTCTGCGGGGAAGAGGGATTCTGGAGGCTTTGAGACGCCGGCCGCTAGCGGCTGGCTACGGCGTCGATCTCGCGCAGGGACGCCAGCCGCGAGAGCGACTCGATCTCGATCTGGCGCACGCGCTCGCGCGTGATCCCGAGGCGGCGGCCGATGTGCTCCAGGGTGTGCGGCTCCTCGCCGCCGAGCCCGTAGCGAAGCTCGAGGACGCGCCGGTCGCGCTCGGGCAGCGAGTCGAGGGCGCGGTCGAGCGCCTCCTTCTGCAGGCGCCGCTCGGTCTCTTCCTCCGGTAGCGGCTCCTCGCCGGCGACGAGATCGCCGAAGACCGCATCCTCCTGCTCGCCGATGGGCTGGTCGAGGCTCGTGGAGGCGCGGGCCGCGGCTCTCACCTCGATCGCCTGCTGGAGTGGGAGGCCCGCCTCGTGCGCGATCTCCTCGAGCGTCGGCTCGCGGGCGAGCTGCGTCCAGAGATGCCGCTCCGCGCGATGCATCTTCTGCATCCGCTCGACGACGTGCACGGGCACGCGGATCGTCCGCGCCTTATCCGCGATCGCGCGAGCGACGGCCTGGCGAATCCACCAGGTCGCATAGGTGGAGAACTTCAGGCCGCGCTGCCACTCGAACTTCTCGACAGCGCGGATGAGCCCGAACATGCCCTCCTGAATGAGGTCGAGGAAGGGAAGACCCTGGTTGCGGTAGTTCTTCGCGATGGAGACGACGAGGCGGAGGTTGCATTCGATCATCCGCCGCTTGGCCTCCATGTCGCCGCGCTCGATCCGCTTGGAGAGCTCGACTTCGTCCGCGGCGGTCAGGAGCGGATGGCGCCCGATCTCGCGCAGGAAGAGCTGGAGGGCGTCCGTCGTGGTCTCCAGGACCTCCGAGGCCCTCGGAGGAGCCGTCGGCTCCCGCGGGGGCTCCTTGACCACCTCGACCACCTCGATCGAGCGCTCTTCGAGCTCGCGGTGGAAGAGCTCGACGTCTGCAGGATCGAGCTCGAGGGTGTCGAGCACCTCGGAAATATCGGTCGACTCGAGGAAGCCGGCAGCTTCGCCGCGCTCCAGGAGGTGCTGGACCTCCTCGTTTTGAAGAGCGTTGGTTTCGTCGGCCATTCAGTCGAAGACGCCCGGAGGATCGACGATCGACGATCAGCCGAAGTTCCGGACGCGCTGCCGCCTAACCCTACCAACCTCT
>DASSBN010000056.1:0-4402 GCA_035698665.1 Gaiellaceae bacterium
GCCGCGGCCTCCGACACCGAGGACTTCGAGGGCGCCTACGTCGCGTACGACCGCGCGAACCGGCTGGCGGGGAAGTCGGACGGCGCCGCGGCGGAGCTCGATCCGAAGCTCGCAACCGACGAGGCCGAGCTCGCGCTGATCGAGGCCGTCGCGGGGGCCTCGCCGAGAATCGCAGCCGCCCTCGAGGCGCGGGAGTTCGACATCGCGCTCGCGGCTGCCGCGGAGCTTCGCGCCCCGGTCGACCGCTTCTTCGACGAGGTGCTCGTGATGGCCGAGGACGCCCAGGTGCGCGCGAACAGGCTTCGCCTCCTGCTCGACGTCCGAGATGCCGTCGGCGCCCTGGGCGACCTCGCACAGATCCCGCGGTGACCGAGCCGGTCGAGATCCACGTGATCTCCGACTCGACCGGGGAGACGGCGGCGCGCTTCGCCGAGGCGGTCGAGCGCCAGTTCCCCGACGAGGAGTTCGAGATCGTCCGCCACCCGCGGATCACGAGCGTCGACGACGTCCAGCTCGCCGCCGCGCGTGCGCGTGGACGGCGCGCCGTCCTTATGTACACGCTCGTCGAGAACGAGTTCCGCGACGCGATGAGGACGCTCTGCCGCCGGTACCGCCTGCACTACTGCGATCTCCTCGGTCACCCGATCGACGCCGTCGCGCGTGTGTCCGGGCAGCCGGCGACGATGACTCCGGCCGCCCAGCCGGTTCTCGACTCGAGCTACTTCAAGCGGATCGAGGCGATCGAGTTCGCGGTGCGCTTCGACGACGGTGTCGGCGCGGCCGGTCTGAAGGACGCGGACATCGTCCTCGTGGGCGTGTCGCGGAGCTCCAAGACGCCGCTCTCGATCTACCTGGGCTACCTGGGGTACAAGACGGCCAACGTGCCGATCGTGCCCGGAGTGGAGCCGCCGCGCGAGCTCGAGGACGTCGACCCGCGCAAGATCGTCGGGGTGACCATCGACGCCGAGAGCCTGGCCGCGATCCGCAGCGAGCGCGCGCGCGGCATGAGAGGCGCCAAGCGGCGTTACGCCGATCTCGCCGAGATCTACGAGGAGCTCGAGCGGGCCGAGCAGGTCCACCGCCGCCTCGGCTGCCCGGTGATCGAGGTCTCCAACCTGGCGATCGAGGAGACCGCGCGCCGGATCATCAGGCTCGTCGAGCAGCGGCGTCTGGAAGGAGCGAAGGCGCGGGCATGAGCGCGAAACCCAGAGTGCCTTTCTACTACTGGCCGTTCTGGATGGTGCTGCTCGCGCTCGGTCTCCTGGTCTTCTACGTCCTGCTCACGCCCGTCTGGATGGGCATTCGGCTGATCTCCTGGCTTGCGGACAAACGGGGAGGCTCCGCGAGTTAAATAACAGAGGCGGCCGTGGTGCCGAGCCGCCTCTTCTCGGGCCGAGACGTAGGCTGCGGCGCCCCACGTCTGATCGAGCCCGGTACGCGGACCATGGCGCACATTCGGGGCACACGCCATGACCGAATGGGGTAATCGGGGGTGGGTTCCCTCGTTTGGACTAGCCGAGCTCGACGTGCCCGTCGAAGAACCCGGCCCCGACGAGTGCACAGACCAGGAAGACGAGCAGCAGGGCAATGCAGAGAGGCATGCGGCGCATGACGGCAGTCTTGCTCGCAGCCTTGAGCCCGTCAAGACGGCAGGGAGGCGTGATAATCCCGCCCGGAATGGACGAGCGCTACGTCTATGACTTCTCCGAGGGCTCCGACCTCGGTCGCGAGCTCCTCGGCGGGAAGGGCGTGGGCCTGGCGGAGATGACCGCGATCGGCATTCCCGTCCCGGCCGGCTTCACCGTGACGACGGCGGCCTGCATCGCCTACATGAGCACAGGGAGGCAGGTTCCGGAGGGCCTCGAGGCCGAGGTAGCCGAGCACATGACGCGCTTGGAGGAAGCGACCGGCAAGCGTTTCGGCGACCCGGCCGACCCGCTGCTCGTCTCCGTGCGCTCGGGAGCCGCCGTCTCCATGCCGGGGATGATGGACACGATCCTGAACCTCGGGCTGAACGACGAGGCAGTGGACGGCCTGGCCCGGGCGACGGAGAATCCCCGCTTCGCCTACGACGCCTATCGGCGCCTCATCCAGATGTACGGCGATGTCGTGGCGGGCGTCGATGCCAACCTGTTCGAGGAGGCGATCACCGCCCTCAAGGAAGAGCGCGGCGTGTCGCAGGACGTGGAGCTCACGGCCGACGACCTGCAGCAACTCGTCGGGACGTTCAAGGGCATCTACAAGCACGAAGCCGGCGAGGACTTCCCGCAGGACGCGCGCGACCAGCTCGCCGCGGCCATCCGCGCGGTCTTCGACTCCTGGGACACGCCGCGCGCACAGGTCTACCGGCGCGCAAACGGGATCCGGGACGACCTCGGCACCGCGGTCAACGTCGTCCAGATGGTCTTCGGCAACAAGGGCGAGGATTCAGGGACGGGAGTCGCGTTCACGCGCGATCCGGCGACCGGAGAGGCCGGCCCGTGGGGCGAGTTCCTGGCCAACGCGCAGGGGGAGGACGTCGTCGCCGGGATCCGCACGCCGCAGCCCATCGCCGAGATGGACGCACGTTTTCCCGAGGCGCACGCCGAGCTCGTGGAGACGATGCGCCGGCTCGAGGAGCACTACCGCGAGATGCAGGACATCGAGTTCACCATCGAAGAGGGGCGGCTGTACCTCCTCCAGACGCGAAGCGGCAAGCGCACGGCCCACTCCGCGCTCCGTATCGCGGTCGACATGGTGGACGAGCGGCTCATCTCGAAGGAGGAGGCGATCGGGAGGATCGACCCGAAGCAGCTCGACCAGCTCCTCCATCCGATGATCGACCCGAAGGCCGACTTCGAGGTCGCGGCGAAGGGACTCAACGCCTCGCCGGGCGCGGCCACCGGGAAGGTCGTCCTCGACGCCGACACGGCGGAGGACCGCGGCAAGAGCGGGGAGGCCGTCATCCTCGTCCGCTGGGAGACCACTCCCGACGACATCCACGGCCTCCTCGAGGCGCGCGGCGTCCTGACCGCGCAAGGAGGCATGACGTCACATGCGGCGGTCGTCGCGCGTGGGATGGGCAAGCCGTGCGTCGCCGGCTGCGAGGGCCTCACGATCGACCTCGACAACCGCAGGCTCGTGATCGGCGGCGAGGAGCTCGCCGAGGGCGACGTCATCACGATCGACGGCGGCACCGGCGAGGTGATCGTCGGAGAGGTCAACCTCGTTCCGCCCCAGATCAACGAGGACTTCGAGCTCCTGCTCGGCTGGGCCGACGAGATCCGCCGCCTGAAGGTGCGCGCGAACGCCGACACCCCCGCCGACGCCGCGAAGGCGCGCGAGTTCGGGGCCCAGGGGATCGGGCTCTGCCGGACCGAGCACATGTTCATGGCCGACGACCGGCTCCCCGTCGTGCGCGCCATGATCATGGCGTCGGGGGAGGACGAGCGGCGCGACGCGCTGGCGAGGCTCCTGCCGCTCCAGCAGGAAGATTTCGAGGGGATCTTCGAGGCGATGGCCGGCCTGCCGGTGACGATCAGGCTGCTCGACCCGCCGCTCCACGAGTTCCTCCCGTCGCTCGACGAAGCCGAATCGCCGGAGATGGCGAGGCGCATCCGGGCGCTGCGCGAGGCCAACCCCATGCTCGGGACTCGCGGCTGCCGGCTCGGCCTCATGTTCCCGGAGATCTACGAGATGCAGGTTCGGGCGATCATCCGCGCAGCGTCTGCTGTCGAGGGGCGGACCGGCGAGGCACCGATCGTCGAGATCATGCACCCGCTCGTGGGCTTCGCCGAGGAGCTGAGGCGCCTGCGGGAGCTGACGGTCCGCACGGCCGAGGAGGAGGGCGACGGCGCGTATCTCTGCGGGACCATGATCGAGCTTCCCCGCGCCTGCGTCCGCGCCGACGAGATCGCCGAGCACGCCGACTTCTTCAGCTTCGGGACGAACGATCTCACGCAGACGACGCTCGGATTCTCGCGCGACGATGCGGAGGGAAAGTTCCTCACCCAGTACCTCGACGACGGGATCCTGCGGCAGAACCCGTTCGAGACGCTCGACCAGAGCGGAGTGGGGGAGCTCATGGAGCTCGCCGTCGAGCGGGCCCGTTCGGTCAAGGACCTGAAGATGGGGATCTGCGGCGAGCACGGGGGCGATCCGGCATCGGTGGCCTTCTGCCATCGGCTCGGGCTCGACTACGTGTCGTGCTCCCCCTACCGCGTTCCGCTCGCGCGCCTCGCGGCGGCGCAGGCCGCGCTCGCCGAATCAGGCGTTACCCAGGCGCTCAGTTAGCGAGCTTCTTGACGATGTACTGCTTGTAGGCAGCCAGGGACTTCGGCTTGTACGCCAGGTCGAAGGACGAGCCCTGCATGCTGCGGTAGTAGGTGATCAGCTCGACCCGGTCATGGCTGGCGACGAAGTT
>DASSBN010000057.1:0-8061 GCA_035698665.1 Gaiellaceae bacterium
GGCCTTCGGCCACGCGCTCGTCGGTCTCCTCCTCGGTCGGCTCGCGCTGGAGCTTGTCGCGCAGCTCGCGGATGATCTCGTCGCGGCTCATGCGCCGCGCGATCTCCTCCACCGTCGGCTCCCGACCCAGCTCCTGCAGCAAGGTGCGGCTGACGCGGATGAGGCGATTGATCGTCTCGACCATGTGGACCGGGATGCGGATCGTGCGCGCCTGGTCGGCGATGGCGCGGGTGATCGCCTGGCGGATCCACCACGTCGCGTACGTGCTGAACTTGAAGCCCTTCTCGTAGTCGAACTTCTCGACAGCCCGGATGAGGCCGATGTTCCCCTCCTGGATGAGGTCCAGGAAGCTCATGCCGCGGCCGATGTACTTCTTGGCGATCGACACCACGAGGCGCAGGTTCGCCTCGGTCAGGCGCTTGCGCGCATCGGTGCTCTGCTCGACCAGGCGGCCGGAGCGCTTCTCGAGCGGCACGTCGAGCGGGATCGAGGGGTCGTAGCCCAGGCTCAGCAGGTACTCGCTGTCGTGCCCGGTCTCGATGTACTCCCTGACGATGTCCTGCGTCGTCTCGCGTGCCCAGCGCTCGAGCTCGTACAGCTCGTTCGAGCCGGCGTGGCTGACCGCCCGGAACCGATACGTCGCCCCGAACAGGATGGCGTCCTTGATGCCCTGCGGCGGATCGGCGGCCAGGACCTTGAGGATCGACTCGCCCTCCATGAGGCGCGTTCGAGCCTCGTCGTCGAGGTTCGGCGCCTTGCGGAACTTCGAGAGCTTGATGGCCGGCGGCTCGATCGTCTTGCGGCGTCGAATCGTCCACCAGTCGATCGCGTCGTGGGTGACGTGGGGCGACTCCTTCGGGAGGTCGAACGCGCGCATGGCGGCCATGCTGCGGGCCTTCGGCTCCGAATCGAGCGTGACCCAGGTGAAGAGGTTGACGAGCGAGCGCGCCGGATCCTCGACGATGAGCTCGCCGAGCTCGATCGCCTTCGCCAGCACGACCTCCTCCTCGGCGGTGAGCAGCGCGACCTTGCCGATCTCCTTGAGGTACATCCGGACCGGGTCGTCGATGCCGATGAGGTCGGCTGCGAGCGCCTCGAGGTCCTCCTCGGCCGCCTTCGGCTTCTCGCCGGTCGCCGTGGGCTCGGTTTCGGTGTCCTCGTCCGGCTCGCCGATGAGGGTCGGCTGGTTGTCGGCGTCGAGCACCTCGACTCCCGCCTCCTCCGCGGCGGCGTAGAGCTCCTCGACCGCGCCCATCTGCTGCTCGGGCGCCGGAATGGCCTGGAGGATCTGGTCGTGGGTGATGAAGCCCTCTTCGCGCCCCTTCGTGAGGAGGTCCTCGACGGCCGCGGAGTACTCGGCGCCATCGCCGACGCCATTGGCGCCGCTCTTCGACCGCGCAGCCTTCGCGGCGGCCCTCTTCGGCGCGGCCGGCTTCGCGGCGCCCTTCGCCGTGGCCGTCTTCGCCGTGGCCGTGGCCTTCGCCGCCGTCGCCTTCTTCGCCGTCACGGTCGCGGCCGCGGCCTTCGGGGCAGCCGCCTTCGAGACGGCCGTCTTGCCTGGGGTCGCCTTCTCGGCCGTGGCGTTGCTCGTGCCCGTGGCCTTCTTCTTCGTCTCGTCCTTCGCGGCAGGCTTCGCCGCCGGCCTCGTTCGCTTCGTGGTGCTCGTCGCCACCGGGTTACGTCCTCCTCTCGCCGGCCAGCGCGGCCGACGGATTGATTGCCTGTTCCAGCTGCTCACGCTCGAGGTGCAGCACCTGGAACTGTCGCTCCAGATCGTGGATGTCCGCCGTCTCGCCCTCGCGCGAGCCGACGCTGATGAGTGTCTGCAGGTCGGTCAGCCGTTCCTGGACCTGCTCCTTGCGGAGCCGCAGGAAGCAGACCCGAAGCGCCTCGCGATCCGTCTCCGCATCCGGCCGCACGCCACGGGCCCGGGCAGATGCCAGCAGGCTGCGGGCCAGCTCCGCCGTCCCCGCGTCGAGGCTGCCGACGAATGCCTCGAGCTCCGGTCGCTCCGGTACGGAGGCCGCGGCGACCCATGCGTCGGCGAGCGCGCGGGCCGATGCCCCTCGCAGCGGCAGATCGGCGCCAGCCTGCTCCGCGGCGAGCGCCGGGTTGAGGAGGAGGAGCGTCAGCGCCTCCCGCTCCAGCGGTCCGAGGTCGGGCTCGTCACCCTGTGTCGGCGCGGAGTCGACCGGCCGGATCGGCATTGGGCGAGGGCCACGAGCGAGCTCGTCGCGCAGCACCCGCTCGTCGATTCCCGCCAGCTGCGCCAGGCCGGGCACGTAAGAGTCACGCTCGACGCGATCCGGGATGCGTCCCAGGAGGTCGAGCATCCGCCGCGTGTAGACGCTGCGGCCATGCGGCTGCCGCATGTCGACCTCGCTGGCGGCACGCTGCATGAAGTACGGCAGCAGCTCCTCCGCCTCGTCGACGGCCGTCCGCCAACCGTCCGGGTCGGTGCGGATGAGCTCGTCCGGGTCCTTGCCGGCCGGGATCCTGATCACCCGCACCTTCGAGACGACCGGGCCGAGCTCCTCGAGCAGGCCGCGCTGCGTCGCCGCCTCTCCTGCCAGGTCGACGTCATAGGCGAGGGCCACCGCATCGGCGTACCGGTTGGCAAGCTCCACCTGCCCGGCAGTGAGCGCGGTCCCCAGGCTGGCGACGACGTTCGCGAACCCCGCCTGGTGCGCGGCCATGACGTCGGTGTAGCCCTCGACGATGACCGCCAGCTTCTCGCGGCGGATCGCCGCCCTGGCCAGGTCGATGCCATAGAGCGTCCGGCTCTTGTCGAAGAGGAGCGTCGCGGGCGAGTTCAGGTACTTCGGGCCTTCCGCATCGGGAAGGATGCGCCCGCCGAGGCCGATGGGACGGCCGGTGGCGTCACGAATGGGGATGATGATCCGGCCGCGGAAGCGGTCGTAGACCCCGCCGCGATTCGACGGGCTCACGAGCCCCGCATCGGTCAGCTCGCCGTCCGTGAACCCCTTCCCGCGAAGCCGCTTCGTCATCGCGTCCCATGTGTTCGGCGCATAGCCGATCCCGAAGCGCTCGAGCGTGTCCTCGCTCAGGCCGCGTTCCGCCAGGTAGGCGCGTGCCCGCGCGGCCTGGTGGGCCTGGAGCAGAACCTCGCGGTACCAGGCGATCGCCGCCTCGAGTGCCTCACGTAGACGCCGGCGCCGGCGGTCCTCTCCGGCGCTGCGTTCCGAGAGCTCGACCCCCGCCTTCTCGGCCATCCGCCCGAGCGCCTCCTTGAAGTCGAGGCCGTCGCGGCGCATGACGAACGTGAAGATGTCGCCGTGCTCCCCGCAGCCGAAGCAGTGCCACGACTCGCGCTCCGGCGTGACGGTGAAGGACGGCGTCTTCTCGGCGTGGAACGGGCAGAGACCCTTGAGGAGGGTGCCGGCACGCTTGAGCTGGACCGTCTCCCCGACCACCTCGGCCACGGGAAGCTTCGACTTGATCTCGGCGACGATGCCGGAGGACGAGCTGATGGGAAGTCCCTCGCGCACGGGTGGTGCGCTTGTCAAGTGCTTTGTCAAGATGCCAGAGAGCATTCTAGCCGATTGTCAAGGTCCGGGCAAGACTCCACCGCTTCGACCGTGCTCACGGAGCCATAGCGTTGGCGGGTACACTCCGCACCGAACCGCACCTCTCCGCACACCGAGGCCACATGCCGGCGACCGATCCGCGCGTCCCTGACCGCGCTCCGCCCGAGGAGGTCGTACGCGCCGCGTTTCACGATCTCCACGGCCGGCGCCTCCATGCGTTCGGCCTTCTCCTGACGCTCGGCGATCGTGCTGCGACGACAAGCCTCGTGGGAGAGGCGATCGCGGCGGGCGTCGAGCGCGCCGAACTGCTTCGCCATCCCGAGCGCGCGGCCGCGTGGCTGCGCGCTCGGATCATGCGCAACGCGTCGCGAATGGGGGTTCGGCGTCATCGCGTGGGCGAGGACCGCGCGGTGCTGGCAGACCTCGGCGTCGAAGCCCCCGTCGTGGCGGGCCTCTCGGCGCTCGACCCCCGCGAGCGCGCGTCGATCATCGCCTCGGCGATCGAGCGCCTCGACACACGCGACGTGGCGACGATCGTCGATCGCGAGGGGCATGCCCTCGAGAAGCTCCAGCTGCGAGCCCGAGCTCGGTACGCTGCGGCGTACGAGTCGGCCGCCACCGATGACCTCCCGCTCGACGGGCCGCTGGCCACGAGGCTCCACGAGATCGCCTCGCGAGCGATGGCGTGACCGATCTCCACGAGACGTTCCGGACCTGGCTCGTGGCCGGGGCGCACGACGCTCTGCCACGCGACGTCGCCCTTCACGCCTCCGCCTGCCCCGATTGCCTCCGCACCGTCGCAGCGTTCGACACACTCGCCGGCGTCGATCCCGGTGCCGCGCCCGAGCCGCACGTCACGGCACCGGCAACGCGCTTGTGGACTCCCCGCGCTCTCCTCGTGGCCAGGGGCGCCGCGGGCGTCGCCGCCGTCGCGCTCATCGCCGCCGCGGGGTTCGTGGCCGCCGGCGCCCTCTTCGGCCAGCCGTCTGACGCGCTCACCGCCGCCCGGCAGTCACCGCAGGGCGAGGGCGTGCTCGGGAACCAGGGTGGACCGTCCGCGTCGGCAACGCCGAGTGAGAGCGCCAGGGCCGCCACAGAATCCCCGTCGCCGACCGCCGAGCAGAGCGCATCGGTCGAACCGATTCCCGAGGACAACCCACCCATGGGCGGCGGTCCGCCACCGATCTCGACCCTGCGGCCGACACCCACGCCCCGACCCACGATCGCGCCGACGTCGGCTGCGACTCCACGTCCGACGTCGGGCGTCACGCCGACGCCAGTGCCTCCGACCCCGGTCCCGCCGACGCCCACGCCCATCCCGCCGACTCCGGAGATCACGCCGACGCCACTGCCGACCGAGAGCGTCCCGCCGGCTCCCTGACGCCGAACCGCGCGTCTACTTGTCGCGCGTCTCCGTTGTGGCGATGGCCGCCTGCGCCGCGGCGAGGCGCGCGACCGGCACCCGGAACGGCGAACAGGAGACGTAGTTCAGCCCGACCTCGTGGCAGAAGGCGATGCTCTGCGGGTCGCCGCCATGCTCGCCGCAGATGCCGATCTTGAGGTCCTTCTTGGTGCTGCGCCCCTTCTCGACGCCGGTGCGGACGAGCTGGCCGATGCCATCCACGTCGAGCACCTGGAACGGGTTCTCCGGCAGGATCTTGCGGTCGACGTACTGCATGAGGAACTTGCCCTCTGCGTCGTCGCGCGAGTAGCCGAAGCCCATCTGGGTCAGGTCGTTCGTGCCGAAGCTGAAGAACTCGGCGTGCTCGGCGATCTCGTCCGCGGTGAGGGCGCCACGAGGGACCTCGATCATCGTGCCGAACTTGTAGTCGACCTGCTGTCCGGACGACTCGACGATGCGGGCGACCTCAGCCTCGAGGATCTCGCGCGTCTCGCGCAGCTCGTTCACGTGACCGACGAGCGGGATCATGATCTCGGGCAGCGGCGTCTTGCCCTCGGCCGCGACGCGGGCAGCGCCGGCGAGGATGGCACGCGTCTGCATCTTCACCACGTCGGGGACCATGAGCCCCAGGCGCACGCCGCGCAGGCCGAGCATCGGGTTCTGCTCGACCATCGCCTCGACCGCATGGAGCAGCTCCTCCTTCTCGCTCAGCTCCCGCTCGAGGTTGGAGCGATCGCCATCGGTCGAGGCGGGCTCAGCCTTCCCCTCACGTTGGATGAGCTTCATCGCGCGGGCCGCGTCCTTCTTGCCGAAGATCTTCGTCAGGCCCTTCTCGAGCGCGGGCGTCACCCGATCCCCGACCGCGTCGACCCGCGTCGGACCGCCCTCCACCTCGACCAGGGTACGCAGCCGCGTCGTCTGGGCGATGAGCTCCTCGTGCGAGGGAAGGAACTCGTGGAGCGGCGGGTCGATGAGGCGGATGACGACCGGGAGGCCGTCCATCGCTCTGAAGAGGCCCGCGAAGTCATCGGTCTGGAGCTGCTCGAGCGAGGCGAGGGCCTCGTCGAAGGCAGTGATGGCCGAGCGATCGTCATCCGTGCGCTCGGCATCGGCCTTCCCTTTCGCCGCCGTGGCGGCGTGCGCGTTGAGGATCATGCGCTGCACGGTCGGCAGCCGATCCTGCTCGAAGAACATGTGCTCGGTCCGGCAGAGGCCGATGCCCTGGGCGCCGAAGGCCCGGGCGCGCTCCGCGTCGCGAGGGTAGTCGGCGTTGGCCCAGACCTGGAGGTGTCGCGCTTCGTCGGCCCAGCCCAGGAGCGTCGCGAGGTCGTGCTCGTCCTCGAACTTCGCCTCGATGGTCGGGAGCTCGCCGGCGAAGATCTCGCCCGTCGTGCCGTCGATCGAGATCGTCTCGCCCTCGGCGACGGTCACCGATCCGGCACGCATCTGCCGCTTCGCGTAGTCAATCTTGAGCGTCTCCGCTCCCGCCACGCACGGAAGGCCCATGCTTCGCGCGACGACCGCCGCGTGCGAGGTCGCGCCGCCGCGCGCGGTGAGGACGCCCTTCGCGGCGAGCATGCCGTGGACGTCATCCGGTGACGTCTCGATGCGGACGAGGATGACCGGGTCGCCGGCGGCCTTCGCCTCCACCGCTCGATCGGGGTCGAAGATCGCCCGCCCCACGGCGGCTCCGGGCGAGGCGTTGAGGCCCTTGCCGAGGAGCTTGTCGGCCGTCCGTGCTTTGGCGGCCTCGTCGAACCGCGGAAGGAGGAGCTGGACGATCTGCCCCGGCTCGACGCGCTGGAGCGCCTCTTCCTTGCTGATCACGCCCTCGTTGACCATGTCGACGGCGATCTTCACCGCGGCAGGGGCGGTGCGCTTACCGGATCGGGTCTGGAGCATGTAGAGCGTGCCGCGCTCGATGGTGAACTCGAGGTCCTGCATCTCGCGGTAGTGCGACTCGAGCTTGCCGGCGATCTCCTCGAACTGCGCGTAGACCTCCGGCAGCTCGTCGCGCAGGTGGCTGATCCTCTCCGGCGTGCGCACCCCGGCGACGACGTCCTCGCCCTGCGCGTTGGTCAGGTACTCGCCGTAGAGCGACCTCTCGCCGGTGTTCGGATCGCGGGTGAACGCGACGCCGGTGCCGGAGTCGTCGCCCATGTTGCCGAAGACCATGGTCACGACATTCACGGCGGTGCCCAGGTCGTGCGGGATCCTGTTGAACTCGCGGTAATCGTGGGCGCGCTTTCCGAACCACGAGTCGAAGACGGCGCGCACGGCGAGCTCCAGCTGCCGATACGGATCGGTCGGGAACTCCTCCCCGGTCTTGGCCTTCACGATCTCGGCGAAGCGGTTCCCGATGTCGCGCAGCTGGTCGGCCGTGAGATCGGTGTCAAGCTTCGCCTTGGCCCGGTGCTTGAGGTCCTCGAACGGCTCGTCGAAGTCCTCCGCCTTCAGGTCGAGCACGATGCGGCCGAACATCGCGACGAAGCGTCGCCACGCGTCCCACGCGAAGCGCTCGTTCCCGGTGAGGGCGATCAGGCCCTCGACCGTGTCCGGGTTGAGGCCCAGGTTGAGGACGGTGTCCATCATTCCCGGCATGCTGAACGCGGCGCCCGAGCGCACGGAGACGAGGAGCGGGTTCTTCGGATCGCCGAACCCCTTGCCCGTCTGCTCCTCGAGCTGCTTCATGTGAGCCACGACGTCGTCCCACAGGCCATCCGGCAGCTGCTTCCCGGCGGCGTAGTACGCGTTGCAGGCCTGGGTCGTGATCGTGAAGCCCGGCGGGACGGGAAGTCCCGCGTTCGTCATCTCCGCCAGCCCGGCGCCCTTGCCGCCCAGCGTCGAGCGCATCGACGCGTCGCCCTCGCTGAACGTGTAGATCAGCTTCCCGTCCGACTGCGCTGCGGCGGCCTTGCGGGTGGTGCGACGGGGCTTACGGGCGGTCGTGGCCATGCGGAAACTCGGCTCCTCGTACGGGAAGTCAGGGGGTGCCCGAAATTGTAGCCCTCACAGCCATCGCCGCCAGCGGGCCACGATGAGCGTGACGACCGCCAGCGCGACCATGAGACCGATGACGACGAAGAAGAAGCTCGGGTCGTCGAAGAAGCC
>DASSBN010000058.1:0-33166 GCA_035698665.1 Gaiellaceae bacterium
GCCCAGCCGAATGTGATCGGGCTCCCCTGGCGCAGCATGATGCCCTCGAGCTTGGCTGCGAGCGCGGCCGCCTCGTCGGTGCGGCCCGAAACGGTGAGGACGGCGAACTCGTCTCCGCCGACACGTGCGACCTCGTCCTCCGGCCGCAGCGCGCTCCCGAGCATGTCGGCCAGGCGCCGGAGCGCGTCGTTGCCCTCGGCGTGACCCTGCCGGTCGTTGATCGCCTTGAGCCCGTCCATGTCACCGAGGAGGAGCGCGAACGGCGTCCCGGCCTCGAACCGGCGGGCGATCGCCGCCTCGAACGCACGGGTGTTCGGCAAACCGGTGAGAAAGTCGCGCTCGGCGAGCAGCCGCAGGCGCTGGACGAGCTCGCGGTCACGCGCCGAGAACCACCCGAGGAGGCCGCCCATCGTCGCGTAGGTGAGGAAACGGAGCGGCGTCGAGAGCGTGAGGAGCTCCGACGGCGAGATGTTCGGGTTGATGATCACGCCCAGCGTGAACAGCGCCACCGCCACCGCACCCGCGAGGATCCCGCGCCGGACCCCGCCCGTCAGGGCGAGAGCAGCCACCGGAAGGTAGAAGAGGTGCGCGATCCCGAGCCCGGGCACCTCGAAGACGACGAACGTCATGAACACGAGCGCGAAGCTCGCGATCGCGAGGCTCAGGACGAGCGATCGGTGTTGGTAGGCCGCGTTCAACCTCTCGTGCGGAGAGTAGAAGCGCCGCGCGGCCCCTTACGTCACTCGTTCGAGTGATCTTCAGCCGACGAGGGCGCGCACCGCGCGCGTGAGCACCCGCGCGCCGAGCTCGCACTGCTCCGGCGGCGTGTACTCGTCCGGCGAGTGGCTGATGCCTCCGCGGCTCGGCACGAAGAGCATCGCGGCCGGCACATGGTGGGCGAGCACCATCGCGTCGTGACCCGCTCCGCTGGGCATGAGCCGGTAGGAGGCGCCTTCGGCCTCGGCCGCCTCGACGAGGGTGTCCTGAAGGCCCTGGTCGAGCGCGACCGGCGGCTTGCGGTGTGTTGCCGAGATCTCCATCCCGAGACCTTCCTCGCCGGCAACGCGCTTCACCGTCTCACGGACGAACGCCTCGGCGCGCTCGAAGCCCTCTGCGGTGGGCGAGCGCACGTCGATCGTGAACTCGGCCAGGCCGGGGATCACGTTGAACCCGCCCGGCTCGACGGTGCAGATACCGACGTTCGCGGTCATGTCCTCCCGGGCGCGCGCCTCCTCCCGCAGGGCGAGGACGATCCGCGAGGTGCCGGCGAGCGCGTCGCGGCGCCCGTCCATCGGCGTCGTGCCCGCGTGGTTGGCCGCACCGAGAAGCTTCACGCGAAACCCGAGCAGGCCGGTGATCGCCGTCACGATCCCGAGGTCCTCCCCGCTCTGCTCGAGGACGGGGCCCTGCTCGATGTGGAGCTCGAGGTAGGCGCCGACCTGGTCGACTCCACGGGCGTCCGGGAGGCGGTCGAAATCGAAGCCCGCCCTCGACATCGCGTCCGCCACTCCGCGCCGCCGCCAGTCCTCGAGGTCGACCTCACCGCAGAACGCCCGGCTGCCGAGCATTCCGGTCTGGAAGCGGCTCCCCTCCTCGTCGTTGAAGGAGACGACCCAGAGCGGCCGCCTGGGCTCGACACCCTCGGCGCGGAGCGCGCGCACCGTCGCCAGCGCGGCGAGAACTCCAAGCGCGCCGTCGTAGCGGCCGCCGCGCGGCACCGTGTCCAGATGGGAGCCGACGACGACCGCCTTGCCCTCCCCCGCGCTCCAGCGGCCGAAGACGTTTCCCGCCTCGTCGAGCTCCGCCTCGAGACCGAGCTCGTTGAGCCGTCCCATCAGCCAGTCGTTCGCCTGGGCGAGCTCCGGGCTCCAGGCGAAGCGCGAGACGCCGCCGCCGTCGGCGCCGATCTGCGCCGCCGCCTCGAGCTCAGCCGCGAGCGAGAACACCGCGCCTCCTCATCCACCGGTACAGCTCGACCGCGCCCGTGATGAGGAGCGCGATCCCGAACGCGAGCAGGAATCCCTTCCAGGGCTGCTCCTCGAAGGCCCGGCCGCCGAAGTACCCGAGCATCGCCGCGTATCCGGCCCAGAGGAAGCCTGCCGCCACGTCGAAGCGGATGAAGCGGTGCCAGGCCATCTCGAGGAACCCGCACGTGAGCGTCACGGCAGTGCGCCCGCCCGGGATGAAGCGGCCGATGAGGATGAAGTAGCCGCCGCGCTCCTGCACCTGTTCCTCCGCCCAGTCGATTCGCTTCCTGCGCTCGCCCTTGAACCAGCGATTGACGATCCGGTGCCCGGCCTTCCTTCCGATCCAGTACGCGCTGTTGTCGCCGAGGATCGCTCCGGCGGCCGCGCAGAGGATCACGAGCCAAAGCATCAGGTCGCCCGTGGAGGCGAGCACGCCCGCGAGGATCACCGACGTCTCGCTCGGGACGAACGGGATGAGGACGTCGAGCGCCGCGACGGCGAAGAGAAACGCATACGTCCACGGCGAGCCGGAGACGTACTGCGTGAGGGAGTCGAACACCAGTGCCCCGTTCAGTGATGCTGCCCGGCGTCTCGGGCGCGAGCATCAAGCGCTGCCAGGACGCAGGGAGCCCCGGTAATGGTGCTTACCGGGGCGACCGAGAACGCCGCAGCGCGCTGTGTGATCGCGGTCGAGACGTAGGCGTGTATCGCTGAATGGGGCACTTAGTGGGAATGCTCCTCGGGGAGGCCGAAGCGGCGCGCGGTGCCCTCCTCCGAGTCGAACTGGATGAGCACGGCGGCCTCGTCCCCGACGACCCACGCATCGTGCCCGGGCTCGATCGTGACGACCTGGGGGGCCGCATACTCGAACGTGCAGCCGTCTGCGTACTCGCCGGCGATGTGACCGCGTGCGAGGAAACCGACGTGCGCATGCATGCAGAGCTCCGTCTCGACGCTGGGACGCATGTGCGTCGACCAGCGGAAGCCGGGTGGATAGACGACGCGCTTGACGCGCCCGTTCCCGGCTCGAGCGATGTCGACTTCTGCTCCGCCGACCTCGCGGTGGTCGGCGCCCTCGATCGGCGCGGTGAGCGGATCCATGGCGGGTAGGTTAGTCGGCTGCGAACCGGGCCGGATCGAAGAGCGACGCGTCGCCGCCGGCGAGTCGGCGGCACGCTGCGGGCGCGGTCACCATCCCGATCGAGGAGAAGCCTCCGGCCACGACGAGGCCTTCGATGCCTGGGACCGGCCCGACGACAGGAAGCCCGTCCGGTGTGTGGGCGCGCCGTCCAGACCACGACGCGAGCACGGGGACGTCCTCGAGGGCAGGAGACACGCGGGCGGCCCGTTCGGCCAGGCGGCGGATCGTCTCGGGTCCCTCGGGCTCGTCGAGAAGCGAGCGTCGGAGCGACGTGCCGATGAGGCAGCGCCCGCCCGGGCGCCCGCCGAGCAGGAGCGAGACGATCCCCGGCTCCTCCGTCGCACCATCGGCAACCTCGCGCACGGTCGGTGCTCCGACGACGCTCGCCATCTCGTCCTGCACCGGCCAGAGCGCCTGCTCGATGGCGTATGGAGGAGACGGGTCGACGCGGCCCGTCTCGAAGAGCCAGCCGCGCGACGACGTGATGGGCAGGTCCACTCCCAGCGAACGAAGGAGCATGCGGAGCCAGGGACCGGTCGCGAGGACGACGCGCTCACAGCGGAGGACACCCTCGTCCGTGGCGAGGCCCGTGACGCGTCCGCCCTCGACGAGAACGCGCTTGGCCTCACACCCGAGACGGAACTCGACACCCTCACGCCGCGCGGCCTCGGCCAGAGCCGCCGTCGCACCCATCGCGTCGAGCGTGCGCCCGCCCTCGACGACGAAGCCTCCTGCCAGGTCGTCGGCGAACCACGGGTCGGCGCCGAGATCGACCTCCTCGCCGCCCACGGCCTCGGCATACGCGCGCGCCGCCTCGAGCTCGTCCTCCTCGACTGCGAGGACGAGCATCGGCCACGTCGTCAGGTCGAATGGGACCGGACCGTCCGCGACCTCCTCGTAGATCTCGAGTGACTCGGCGAGCAGGTCGTTGACCCAGCCGAGCGGCTGGCGGAAGAGGAAGCCGCCGTTCCGGCCCGACGCGCCCGCGCCGATGCCGCCGGAGTCGACGACGACGACGGTCGACCCGCCGCGCGCAAGGAACGTCGCCGCCGCGCAGCCGGCGATCCCCGCACCGACGACGACGGTGCCGGCGGTCAGCTCGACGTGGGCGGCGCGCCGCCCGAGCGGCGCTTGCGCCAGAACGCGAGGCCCGCGAGCCCGGCTCCGACGGCCGCGACCGATGCCGCCACGGCGCCGCCCTTCTTGGTGCCGGCCTTGCGCGCAGCCGCGCGAGCCTTCTGCTTGGCGACCGGCTTCGCGAGCGTGAGCACGAGCCAGCCGATGAAGGCGTTTCGACGGTTGAAGACGCTCATCTCTCTCCTCCTCTCACGCGTTGGCCGCTGCGCGCCTGCGAGTCGCCACATGGATCGGGCGTCCGAGCGCGACCAGGCCTGCTTCCTTGATCGCCTCCGAAAGGGTCGGATGCGCGGTCATCCCGTCCGCAACGGTCTCGATCGTGGCCTCGGCGTCGAGCGCGACGACGCCGGCTTCGATCAGGTCCGTGACGTGTGGGCCCACCATGACCATTCCGAGTAGCTCCCCGTAATGGGATTCGTGAATCGTCTTGACCCACCCCGTGGTCTCGTTCTGCATGAGCGCGCGGCCGTTCGCCACCCAGGGGAACGTGCCGGTGAGGACGTCGTCGCCGTATTGCTCGCGCGCGGCCTGCTCGGTCAGGCCGACGCTCGCGATCTCGGGATCCGTGTAGATCGGCCGCGGCACGCCCCGGTTGTCGACGACCGTCTCGTGGCCCATCGCGTTCTCGGCTGCGACCTCGGCCTCCCTGAACGCGGTGTGGGCGAGCTGCCAGTAGCCCGCGCAGTCGCCGGTCGCGTAGATGTGCGGGACCGTCGTTCGGCGGTGCTCGTCGGATGCGATGCCTTTCTTCGGGTCGAACTCGACACCGACGTCCTCGAGCCCCAGCCCTTCCACGTTGGGGCCACGGCCGGTGGCGACCAGCATCAGGTCGCAGTCCTTCGTCTGCCCGCCGAAGTGGACGCGCAAGCCGTCGCCGGTCTCTTCGATCTTGTCGCACTGGCTCTCGAGGAAGAGCTCGATCCCGCGCTTCTTGAACTGCTTGGCGAGCTCCTTGGACGCGTCTTCGTCCTCGAGCGGGATCAGCTTCGGGAGCATCTCGACGATGGTCACCTCGCTCCCGAACCTGTGCAGGGCCGAGGCGAACTCGACGCCGATGATGCCGCCGCCGAGGATGACGATCCTGCGCGGCACCTGCTCCTGGGCGAGAAGCCCGGTCGAGTCGACGCAGCGCTCGGAGTCGATCCCCTCGATCGGAGGGCGCAAAGGGGACGAGCCGGTCGCGATGACGGCGCTCTTGAAGGTGATGTCCTCCCCGCCCTCGACGGCGAGGGTGTTCGCGTCCCTGAAGCGGCCGACACCCTTGACCCACTCGATCCCGTTCGCCTTGAAGAGCATCGCGACGCCGCCGGTGAGCTGCTTGACGATGCCCTCCTTCCACTCCTGCGCGGCAGAGAAGTCGAGCTCCGGCGGGCCGACCTTGACGCCCAGCTTCTCGAAGGTCTCGTTTGCCTGCTTGAGCGCGAAGGCGGTCTGCACCCAGGCCTTGGTGGGGATGCAGCCCACGCGGAGGCAGGTGCCTCCGAGCTCCGGCTCCTTCTCGACGACGACGACGCTCGCGCCGAGCTGAGCCGCCCGAATCGCGGCCGGATACCCGCCCGACCCACCGCCGAGAACGGCGACGTCACATTCCATTGCTGCCCTTTCGCTCGCTTCGGTTTCCACGTCGATCCTACCCGCGAGGGCTCTTTCTCAGAGGTCGGGAGCTTTCCCTCTTTCCAGGGATCGCCGGCGAGCGCGGTTCTGCCGTTTCCTCGCCTTGACCGGATTAACCCCGGGTCACGGCGAGGGCGGCGATACCAAGGGAACGCCGCCCTCCCGCTTTTAAGGACACGTCCCGGGGTCAGACCCCCGGCCATGGCCGATAAGGACACCCAGACGCATGGATCCTGGGATCCAACGGCCACCGAGAAGGACGGCGCGTGGCCGAACGAGACATGCCCCGGGGTCAGACCCCGGTGTACGAAAGGGCCATGCCCAAGGCGTGCGAAAGGCTCGACCTTCTCCTCAGTCGTCGGCGACACGCAGGACGACCTTTCCCTGCTTGCCGCGCTCCGCGACTCTGCCGAAGGCCGCCTCTGCCTCTTCCAGGGCGAAGACCGAGTCGATTGCGGGAACGAGCTCGCCGCCTTCCGCGCGTCGTCCGAGCTCGGCGAGCTCGGCGCGGTTCGGCTCGACGACGAAGTACGTTGCGCCGTCGGCCTCCGCGGCGACCGACACGACGCGGCTCGCGGACTCGATGGCGCTCGTGAGCGCGTCGCCTCCGACGGTGTCGAACACCAGGTCGCTCTTGTCGCCCTCGACGGCGAGCTGCTCACGCGCCAGCTGAACCGCGAGATGGCCGACTCCGCCCGTCGCGCCCAGAACTGTGACCCGCTCGCCCTCGCGGAGCGCCCCGTGTTCGAAGAGGCCCTGCCACGCCGTCAGCCCAGGCATCGGGAGTGCGGCGCTCTCGACGTATGAAAGCTTCTTCGGCCGCGGCGCGAGCACGGCGACCGGGACGGCCGCGTACTCGGCAGCGACGCCGTCGCGGTCGAACGGGGTGAGCGCAAAGACCTCGTCTCCCACGGCGACGTCGTCCACGCCGGGCGCCACCTGGACGACGACGCCGGCCAGCTCGTACGACGGGATGGCGGGCAGGCGATCCTCCGGCCACGCCAGCTCGCCGCGCGTGATTGCCGCGGCGTGGACGCGAACGAGCGCCTCGCCCTCCCGCGGGCTCGGGACCTCGATCTCCTCGAGGGCGAGGCCGGAGTCGCGCAGCACGACGGCTCGCATCGCCCTCACCGAGTCACACGTCTTCGGAGAGCTGAATCCTGTTCCCGTCGGGGTCGAAGACGTCCAGGAGGCGGATCGCGCCGGGGATCTCGAGCACGACGCCGACGTTCACGCCGGCCTCGCGGAGTCGCTCGGCCTCCGACTTGAGATCAGCGACCTCGAGGGTCGCGATCACGTCCTCCTCGCCGCCGTCGGCGCCGCCCTCGAACTCACCTTCGGCGAGCGCGATCTCGAGCCCGTTTCGCTCCATGCGGGCCCAGCGGTCTTCCTCGTCCTTGTAGACCTCCTCGAAGCCGAAGGTGCGCTTGTAGAAGTCCTGCGCGGCCTCGAGGTCGGCGACCCGGTACCAGACGTTCAAAGCGCGAGGCCCGGCTCTTCGAGGAACGACTTCACCGTGGCGAGGAACTCGGACGCGGTGGCGCCGTCCACGGAGCGGTGGTCGATGGTCAGCGTCATGTCCATGCGCGGCTGGATCTCGAAGTCGCCGTCCAGGACGACCGCGCGCTCTTCGATCGCACCGACAGCGAGGATTCCGGCCTGCGGCGGGTTGAGGACGGCCGTGAAGCGCTCCACCCCGTACATGCCGAGGTTGGAGATCGTGAACGTGCCTCCGTCCAGGTCCTCGGCGCGCAGCTTGCCCTCGCGGGTGCGCGAGACGATGTCCGCGCGAGCCCCGGCGATCTCGGGGATGGTCAGACGCTCGCAGCCCTGGATCACCGGGACGACGAGCCCGTGCGGGACCGCGACGGCGATGCCGATGTTCGCCGTCGGGAAGAGCTGCACCCAGTCTCCCGCGAAGTGGGCGTTCACGTCGCGGTGGCGCATGAGCGCGAGCGCGACGACCTTCGTCAGGATGTCGGAGTACGTCGGCCGCACTCCGCCTTCCTTCACCTTGGCGAGCAAGGCCTCACGGAGCCGGATCGACGCGGTCATGTCTGCCGACATGGAGATCTGGAACGCGGGCGCCTCCCACGCCTCGGTCATGCGGCGCGCGATCGTCTTGCGCATCTGGTTCAGCTTCACGACCTCGATCTCGCCGCTCGGCGCTGCGGCAGCGGCCGCCGGGGCAACGCTCACGGCGCCGGTCGCGGATGCGCGTTCGACGTCTTCGGCGACGATGCGCCCCTCGGGGCCGGTGCCGCGCAGGGCGGAGAGCTCGATCCCTCGCTCGCGCGCGATCCGGCGCGCCAGAGGCGACGCCTTGATCCGGCCGCCATTCTGGCGCTGCTCCGAAACCTCCGGTTTCGGGGCAGGCTCATCGTCCTCCCGAACGCGTTCGCGTTCTTCCTCTCGATCCGGACCGGGCTGTCCCTCCTCGACCGGCTCCTCCTCGGTGACCTTGGTCGGATCCTCGGCCTCTCCTTCGGCCGAATCGACAGATTCGGCCGAAATGTCTTCGCCTTCTTGGCCGATCACGGCGATGGCCTTGCCGACCTCGATCTCCTCGCCCTCCCCGGCGAGGATTTTCAGGAGGACGCCGGAGGACTCCGCCTCGACCTCCTGAGTCACCTTCTCGGTGTCGAGCTCGTAGAGAGGCTCGCCCTTCTCGACGTTCTCGCCCTCGGACTTGAGCCAGCGCACGATCGTGCCGGTCTCCATCCCCTGGCCGAGCCGCGGAAGGGTGACGTTCGAGCTCATTCCTTGCCGACGGTCTTCTTGATCGCCGCGAGCACGTCCTTCGCGTGGGGAACGACCCACTCTTCCATGACGGGCGCGAACGGGATCGGCGTGAACTTGGCGCCGACGCGCGCAACCGGCGCGTCGAGGTAGTCGAAGGCCTTCTCCTGGATGACCGCGGCGACCTCCGCGCCCCAGCCCATGCGCGTCACGGCCTCGTGCGCGACGACCGCGCGGTTCGTCTTCTGGACGGAGGCGATGAGCGCGTCCTCATCGAGGGGCTGCAGCGTGCGCGGATCGAAGACCTCGACGGAGATCCCCTCCTCCGCAGCCTGCTCGGCGGCCTTCAGCGACTCGTGGACGAGGCGGCCGGTCGCGATCACCGTCACGTCCTCGCCCTCGCGGTGGATCCGCGCCTTGCCGAGCTCGATCGGCTCGAGCTTCTCGGGAACCTCGCCCTTGATCCCGTACAGCGTGCGGTGCTCGAAGAAGATGATCGGGTTGTCCTCGTAGATGGAGGTCCACAGGAGGCCGCGCACGTCCTCGGGCGTCGACGGGAAGACGACCTTCAGCCCGGGCACGTGGACGAACCACGCCTCGAGCTGCTGGGCGTGCTGTGCGCCGGGAGACCAGCCGGCGCCGCCCTGCGTGCGGATCGTGAGCGGCACCTTGATCTGGCCGCCCGACATGTAGCGGTGTTTGGCGGCCTGGCTCACGAGCTGCTCCATCGCGAGCGTCGTGAAATCCTGGTACATGATCTCGACGATCGGGCGCATCCCCGCGATCGCGGCGCCGATGCCCGCGCCGACGATGGCCATCTCGGAAATAGGGGTATTGCGCACGCGGTCGGGCCCGAACTCCTCGAGCATCCCCTGCGTCACGCCCATGGAGCCGCCCATCTCGGCGATGTCCTCGCCCATGATGAAGACGTCGTCGTCCCGCCTCATCGCGGTCGACATCGCGTCCCGAACCGCCTCCCGGTAGGAGAGCTCAGGCATAGACGTTCTTCAACGCGTCTTCGGGCTTGGGATCGGTGCCGTTCTTGGAGAACTCGACGGCGGCCTCGACGATCTTGACGATCTCGGCGTCCATCTCGTCCCATTCGGAGTCGGGCAGCTCGAGCTTCTCGCGCGCCTTCGTGATCGGATCCTGCGTCTGGCGCAGCTCCCGGACCTCCTCCTTCGGGCGATACACCTGCGGGTCGCCGATGTAGTGGCCCGTGAGCCGGTACGTCTCGGCAAGGAGGAACACGGGGCCCTTCCCCTCGCGCGCGTGCTTGAGGGCCTTCTTCGCCACGTCGAAGACGGCCTCGACGTCCTGACCGTCGACCTTCATGGCGGTCATGCCGAAGGCCTCCGCGCGCTTCGTCAGGTCTTCGATCGGGAGCTGCTGGGAGGCGGGCGTGGACTCCGCGTAGTGGTTGTTCTCGCAGACGAAGACCGCGGGCACCTTCCAGAGCTGCGCGAGGTTGAGAGACTCGTGGAACGTGCCGATGTTTGTCGCCCCGTCGCCGAAGAAGGCGACCGCGACGCGCGGCTCCCCGCGCATCTTGAAGGCGAGCGCCGAACCCACGATCCCGGGGAGCCCGCCGCCGACGACGGCGTTGGCGCCGAGATTGCCGCGCTCGACGTCGTAGAGGTGCATCGAGCCGCCGTAGCCGTGGCTCATGCCCTCGACCTTGCCGTAGAGCTCCGCCATGACTTCGTTCGGATGCGTGCCCTTGGCGAGCGTGTGCCCGTGCGCACGGTGCGTCGAGGCGATGACGTCGTTCTCCTCGAGCGCCTGACAGACGCCGACCGCGACGGCCTCCTGGCCGATGGCGACATGGAGGAATCCGGGCAGCTCACCGGCCCGGAAGCGCTCCTCCACCTTCTCCTCGAACCGGCGGATGAGCAGCATCTCCCGGAGGAACTCCTTCAGGCGCCCACTGGACGAAACCTGCCCTTTTTCCTCTAGCGTGGCCACGCGCCGACAAGCTAGCAGCGCGCCACTAGACTTGCGGGCCATGCAATTCGTCGACCAGTGGAGGGAGATCGAGCCCGCGCTTCCGAACGGCTGGAGCTCCGCGCGGCTGTCTCTTTCCGTTGCCGAAGAGACCGACCCGGACCGCGCAGCCCTCATCCTCGCCTCGCTGACTCCGGGGCGAACGGGCCCGAGCTTCCGGCTCGTCGTGCGCCCGGACCGTAACCCGGAGACCATCTTCCGGCGGCTCGACCGCGAAGGCATCCGGGGGCGGGTCGATCTCGTCGGCACCGAGGAACGACCGGTCGAGCAGGCGCAGGTGGCTCCTCGCCGCGCCGACGCGTCGCTGGTAGCGCAATGGGACGAGCTCGCCACGGATCTCCCCCCGGACTGGTCGGAGGTCTACGCCGAGCTCGAGCTCTCGTCGTCCGACTTCATCTCGAGGGCCGCGCTGCTCATGGCGCCGGTCAATCCGGCGCGCTACGGCGCTCTGACGGTTCTGCGCTTCCGCGTCGCGAGCCGAACGGGCTACGGGACGGCAGCCGAGATGGCGCGGCGCTGCATGGAACGGCTTGACGCCGAGCGCATCACCGGCTCGCTCCGCGCGCTCCGTGTTCTCTCGCACACCGCTCACGTCGCCACCCAGGGCCCCGTCTGGCGTGTCGGAGGCCGGTCGGTTTGAGCGCAGGCGAAGAGCCGCAGGTCTCGTGGAAGGTGGTCGAGGCCGGCGCAGACGTCATCTCCTCGGAAGGGGAGAAAGCAGCGACGGTCAGCCGCGTCGTCGGCGATCCCGACGCCGACGTCTTCACGGGGCTCGCGGTCAGGGTCGGAATCCTGAGCGGAGAGCGCCTGGCCCCCTCCGAACGCGTAACGGGAATCTGGGCCGACCATGTCACGGTGGATCTGACGAAGTCGGAGCTGGAGGCACTGCCGGAGTACGAGGAGGCGCCCGTCGTCCGGCTCGAGCCCGAGAAGCCGGGCTTCTTCGCGCGCCTCTTCGGCAGGCGCTAGGCGCGCGCCCGGCGCAGGTGCAGCGGGAGGGCCGCGTAGGCAGCGGCCTCCCGTACGAGCAGCCGGCCGCTCCACCTGGGCGCGCCGACGGTCCGCACCTCGATCCCGCTTCCCGCGAGAGCCCGCCGGAAGAGAACGCCCGTGCGGCGGCAATGCCACCACGAGGTGACGGCGACGACCTCGTCGGCCTCGAGCTGACGCGCCAGACGGGCGACGTGGAGGGCGCTCTCGGCGGTGACGCGCGCGTCGGCGTCGCACAGCACTCGCCCGGCGCCGAGGGGCCAGACCTCCCGCATCAGCTCTGCCTCGGGCCGACCGGTCAAGAGCACGGTGTCGTCCTCCGAGGCGAGCTCGGCTGCCGCCGCGACGCGCGCCTCGCAGACGGGGTGCAGGCCGGCGCCGCGCCAGGCCGAATAGCCGAGGACGGCGACGAGCCTCACCGGCGCCCCTTCATCCAGCGGTAGAGCAGGATCGTGCCGGTCACGGTCAGGACGAGGCTGACCGCCTTCCTGCCGGAGATCCGGGATTCGCCCGCCGCCCGCTCGCGCATGTTCACGGGGACTTCTTCGACGACGAGGCCGGCATCGGCAAGCCGCAAGAGCCCCTGCACCTCGGGGGCGCCGGTCGTGTACGGCTGGGCGAGGTGCGGAAAGGCGGAGGCCGCAGCGGCGTACATCCCGCTCGTGGCGTCGCCGAACGGGCGTCCGAGCTGGAGCTTCAACGCGCGGCGGAGCACGCCTGTGCCCAGTCTGCGCGCCGGGCTCGGCTTGTACCGGTAGGGCTCGTAGCCGTCGCCGGACACGAACCGCGAGCCGACCGCGACGTCGCACTCGCCGGAGCGGACGAGGTCGAGGAGCCGGTGGAGCTCCTTCGCGGGATGCTGCCCGTCGGCGTCGACCCGCCCGCAGAAGGCGTAGTGCTTGCGGGCCGCGTACTCGTAGCCGGCCGCGACGACCACGGGCAAGCCGCGGTTCTCCGGGAAGCTGAGCACCTCCGCGCCGCGCGCCTTCGCGAGCTCGGCGGTGCGGTCGCGCGAGCCGTCGTCGACGACGAGGACGTCGACGTCGGAGAGCTCCTCGCGAAGCTCGTCCAGGACACCGGGCAGGCTCTCCTCCTCGTTCAGAGCCGGGATGAAGACGACGGTGTCCGATTGGGTGCTCATGCGCGGAGCTCGGCGGCGAACTGCGCCCCGAGTGCGTCCACGATCCTCTCCCTCAGCCCTCGGGCGTCCTCGTCCGACAGGGTGCGGTCGGGCGAGCGGAACTCGGCGTGGAAGGCGATCGACTTCCGGCCCTCGGGGATGCCCTCGCCGCGGTAGACGTCGAAGACGCGCATGTCACGGAGCTCCGGCCCGGCCGCCTCGCGTGCCGCCGCAATCAGGTCGCCTGCGGACGTGCTCTCGTCCACGACGAAGGCGAGGTCCTGGCGCAGCGCCGGGAAGGTGATGACGTCCTCGTAGACGATGCGGTCGGGCACCTGTTCGAGGAGCGCGCCGAGGTCGATCTCGAAGATGCCCCACGAACCCTCCAGACGGGATGGGTGCAGCTCGCCGAACCACCCTCCGTTGCAGCTGGCGCTCTTTCCGGGGTGGAGAAACGGCCGCTCGGCGGGCTCGACCTCGAGCGCGACGTGTAGCGCGCCGTAGAGAGTCTCGAGCAGACCTTTTGCGCGCCCGAACCCGCCCTCGACAATGCAGCCGACATGCCAGTGCTCATCGGGCTTGGGGCCGGCTGAAGGCATGTAGACCCGCGCCAGCTCGAAGAGCGCTATCTCCTCGTTGCCGGCGTCGACGTTGCGGTGGGCCGATTCGACGAGCCCGAGGAGGAGCGTCGTGCGCAAGATGGCCTGATCCGACGAGAGCGCGACCGGAAGTCGAATCGCGTCCGGCGCGGGATCCTCGGCCGTGAGGCTCGGCGTGTAGGCCTCCGAACAGCCGGCGCCGACGAGCACCTCCTCGACCAGCCGGCGCAGCTTCTGCTCGCGGTTGAGGAGGCCGTCGGTACCGCGAGCGACCGTGAACGGCACGTCATCGAGATGGAAGCGCGCCACCTCCTCGACCACGTCGGCCTCGCGGCCGACGTCGCGGGCCCGCCAGGTGGGCACGGTGACGTCCTCGCCCTCGATTTCGAATCCGAGCTTGCCGAGGATGCGCGACTGCTCGTCCGCGGGGATCTCGAGCCCGATCAGCTCGTTCGCCCGCTCGGGGCGGAAGCGGACGACCGGCCGCTCCGGCAGCTCGCCCTTCGCGTCGATGTGGCCCGTCCAGCGCGCGCCCGCTACGAGCTCGAGGATCAGCTCGGTCGCTAGCGCTGCCGCCTGCGGCGCAAGATGCGGGTCGACTCCCTTCTCCCAGCGGTTCGAACCTTCCGTTCGGAGTCCGTGGCGCTCCGAGCTCCAGAGGATGCCGACCGGCTCGAAGTTCGCCGCTTCGAGGAGGACGTTCGTGGTCTCCTCCGTCACCTCGGTGTCGAGCCCGCCCATGATCCCGGCGAAGGCGATGGCGCGGTCGGCGTCCGCGATCACGAGGTCGGCCGGATCGAGCTTGCGCGGATTCCCGTCCAGAGTCGTGAACTCCTCCCCGCGCCGCGCGCGGCGAACGACGATGCGCCCACCCGCGAGCGTGTCGAAGTCGAAGACGTGCAGCGGGTTCCCGAGCGCGTGCATGACGTAGTTCGTGACGTCGACGACGTTCGAGATCGGGCGCATGCCCGCCGACACGAGCCGTGCCTTGAGCCAGAGCGGCGAGGGCGCGATCGTCACATCGCGGAAGAGGCGCCCGATGTAGCGCGGACAGCCCTCGTAGTCCTCGATCGTGACGTCGACCTTCTCCTCGGTCGGGAGCTCGGGATCCTCGCCCGGCGGCGGCTCGAGGTCGAGGTCGAAGAGCGCGGCGACCTCACGGGCAACGCCGTAGACGGATAGGAGGTCGGGGCGGTTCGGCGTCGTCTCGAGGTCGAGCACGGTGTCTGCGAGCGGCAGAACGTCGGCGAGCGGCGTGCCCGGCTCGAGCGGCTCGGCGAGTACGAGGATCCCCGAATGGTCCTGGCCCAGCTCGAGCTCGCGCTCGGAGAGGATCATCCCGTCCGAGACGCTGCCACGGAGCTTTGCGCGCTCGAGCGTGCGCCCGTCCGGCAGCACCGCGCCCGGGAGCGCGACCGCCACGGTTGCGCCGGCGCCGAAGTTCCACGCGCCGCACACGATCTGACGCGGCTCACTCTCCCCCACGTCGACGCGGCAGAGCTGCAGCCGGTCCGCGTTCGGGTGCTTGCCGGCCTCGACGACGTGACCGACTCGGTAGAGGCCGAGGTTTCCGTTCACGTCGGCTACGCCGCGCCGGTGGATCGCCTCGACGCCGGCCGTGGAGGTACCGAGCCGGTCGGCGAGCTCCTCCACCGGGGCTTCGATCGGGACGTAGTCCCTGAGCCAGGAAAGTGGAATCCTCAAAACTGGCCCAGGAAGCGGAGGTCGTTCTCCCAGAACATGCGGATGTCCGGGACGCCGTGGCGCAGCATGGCGATACGCTCGAGACCGAGCCCGAAGGCGAAGCCGGACACCTCCTCGGGGTCGTAGCCGACGTTCGTCAGGACGTTCGGGTCGACCACTCCGGAGCCGCCCATCTCGATCCAGCCGGTGTGTTTACAGACCTGGCACCCTGCTCCGTCGCACAGGAAGCAGGAGACGGACGCCTGGAGCGACGGCTCGGTGAACGGGAAGAAGTCGGTCGCGAAGCGAACCTCCCGTTCTTCGCCGAAAAGCGCGCGGGCGAGGTGCAGGAGCGTTCCCTTCAGGTCCGCGAGCGTGATTCCTCGGTCGACCGCGAGGCCCTCGCACTGGTGGAAGATCGGCATGTGGGTCGCATCGGCCGTATCGCGCCGGTAGACGCGCCCGAGCGAGACCATGTAGACGGGCGGAGGCTGTGACTCCATCACCCGGATCTGCGAGGCGGACGTCTCGGTGCGCAGGACGACATCACCGTTCAGGAAAAGCGTGTGGAGGGGCGACCGCGTGACGTGGCCCGGCGGCATGTTCAGCGCATCGAACAGATGCCAGGTGTCCTCGACCTCGTCCCCGTCGACGACGCGGTAGCCGAGCCCGAGGAAGACGTCCTCGACCTCCCGGCGGATCTGGGTGATGAGGTGGTAGTGCCCACGGAGGACACGCTCGCCGGGGAGCGTCACGTCGGCCTGCTCGCCCGCGAGGCGCCGCTCCAGCTCCGCGCCCGAGAGCGTGGCCTCCCGCTCCGTGACCGCCCGTTCGAGCTGCTCCCTCAGCGTGTTCAGGACGCGGCCCGATTCCGGGTCGCGAACCTCGCGGAGAGCCTGCTTCAGAGCGCTCTTCCGCCCCAGGTAGCGCACCCGCGCATCATCGAGCTCCTCGAGGGTCGAAGCGCCCGCAATCGCGCTCCCTGCCTCGGTTTCCAGGCTCTGGACGTCCACCGGCGGAGCGTATCATCGTGCCCATGTCGGCCTATGACGCCATCGCAGCCCTCTACGACCCGTGGAGCCGCAGCGTCACCGAGGACGTCGACTTCTACATCGCCCAGGCGCGCAAGGCGCGCGGCCCCGTCGTCGAGCTCGGTGTCGGCACCGGGCGGATCGCCGTTCCGGTCGCCAAGGCCGGCGTGCGCGTGATCGGAGTGGACGACTCGGAGGGAATGCTCGAGCTCTGCCGCGCACGGGCCGAGCAGGCCGGGGTGTCGGACCTCCTCGAGCTTCGGCTCGGCGATCTTCGCCGCCCGCCCGTGCAGGAGACCGTTCGGCTCGTCACGTGCCCGTTTCGCGCCCTGCTCCATCTCCGCTCCGACGCGGAGCGGCTCGACGCGCTCCGAGCCGTCTACCGCCTGCTCGAGCCCGGTGGACGCTTCGTCTTCGACGTCTTCGCACCGAGCATGGAGGACGTCGAGGAGACCAACGGCCGCTGGATCGAGCGCGAGCCCGGGATCTGGGAGCGGGCCGACTGGGATCTCGCCCGCCGCGTCCTCACGCTGTCGGTACGCGGAGAGAGCGGTGAGACCGCGATGCAGCTCGCCTGGCGCTCGCCGGAAGAGTGGCGCGTGCTCCTCGAGCGGGCTCGGTTCGAGGTCGAGGCGATGTACGGATGGTTCGACCTGCGGCCGTACGACGGAGGGGAGGACACGGTCTGGATTGCCCGCCGCCCCCCGGTTTAGGGTAGGCGCGTGCTCTGGGTGATCGTGATCGTCGTGATTCTCGTCGTCCTGGCGGGGATCCTCGTCGCGCTCTACAACCGGCTCGTCCGGCTGCGAAACCGCTGCGAAAACGCCTGGGCGCAGGTCGACGTCCAGCTTCGGCGGCGCTACGACCTCATCCCGAACCTCGTCGAGGCCGTGAAGGGCTATGCGGCGCACGAGCGCGGCACCTTCGAAGAGGTGACGAAGGCGCGCACCGCCGCGCAGCAAGCGAAGGGCGTGCAGGAGCAGGCGCAGGCGGAGAACTTGCTCACGCAGGCGATCGGCCGGCTCTTCGCCGTCGCGGAGGCCTATCCGGAGCTCCGCGCGACGGAGAACTTCCGAGAGCTGCAGGCCCAGCTCGCGGAGACCGAGCAGAAGATCGCCATCTCGCGCCAGGTCTACAACGACGCCGTGCTCACCTACGACAACGCACTCGAGACGGTGCCGACGAACATCGTCGCCGGCATCTTCAACTTCGAGCCGCGCGAGTACTTCGAGGTCGAGGAGTCCGCAGCGCGGGAGGCGCCACGCGTCCAGTTTTGAGAGGTCGTTTCGGCGTGGGGCCTCGTCGCAGGGGCGCGCAGACGGGTTGCGAGGGAAGGAGGCAGGGAGCGGCCGTATCGGATGAGATACGGGCGCGACCGACGACACACCATCGTGCCCGGCTGCGGGCTCCTGCGGCTCAGGTCTCCGCGCCGAGACGGCCTCTACTTAGGGCTGCCGTCCTTGCGGCGGCGGTCCTGCTCGCGCTCCTCGCGGCCGGCGAGGCAGCCGCGAAGTCCTTCTACCTTCCCGCCGCTGACGTCCACGTCACCGTCGAAACCGACGGCACGCTCGCGATCGAGGAGCGAATCTCCTTCGTCTTCGAGGGCGCGTTCAGCGGCGCCTACCGCGATATCCCGCTTCGTGACGGCGAACGGATCAGCGACATCTCGGTCGAGGAGAACGGACTGCGGTATGCGCCCGGGGCCTCCGCCGAGCTCGGCTCGAGCGGCCAGCCGAACACGTTCGGCGAAACGCCGATCGAGGGCGGCCACCGCATCGTCTGGCACTTCCAGGCGTTCAACGAGCTGCGCACGTTCACCGTCAGCTATCGCCTCAGCAACCTGGCGATCGCCTTCGACGACGTCGTCGACGTCGACCTGAACGTCTGGGGAGACCAGTGGGAGCAGACGCTCCAGCAGCTGACCGCAGAGCTCACGTTGCCCGGGTCGGCGAGCGGGCCGTCGTGGCGTGTCTGGGGCCACCCCGTCTCGGTACGCGGCGATGTCACGAGGGGGCCCGACAGTGCGTTCCTGCGGGCGGTCGACGTGCCCCCGAAGCAGTTCGTGGAGCTTCGCGCCGTCTTCCCGCGCAGCCTGCTCACCTCGACCGGGGGTGCAAAAGTGCGGCGGGGCAACGCTCTGCCGCGGATCGTGGAGGAGGAGAGGGCAGACGCGGCGGCGTTCGAGGCAGACCAGGAACGGATCCGGAGCGCGCTCGACCACCTTCCGCGCACGATTCTGATACTTCTCGCCGCCGCCCTTCTCCCCGCCCTCGCAGTGCTCGGAGCAACGTGGTGGTTCTACGGGCGCGAGCGCAAGACGACCTACGATCGCGAGTACGAGCAGGAGCCGCCCTCCGAGCTCGAGCCGGCGCTCGTGCCCCCGCTCCTGCGCCAGTCGCCGGCGGTCGGCTCCCTCGAGTTCACCGCGACGCTCTTCGACCTGATCCGCAAGGGGCGCTACAAGGCGGCGCCCGTGACGACGCAGAAGAGCACGTGGGGCGGGCTGCGGAGCGAGGACGTCGCCGATCTCGAGATCAGCATGGGCAGCGACGGGCCCGTCTCCGAGGTCGAAGGGCCGGTCGCGAAGGTGGTCGACGAGGTGCTGGGAGTCGGGGCGGAACGACTGTCGAACTTCCGGGACGAGATCGCAAAGCACCGCACCGAGAACAGCAAGCGGTTCACCGCCTTCAAGAGCGCGGTCGGCGACGAGGTGCGCCGGCGCAAGTGGTTCCGCTCCGACGGCCTCAAGGTCCTCCTCGGCGCCGGTATCCCGATCGCCGTCGCGGGCGCGATCATGCTCGCGATCGGGATCCAACGGTTCGAGTCGTTCGCCCCGCGCTGGAGCGACGTCCTCCTCATCGCATTCGGCTCCTGCCTCTGCGTGAGCGCGCTCGTGCTGCTTCTCGCCGGCCGGCACGTGAGCCTGTGGCGGCGCCGCTCGCCCGACGCCGAGCAGGAGGCCGAGCGCTGGGACGCATTCCGCCGCTACCTCACCGACTTCCCCCGGCTCGACATCGCCCCACCCTCCACCCTCGAACTCTGGGAGCGCTATCTCGTCTACGGCATCGCGTTCGGGATCGCCGAGCGGGTGCTCCAGGGGGCGCAGCTCTACATGCCGGACGAGCTGCACCAGGCCTCGTCCATCTACTGGATCAGCCCGACCGGCGATCTCGGCTCCGGGCCCTCGGCGCTCGGAATCGGCGACCTCTCCTCCGGCTTCGGCAGCGCGCTCGCACCGCCCTCGAGCGGCTCGGGCGGCTTCGGCGGCGGCTTCTCGGGCGGCGGAGGGGGCGGCGGCGGAGGCGGAGGCGGAGGCGGCGGCGCCTGGTAGCTACCTGCGCGCGCGCTCGTAGAGAGCGATCGCGCCGGCCGCGGCGACGTTCAGCGACTCGGCTCCATCGGCAAGTGGAATCGAGGCGAGGAGGTCGCAGGAGGTCGCCACGTCTTCCCGGAGGCCCTCGCGCTCGGCGCCCAGGACGAAGGTCGCGCGCTCACCGAGCTCGGTTTCGGCCAGCGCGGTCCCGCCGCTCGGTACGAGCCCGATCCAGGGCCGCGGCGCGTCGTCGAAGCTCCCCGTCGGCACCCGGAAGATCGCCCCCATGGAGGCGCGTAGCGCCTTCGGGGAGGTCGGGTCGGCGCACCCGGGCGAGAGCGCGACGAACGCCGGGCCGAGCGCGTCAGCGGTGCGGACGAGCGTACCCACGTTCCCCGGATCGGCGACGTGCCAGAGCGCGAGCCCGGCCGGTGCGGTCAGGTCCCGCGGCAGGTCTGCCCGGCGAAAAACGGCGACGATGCGCGGCGGGTGTGCCAGCGACGAAAGCTCCGCGAGGAGGCCGGGCTCCACTTCCTCCGCGCCCTCGAGCCCGTCGAGCTCGACAGGCCGCTCCGCGTCGACGAGCGTCTCGACCGGGTGGATCCGAGCGGCGAGGCCCGCGGAGACGAGATCCTCGCCCTCGCACACGAAGAGCCCGAGCTTGGCGCGCTGCCGGCCCGACGCGAGCTTGCGGACGAGCTTGAGGCGCGGGTTGGAGGCCGACGTGATCACGCCACCCAGTCCATCGTGTTCGCATGGCCGTCGAGGCGGGCGAGGCGCCGGCGCTCGCCGGGCCAGGTCTCGACGTCGACGGCGAACCCGTAGAACGTCGGCGTGTCACGGTCGACCTCGTAGGAGATCCGGGCAAGCGAGCCGCGCCCACCCTCCGCCGCGAGGATCTCGTCGAGACGGTCGCGCTCGTCCTGGCGGAGATAGACCGTCGAGACCGAGTGATAGACGACCGTGAGCACATCGAGGTCGCGCTCGGCGAGGAGCGCCGGGAGCACCTCGACATAGTCGCCGTCGAGAAGCCGCGGCGGGTCTTGCCGCGCGATCTCGATCGCGTGCCGCACGCGCTCGAGGCGGTCGGTCTGGTCGGCCCACACGAACGCTTCGAGCAGCCGAGCACCGTGATCCGTCGTCACGTCCACCGGCCTGCGATCGATGCCGATGCGCCGTCCGACCTCGGCTTTCGTCGAGAGAAGGCCGGGTGGAGGGCCGCCCTCGGCGCGCCCTGAAAGCTCGAGCCCGGCGGCAAGATCGCCCCATCTCACGTCGCCGTAGCGGTAGGCGTAACGATCCCAGAAGAGGTTCAGCCCGCCGCTCGGACCGAGCTCGACGAGATCCAGGCGCCGGCCGTCAGCGACGGTGAGAAACGCCGGCAGGAGGGCCCAGCAGCGCTGCACCTCGTTCGTCTGGATGGGTTGCTCCGCGACGAAACGCGCGAGCCAGTCCCGGTTCGCCTCGAGGACACCGCGGAGCTTCGCCCAGGGATGCTGCACCATCCCCGCGAGCTCGAGGTAGTGCACACCTCCGAAGAGGCGGAGCGGCGCCTCCCAGCGCGGCTCGTGGTCGCCCACGAGCGTCTCGATCACCGGGTCGTCGGCCAGCGAGCGGGCGAGCGACGCGTAGAGCTTCGAGCCTCCCTGCTCGAAGTCGTCCGCCATGCGGCGGAAGACCTCAGCGGTGGACTCGCCCAGCTTCGCCTCTAGGCTTCGAGGGCCGCCTTCGCCTGGGCGGCGATGACGGAGAAGGCAGCGGGGTCGTTGACCGCGATGTCGGCGAGCACCTTGCGGTCGAGCTCGATGTTCGCCTTGCGCATGCCCGAGAGGAACTGGTTGTAGGAGAGCCCTTCCTTCCGGGCGGCCGCGTTGATGCGGATGATCCAGAGGCGGCGGAAGACGCGCTTCTTTCGCTTGCGGTCCCGGTAGGCGTGGACGTCGGCCTTCATGACCTGTTCCTTCGCCTTCCGGTAGGAGACTCTCGGCTGCCCGGTGAATCCCTTCGCCTCGGCGAGGAGCTTGCGGCGCTTCTTGCGCGCGTGGACGGATCGCTTGACGCGAGGCATGTCTCCCCTTACTTCCCGAGCAGCCGCTTGACCTCGCGCGTGTCCTGCGCGGAGACCGGCTGGTCGCTCGTGAACGCGCGCTTTCGCTTGGCGCTCTTCTTCTCGAGATTGTGGCTCTTCATCGCGTGCCGGCGCGTGAGCTTGCCGCCGCCGGTCACGTTGAAGCGCTTCTTGGCTGCTTTTTTCGTCTTCTGCTTAGGCACTTGCTGTCTCCACCTGTTGGGCTCCTGCGGCCTTCGTCGGCCCGAGCAACATGACCATGTTGCGTCCGTCCTGGAGTGGGGGCGATTCGATCTGCCCGATCTCCTTGACGTCCTCGGCGAGGCGCATGAGGAGGTCTCGGCCGCGCTCCGGGTGACTCTGCTCGCGCCCCCGGAACATGATCGTGACCTTCACCTTCGCCCGCGCGTTGAGGAAGCGGACGACGTGTCCCTTCTTCGTCTCGTAGTCGTGGACGCCGATCTTCGGGCGCATCTTGATTTCCTTGACGTGGATCTGTGACTGGTGCTTGCGGGCCGTCTTCGCCTTCTGCTCCTGCTCGTACTTGTACTTGCCGTAATCCATGATCCGGGCGACCGGCGGGTCCGCCCCGGACGCGACCTCGACGAGGTCGAGGTCCTTGGAATAGGCGTACTCCAGCGCTTCGTCTCGCGTCTTCAGGCCCACCTGCGAGCCGTCTTCGTCCACCAGGCGCACCTTCGAGGCGCGGATGGCCTCGTTGATCCGGGTCGTGTCCTGAACCGGCCGGGCCTGGTCGAATCTGCGCCGCGGCCTCACTGAAACGTCACCAAGTTGTGCTGCTTCCTCCTCCTAGACAAAACAAAAGCTGCGTGCAGCAGCTTCGTCAACTCACCGCTTTCGGTTGAACCTCCGCGAAGCCCGCGGCTTGGGAGGTGAGGAACGAATCTCCTGCTTGCAGGCCTACAGCTTAGCAGCAGCCTGGAGCTCGCTCAGAAGGGCTCCCCAGCCGATGGTCGCCTGCTCGCCCCCGCGCCGCCTGACCGCGAGCGCATCCAGCGACTCGCGCTCGCCCCAGACGACGACGTACGGGATCTTGGCCAGCTCTGCATCGCGGATCTTGCGGCCGAGCGTCTCTTCACGCTCGTCCACCGAGGCGCGGAAACCGTGCACGCGGAGATCGTCCGCGAGCGACTCGGCCTCGGCGGCGAACCGCTCGGAGATGGCCAGCACGCGCACCTGCTCGGGCGCCAGGACGAGCGGCAGGTCTCCGCCCGTGTGCTCGAGGTAGATACCGACGAAGCGCTCGAGGGAGCCGAGGAGCGCGCGGTGGATCATCGCCGGCGTGTGCTCGGCGTTGTCGTCGCCCTGGTAGGTGAGCCCGAAGCGCTTTGGCATCTGCAGGTCGAGCTGGACGGTGCCGAGCTGCCAGCTGCGGCCGAGGGAGTCGTCCATGTGCAGGTCGATCTTCGGCCCGTAGAAGGAGCCCTCGCCCTGGCTCTCGACGTAGTCGAGCCCCTGCGTGGCGAGCGCCTTGCGGAGCTCTTCCTCGGCGAAATCCCACTCCTCGTCGGTGCCGAGCTTGTTCTCGGGTCTGAGGGAGAGCTCGACCCGCATGTTCAGGTCGAAGAGGTCGTAGAGGTAGTACGCGTAGTCGAGGCAGGCGATGAGCTCGTCCTGGATCTGCTCGTAGGTGCAGTAGACGTGCGCGTCGTCCTGGACGAAGTGGCGCACGCGCAGGAGGCCGTGAAGCACTCCCGAGAGCTCGTTGCGGTGCAGGTTCCCCGCCTCGGCTAGGCGGAGCGGGAGCTCACGGTAGGAGTGCGGCGAGAGCGAGTAGAGCAGGCAATGCCCCGGGCAGTTCATCGGCTTGAGGCCGAAATCGCGCCCCTCGATCTCGAGCCTGAACATGTGCTCCTGGTACTTCTCCCAGTGCCCCGAGGTGCGCCAGAGCTCGGAGTCGTAGAGGAGCGGCGTGCGCACCTCGTCGTAGCCGCGCTTGGCGTTCTCGCGCCGGCGGAGATCTTCGAGGACGTTCCAGATCACCATTCCGCGCGGGTGCCAGAACGGCATCCCGGGCGAGGCCTCGGAGAACTCGAAGAGGTCGAGGTCCTTGCCGAGCCGGCGGTGGTCGCGGCGCTTGGCCTCCTCGATCCGGTGGAGGTAGTCCTCGAGGTCCTTCGGGTCGTAGAACGCCGTCCCATACACCCGAGTGAGCTGCGGCTTCGTCTCGTCGCCGCGCCAGTAGGCACCAGCGAGCGACAGGAGCTTCACAGCCTTGATGGGCTTGGCATCCTGGAGGTGCGGGCCGCGGCAGAGGTCGACGAAGTCGCCCTGGGTGTAGAGCGAGATGTCCCCCTCGGCCGTGTCGACAAGCTCGACCTTGTAGGGCTCATCAGCCTCGAGGAAGCGCTGACGCGCTTCCTCTCGGGAAACATCGACCCTCTCCCACTCGCGTCCTTCGGAGATCTCCTTCTGCACCTCTTCCTCGAGACGCTGGAGATCTGCCTCCGTGACGGGCTCCGGGAACTCGAAGTCGTAGTAGAAGCCGTTCTCGATCGGCGGCCCGATCGCGACCTTCGTCCCCGGGAAGAGCCGGCGCGCGGCCTCCGCGAGGAGGTGCGCCGCCGAGTGGCGCAGGACATAGAGCGCGTCGGGGTCGTTCTTGTCCCGCGTGGTCAGGATCTGGATGCGCTCGCCGTCCGAAACCGGCAGCCGCACGTCGCGGACGCTGCCGTTCGAGCGCACGAGAACCGCTTGCTCGGCGAGCTTCGGTCCGATCGCGCGCGCCGCGTCGAGGCCCGTCGCGCCGTCCGGAAGTTCGAGCTCCGAGTCATCGGGAAGAACGACTTTCACCATGAACGCAGAGAATACTCAGGCACCTTCAGAGCAAGAACCCGAGCCCACAGAAGAGGGTACGCCGGTTCCCGACCCCGAAGAAGAGCAAGGGGACGCGGAGGACGATCCGCAGGCAGACTAGGGCCATGCGGATCACGACGATCGGGCGGGGCAACGTCGGCGGAGGGCTCGGCGAGCTGTGGCGCCGCGCCGGTCACGAGGTCGTGGAGATCGGGAGGGAAGGCGGTGACTGCTCGGGCTCGGACGCCGTGCTGCTCGCCGTGCCCCAAGCGGCGATCGCCGAAGCGCTCGCGTCGGTGAGCGGAGTGGAAGCGGTTCCCGTGATCGACGCCATCAATGTGATCCGCGGCCCGAGGCCGGACGGCTTGGAGTCTCTGGCCGAGTACGTGAAGTCGCTCACCGGCGGTCCCGTGGCCAAGGCGTTCAACACGAACTTCGCCTCGATCTACGACCGCATCGGCGAGGCGCGCGCGACGCCGAGCATGGTCTACGCCGCCGACGAGGACGCGCGCGAGGTGACCGAGACGCTCATCCGCGACGCCGGTTTCGAGCCGGCGTTCGCCGGGGGTCTCGAGAGCGCGCGCGCCGTCGAGGATTTCATCGACGTGATCTTCGCGATCGCCGGCCAGCGCGGCCCCTTCTTCTACCGCATCGCCCCGCCCGAAGAGCTCTAGCGCACGAGCCGGCGCCGCACGAAGACAGCGGCCGCAAGGACGCCGAGCACGACGAGCGCGGCTGTCGGGAAGCTCGCCCACGGCTCGTACCACGGATTCACGAACGAGGGGAACGGGCCCCTCTCGGACACGGACCAGTGCGGAAGCCCAATGCTTCCCACGGCGAACATCGTCAGCATCACGACGACGAGGAACACGATCACCGCGCCGATCGTGCGCCGGACCGCGTAGGCCAGAAGCGTCATCGCAGACGAATCGTAGTACTCGCGAGCCGGAACGGGAGCTCCACGACCGGTGTACATGGGTACGGATGAAGAATCTCGCGCTGATCCTGCTCGTCGCCCTCGCGCTTCCGGGGGCCGCATTCGCCAAGGGGCCGTCGAAGGCCTCGATCGCGGGCCCCGGCATCGCGACCATCAAGATCTCCGGTGCAGAAGGGAGCGCGACGCCGTTCTGGCGCCTGGTCGAGGTCTCGGGCTGGTTCGAGGGCGCCTTCGGGCCGCGGCGCCTGCCGCAGACCCCGCCGTCGGGCGAGCTCGGACCTCGCTACACGATCACCTGGACCGTGCCGAGCTCGAGCCGGATCGAACAGGACGTCTATCCCTACGCCGAGCCGCTCCCGGTCGCATACATGCCGGCGGGACAGAAGATCTGGGACTCACCGGTCAAGGGCGGCTGGTTCGTCGCCAAGGCGAACCTGAAGAAGTCCCTCGTACGCCTCGGCCTGCCTGCAGAGCCGCCGCCTCCTCCTGCGCCGTCCGGCTCAGAGGTGCAGACCGGCGGGATCGCGGCGGCCGCCGCCGCGTTTTTCGCGCTCGCTACGTCTCTTCAACTGCGCTCTTCAAGTGCGGCGGGCATTTGAGCCAGTAGCTCTCGCGCATCCATTCGAGGGCCGCGTCAAGCGACTCGTCGTCCGTGACCTCGGCGGTGATCCAGCCGTAGCGCCCGACCCAGCGGGCCTGTGAGACGTAGGGAAGGAGGTGCGCGATCTCGCGCTCCTCGGCGGTCAGCTTGACGGTCAGCTGGACGCAGTCCGGGGCAACGGACATGGAGGCGAACATCTTGTTGTCCGCGACCTTGAAGACGGGGTGGCCCCACGGCTCGTCCTCGTAGGTCTCGGGGAGGGAAAGCGCCAGCCGGCGAAGCTCCTCGGCGAGATCGTCCGGTTTGGCCACGCAGCCGAGCTTACCGCTTGGCGGCGGAGGCGAGGCGCTGGTGCAGGTTGGCCGCAGGGAAGCGGCGGAAGCTGGCGGCAAGTGCCGCGCCCATGGCCGGCTTGGCCTTGGGCGCTGCACTCTTCTTGCCGCTTGGGCTCGGCACCAGGCGAGGGATCTTCCGCCTCGCGGCGGGCCGCGTCAACCTGTGCGGCTAGCGGCCCTCGAGATGAAGCTCGGGGTCGAGGACGGTCTCACCCGCCGCCACGCGGCGTACTGCGTCCCGAAACCCGTCCATGTCCGCGACACGGTCCTTGAGCAGGTAGCCGACGCCCTCCTCCCCGGTCTCGAGCAGGTCGCGCGCGTAGGCAGGCTCGACGTATTGCGAGAGCAGCAGAACGCCGGTGCCGGGATAGCGGCGGCGGATCTCCTGCGCGGCGCGAACGCCGTCGTCGGCGAGGCCGGGAGGCATGCGGATGTCGGCGACGACCACATCCGGCTTCGTCGCCTCCACCTTCACCATCAGGTCGTCGGCGTCGTCTGACTGGCCAACGACCTCGAAGCCGTGGCCCTCGAGCAGCGACGCGATCCCTTCGCGGAGGAGCACCGAGTCGTCCGCCAGGACGACGGTGAGCGTCTTGCCCGAGAGCGGCTGGGATGCGTCGTTGGCGAAACGGAGGGGCGGAAACTCGCTCTCGAGGCCCGGAACCTCGAGCTGGAAGATGCGCTGCGGCTCCGGAAGCCCGCGCAGCCAGTACTCGCCGAGCTCGCGCGTCGTCAGCTCCTCCGGGAGCAGCTCGGCGGTGGAGGCGGAGAGCAGCACCTGGCTCCCGTGGCCGGCGAAGCAGATCCGGGCGGCTTTGTGCACCTCGACGCCGAGATAATCCGAGTCCGCGAAGATCGCCTCGCCCGTATGCATCCCGATGCGCACGCGCACGCGCTCGTCGCTGGGCCACTCCTGCTCCGCGAACGCGAGCTGCGCGTCGATGGCGGTTCTGGCCGCCGCGGAGGCATCCTCGAACGCCACGAAGAGCTCGTCGCCGCGGCAGTCGATCTCGTGCCCGCCGCCCGAGAGTGCCGGCTCGCGGATCAGATTCCGGTGGTCGACGAGCACCTCGCTCCAGCGCTCCTGGAGCCTGTGCGCGAGGCCCGTGGAGCCCTCGATGTCGGTGAAGAGAAAGGTGACGGTGCCGGTCGTCGGTTTGCTCATGGCCGCCCTCGGGTCGAAGCCCAAAGGTACAGGGCTACGCGCGGGCCGGGAGCGCCCAGCGAACGCCGTCAACCGTCCAGCCGACGAGGGCGAGGACGAGCATCGCGAATGCGACTGTGCCGATGAAGAGCTTGAACCTCATGGGCAGCAGGATGACGGGCGAGGAGCCCGCCGACGATGCGGCTTCCTGGCGTCTGCAGGTGCGGTTACCCCTACGACCCGAGATACGCGAGAACGGCCAGCACGCGGCGGTGGTCCTCGGATGCGGCCGGCAATCTCAGCTTGGAGAAGATGCTCGTCACGTGCTTCTCCACCGCCCGCTCCGTCACGACGAGCTGCTCGGCGATGCCCGAGTTGGAGCGGCCTTCGGCCATGAGGCCGAGAACTTCGCGCTCCCTCGGCGTGAGCTGGTCGATCGGGTCGTCGCGCCTCCGCCTGCCCACGAGCTGGGACACGATCGTCGGGTCGAGGGCCGATCCGCCTTCGCCGACGCGGCGCACGGCGTCCGCGAACTCGTTCACGTCCGAGACGCGGTCCTTGAGCAGGTAGCCGACTCCTTCCGCGCTCTCGGCCAGGAGCTCCATGGCGTAGGCGGCCTCGACGTACTGGGAGAGGACGAGCACGCCCACGGTCGGGTGCTTCTCGCGGATCTCCTGCGCCGCGCGCAGGCCCTCGTCGGTATGGGTCGGCGGCATCCGGATGTCGACGATCGCCACATCCGGGGAGTAGCTCCGCACCTTGAGCATGAGCTCCTCGGCATTCCCGGCCTGCCCGACGACCTCGAACCCGGCCTCGTCGAGGATCCGGGCGACGCCCTCGCGTAGAAGGACGGTGTCGTCGGCGAGAACTACCCGCACGGGATCTCCGCGCGGATGACCGTCCCGCGCCCGGGCGAGCTCTCGACGTGCAGCCGCCCGTCGAGCGCCTCGACGCGGTCAGCGAGCCCCCGCAGACCGGTGCCGCTCCCCGGGTCGGCCCCGCCGACGCCGTCGTCCGCCACCTCGACGACCGCGTTGCCGTTCAGCCGCGTCACGCGCACCCCGACGCTCGACGCCTGCGCATACTTCGCCACGTTGGCCAGCGCCTCGGAGACGACGTAGTAGGCGGCCGCCTCGACGGGAGGGGGAAGGCGCTCCTCCGGGGCGAGCACGTCGACCGGGAGGGGCGCCCGGCCCGCGAGCGCCTCGAGCGCGGCCGAAAGTCCACGGTCTGAGAGTACGGCCGGATGAATGCCTCGCGCCAGCTCGCGGAGCTCTTCGAGCGCCTGGGCAAGCTCCTCGGATGCGCCGTTGAGGAGCTTCGACGCTTCGTCGGGATCCGCCTGCAGCTTGGCCTGGGCGAGCCGGAGAGCGAGCGAGAGCGAAACGAGGCGCTGCTGCGCGCCGTCGTGGAGGTTCCGCTCGAGACGACGCCGTTCGGCGTCGCCCGCCTGCAGAAGGCGCTTGCGCGAATGGCGCAGCTCTTCCTCCTGCCGTTTTCGCTCGGTGATCTCCATGCCGGAGATGAGGAAGTTGGGCCGCCCGTGCTCGTCGAGCAGAGGCGTCGTCGACCAGGCCACGACCGCCTGCCCGCCGCCCGCCGCGCGCCAGTGGTTCTCGTGCTCGCCGGCAGCGCCCTCGGCCGCGAGGGAAGCGAGCTCGCGGTGCACCTCCTCGACCTCATCGGGGACGATGAACACCTCCCAGAACTTCTTCTCGCGGAAGGCCGGCCCGTCCGGCACGCCTGCCAGCTGCTCGAGCGTCTGATTGAAGCGGACGATGTTTCCCTCGGGATCGATCATGCAGAAGAGGCTCGGCGCGTTGTCGACCACGGTTCGGATGAAGTCGCGCTCGCGCTCGAGCTGCGCGGCGAGATGCTTGAGCTCGGTGAACTCGCGCGCGATGAGGATCGCCTCCTCGCCGTCCTTCACGATTCGCGCCTCGAAGTCCCGTTGGACCCCGTCGATCTCGACGCGGTAGTCGCCCGTGACGAGACGGCCGGTGTCGATCGCTTCACGCACGCCGTTCACGATCTTGTCCGCGACCTCCTGGGGGAGGATGTCGTGCGCCCGGCTGCCGAGGAGCCGCTCCGGCGACGTGATCAGGTCTTCGGGGTGCCCGTTGAAATCCAGGTAGGTGCCTTCGCGATCGAAGCGGAACATGAGGTCGGGGGCCGCGTCGAGGAGCGCGCGATACCGTCCCTCGCTCTGCCGCAGAGCCTGAACGGTGCGCTCCCGGGCGAGCGCGAGGCTGGCCGCGGCGCTGACCGCCTCCACCAGGTCGCGTTCCTCCGCGAGCGCGGAATCGTGGACGAGGGTGGCGACGACCTCGCCCTCGTGCTCCACGAAGGTCGTCGTCTTCCCCTCGCGGGCGGACGCCGCCGCCAGGTCGTAGGGGAGCCCGTCGGACCCGATCCACTCGTAGGTGTCCGGGAGCCAGACCGCCAGGTCGAGATCCGGGTCGTTGAGCGTCCGCGCGATCGCGTCGCGGAGCTCCTGCAGGTTGCCCGCGCTCAGGAGCTCGACGACGAGCACCGCCACGGACGCGCGGGCGAGGCGGATCTGCAGCAGCCCAGCCAGGAAGGCGAGCGGCACGAGCGCGAACGAGAAGATGACGAACCACCACATGACGTCGGCAGCGCGCTGAGAGACCAGCGAGACCGCGATGGCGAGGCCGATGAAGGCGAGCGTCGCCGCGGAGGTGATGAAGATCGGCGCGAGCGTCCGCCTGAGAGGCGGGGACGCCGCGCGCCAACGGCGGAAGAGCACCCAGGCGGTTCCGAGGAGGACGTAGCCGGCGCCGAGGACCGCGAAGACGCCCAGGGCATTGCGGGCGTTCTCCGAGTCCCAGGTCGCGAGCAGGTTGTCCGGGCAGCCCGTGCAGTTCTCGGCGCCGAAGACGTTGTAGAGCGTCTGCACGCCGAGGACGAGGAAATAGGCCGTCCCGACGATGGAGTAGACGAGCTTCGTCTCGAGGTACCCGCGCGGGAAGGCGAGCAGCGCGTGGACGAAGACGGCGATTCCGAGGCCGCCCAGGATCTCCCCCAGCGCGAAGAGGTACTGGTTGCTCGTCTCCGAGAGTGCGCCGAGCATGAAGGCGAAGCCGACGGTGGCCATGAGCGGGCCGAATCTGTTTCCCGGCCGCCGCGCCCACGCGAGGAGACCCGTGCCGATGAACGACCAGACGATGACGAGGTAGAGCGCGGCGATGAACTCCGGGTTGTCCTCGTGATCGCTCGTCAGCGTGAGGTAGAGCGCGCCCGCCGTTGCGGCGAGCGCAAGCGTCAAGACCACGAGAATCCGGGTGCGCATCGCTCTATCGAAGCACAGCGTGCAAGGCCGCACCGCTGAGCTCGGCCTTGGGCACGAACCCGCGCGCGCCGCACTCGTAGACGAGCGGCCCGAAGTCGGCCGCGTCGCGGCTCGACGTCAGGACGATCGTCGGCATGTAGCCGTTTGCCCCCAGGGCCGTCGCGACGGCGAACCCGTCCATGTCCGGGAGCTGGACGTCCAGGAGGACGATGTCGGGCTCGAGGCGGTGAACCGCCTCCACGGCCGAGGTCCCGTCCTCCGCCTCGCCGACGATGTCGAACCCGTCAGCCTCGAGAATGGCGCGCGCGGTCGCGCGGAAGCTGGGGTGATCGTCGACGATCAGGACAGTGGCCACGAAGAAAGTGTGGCTGACCGCCGCTTCCATCGGAATACGGCTAACCACACTCTTTTGCGGGGTTTTCTAGACCCCTCTCGGCGAGGAATCCTCGAGCGCGACCCGCATGAGGTCGCGAATCGAGACGATTCCCGCGACGCGGCCCTCGTCGAGGACGGGGAGGTGCCGGAAGCCGCCGTGGATCATGAGCGCAGCGGCATGGCCCGTGGAGTCGTCCGCCTCGATCGTCTCGGGGTGGCGGGTCATCCAGTCCGCGACCTTCGCATCCTCGCTGTAGCCGGCGGCGACCGCCTTCATGAGGTCGCGCTCGGTGAGGATGCCCTCGAGCCGCTCGCCGGCGAGGACGAGCACGGCGCCGACTCCCCGTTCCACCATCCGCTTCGCGGCATCCGCAAGCCGCTCGTCTCCGGAGACGGTGAGGATGTCGCGCGTCATGTGGTTGGACACGACGGCCATCGGAGGAGGCGATCCTAAAGCCCTGCGGGCGGCGCGTCGAGGCTCCGTGCCGATTGGGCGCCGAGCTAGACGGCCCAGGCGGCGCAGATCTTCTCGATGTGGCGCTCGTCGGTGCCGCAGCAGCCACCAATGACGTTGAGCCCCGGCATGAGCGGGCGGAGGGCGCGGTAGCGCTCTGCCAGGTCGTCCGGGTCTCCCTGATCGAGATCCTCGGCCTCGTCCAATTCGGCATGGCTCATCGTGGAGGCGTTCGCGCGAAGGCCGCGCACGCGCTCGAGCCCACCGTCCGAAAGCACACCCTCGAAATGGGTCGGGTGCGCGCAGTTGACCATGTAGTACGCCGGGGCCTCGTCCGTCGCGGCGTCGACCTCGGCAACGGCGTCGCGGAGCTTCTGCCCGCTCGGCAGGCGTCCATCCGTCTCGACGGTGAAGGAGATCACCGACGGGATGTCCGCCTCAGCCGCGGCCCGGGCGATCCCGGTCGCCTCGTCGGCGTAGGTGAGGGTGAGCGCGCTGACGAGGTCGGCGTTCGTCCGGGCGAACGTGGAGACCTGCGCCGAGTGGTACGCCTGCGCCTCGGAGGGGCTCATAGCCTCGCCGACGACGTAACCGTCGCCGCGCGGCCCGATGCATCCGCTGATCAACATCTCCACCGCCCCTCCCGCCTTCGTGCGGACCTCTTCGAGCAGGGCGACGCCTCGGCGATTGACGTCGTCGAGAGCCTCGGTGGGGTAGCCGAGGCGGGCTCCCCAGTCGGGATTGGCCCGCCACGTCGGTGTGTCGAGAACGATGCCGACGCCCTGCCGCTCGGCAATCGCGACGTAGGCCGCGTAGTACCCACGTAAGGCCCCGAGCCCCTCGGGATCATCGAGAAGAACGAACGAGGCGAAGTCCGGCAGCTCGAGCCCCTCCCGGAAGATCAGGGTCGTTTCCATGCCACCGTCCGTGATGAACGTCCGGCCGTCGAGCTGAGGGAGGGACGCGCCCGCCGCCACGAGCCGACTATATGTCTCTGGAAAGCGCGAGACCTGCCGTTATGCGGAGGCTTCGGCCGCGAGCCGCCTGCCCTGGAAGCTCCTGCCCAGGAAAGCGACCGCCGCGATGAGCCCGGTGAGCACGAAGACGAGCGCCGTCCCGCCTGGAAGTCGCGTCAGAGCCTCCATGCCCGCGCCGACAAGGCCTGCGCACGGGATGGTCATGACCCAGGCGATGAGGATGTTGCCGGCAACGCCCCAGCGCACCGCCGACAAACGACGTGTCGCCCCCGCTCCGAGCACCGAGCCCGAGATCGTGTGCGTGGTCGAGACCGGGAAGCCGTAGTGGGCAGTCAGCCAGAGGATCGTCGCGCACGATGTCTGCGCGGCGAAGCCCTGCGGCGGGTCGAGCTTGGCGACCCGCGTGCCCAGGGTCTTGATGATCCGCCAGCCGCCCGCGTACGTGCCGAGCGCCATCGCGGTCGCGGCACTGAAGATGACCCAGTCGGGCGGGCGCGAGAAGTCCGCGTCGAGGTGGCCGGAGACGACGAGAGCCAGCGAGATGATCCCCATGGTCTTCTGCGCGTCGTTCGTCCCGTGGGTGAAGGCGACGAAGCCGCCCGAGACGATCTGCAGGCGCCTGAAGACGCGGTTGACGACGCCGGGGTGCCGCCGTCGGATGATCCAGAGAAGCGCGAGCATGATCGCGGCGGCGAGGACGATCCCGAGGAACGGAGCGAGAAGCGACGGCACGAGCACCTTGTCGGCGAGCCCGTGCCAGTTGACCACGTCGAGGCCGGCGGCCGCGATCCCGGACCCGATCATCCCGCC
>DASSBN010000059.1:0-11002 GCA_035698665.1 Gaiellaceae bacterium
CCAGGTCCACAAGATGATGCAGGCCGAGCACGCCCTCGGGTACCGCAACCTGAACGGGCGCGACGGCGACATCTCCCCCCTTGCGTCGTGGGGCCCCGCACTCTTGGCGCGCTAGCCGCCGCGGGCTGCGTCGCGCTCGCACTCGCTCCGGCGGCCTATGCCCCGCCCCGCGCAGGAACGTTCGTCCCCGGCGAGTCGCTCGGAGGAGTCCGGCTCGGGATGACCCAGGACGAGGTCCTCGCCGCCTGGGGCGACCGGCACGGCGTCTGCAAGGACTGCAAGAGCCAGACCTGGTACTTCAACTACAAGCCCTTCATGCCGCAGGGCACGGGGGTCACCTTCGAGAAGGGTCGGGTCGCGCAGGCGTTTACCGTGTGGCGGCCGACCGGGTGGAAGACCCCTGACGGGCTCTTCCTGGCCGCCGACGCCTCCGACGTCGCCCGGATCTACGGCTCCCTCGACAAGCGCAGGTGCGCGCGCTACGAGGCGCTTCTCCTCCCCGGCAAGAAGGTGACGAGCGTCTTCTACGTCTTCAGGGACAAGGTGTGGGGCTTCGGGCTCATGAACCCTGACGCGTCTCCCTGCCTCTGAGGTCGCCCTCGGCCTCCGCGAGGAGAGCGACGAGCGGGATGACCGCCAGCACCGGGATCGCCACGACCGGCCAGATGACCGCGTAGCCGTCCGTCGAGCGGAAGTAGCTGTGGAAGATGTCGATCGCCGCTCCGGCCGCGAGTGGCCCGATGACGAGCCCGAGCCCCTTCGTGGTCGTGGCCAGGCCCGTGATCGTCCCACGGTCTGTCGCCGGCATGACCTTGAAGAGGAGGGCCCAGGCGAGCGTCATCACGACTCCGCCTGCCATCGCCACCGGCGCAATCAGCCCGTAGTACCACCAGTGCCAGGTCTGCGCGAAGCCGGCGACGAGGAGCCCGAAGCCGTAGATCACCGACGCGCCGAGAATCACGTTGCCGACGCCGAACTCGTCCCCGAACTTGCCGGCGGCGAGCGCAGCGACGATGTAGCCCGCCGCGACGACGCCGAGCACCGTCGAGGAGACGTAGAGCGGCTGCCCGAGGCCGTCGATGATGTAGAGCACGACGAAGGTCCGCATCCCGGCGAAGGTGGCCTCCCACGCCGTGTTGGCGATGAGAAAGCGGCGCACGTGCTTCTCGCGCCGGACGACGCGCCAGGGCGCGGCGAGGATCGAACGGAAGCGCTCGAAGCGGGTGGGCTCGGCGTCCTCCTCGTGCACGAGCACGACGACCGCGCCGCAGGCGACGAGCGTGACTCCCGCCGCCAGGATGAACGGGAACGGCTCCCACACGGAGAGCAGGAAGCCGCCGCCGACGAGGGCCGCGCCGAGCGCCATCCCGCGCAGGACGTGCTGGACGCCCTGCGCCCGGCCGAAGTAGCTGTCGGGCACGCGGTCCGGATAGAGCCCGCGGTAGGGCGGCTCGTAGATGTAATACGCGAAGAAGAAGCCGAAGAGCGCGAGCGCGGTCGCCTCGAAGCTCGGCATGAACGGAAGCAGGGCGAGGCAGACCGCCATGGGCGCGAGGGCGAGGAGCATGAAGGGCCGCCGGCGGCCGAGCGGGAGCCGCGTCGCGTCGCTCATCGGGCCGACGAAGAGCGGCATGAAGAACGCGAAGATCCCCTCCGCGGCGAGGACGAGGCCGATCAGGGTCGCCGACTGCGTGAACTCCCCGAGCAGCGGCGGAAGGTAGGCGGCGACGGTCGTGATCGACCACGCGAGGCCGAAGGCGCCGAGCCCGAGCGACCACATGAGCCCGCGGATCGGTGGCTCGAGGGACTCCTCGACCGCGCGCGGCACAACCCGGAGCGGGGCGGGATCAGGCATCCGTCTCCATTCCGATCAGTGCCGGCAGAGCGAGAAGGGTCGGGATCGCGTCCTCGACCTCCGCGCGCCCCTCGCGGTCGACGAGAAAGGCGCGCATGCCGAGCGCGCGGGCGCCTTCGATGTCGTCCTGCAGCGAGTCGCCGACCATGACGGCGGCCTCGGGGGCGACCCCGAGCTCGTCGAGCACGGCCATGAAGATCGTCGGGCTCGGCTTGACCTTGCCGTGCCGGCCGGACCAGACCCACGCGTCGACCGGCAGGCTGAAGTGCGCGACGAAGGCGCCGAGGTCGCGGCTCGTGTTCGAGACGAGGCCGATCTTCACGCCGCGCTCGCGCAGAAGCTCGAGGACGGGCAGGACGTCCTCGTAGAGCTCGAAGTTCTCCGAAGCGAGCCAGCGGTCGGTGATCGCCTGCGCGACGGAGCGGCACGACTCGCCCTCCCCACCCATCCCGCGCACGATGTCCTCGGTGAAGCGCAGCCAGATCTCCTCGTCGTGCTCGAGCTCCGGATGCTGCTTCAGGTCGAGAACGGCCGCCGCGCGCGCCTCGGCGTAACACTCCGGGTCGAGCTGGAGCCCGAAACGCTGTCCCGCCTCCTCGTACCCGCCCGGTCCGAGCAGGGGGCCCGGCTTGGCGAGGGTGAAGTCGACGTCGAAGAGGACGGCTTCGACGGTCAAACGCCCGTCGGGGAGCGGTAGGCCGCCGGTTGCCGGTTGGCGAGGGAGGGCAGGCGGCGGCGGATGTCCTCCATCCGGCCTTTGTCGAGCTCCGCCGAGATGACGCAGTCCTCGTCGGGCGCCTCCGCCAGCACGACCCCCCACGGGTCGGCGATCAGCGAGCGCCCGTAGGCCGCCTTGCCGTCCGCGAAGGAGCCCCACTGGTTCGCGGCCACGACGTAGCACTGGTTCTCCACCGCCCTGGCGCGGAGCAGCAGCTCCCAGTGGTCCTTGCCGGTGAAGAGGGTGAACGCGGCCGGCACGGTGACGACCTCGGCGCCCTCGACGGCGAGGACGCGGTAGAGCTCGGGGAAGCGGAGGTCGTAGCAGACCGTGAGCCCGAGCTTCCAGCCCTCCACCTCGGTGGTGACGGTGGCGTCGCCCGGCGCCTCGGTCTCGGACTCTCGGTACACCTGGCCGCCCACCTCGACGTCGAACATGTGGATCTTGCGGTAGACCGCCTGGATCTCGCCCTGCGGGTCGAAGACCACGCACGTGTTCGAGAGCTTCTCCCTGCCCTCGCGCCGCTCCACGATGGAGCCGCCGACGAGCGTGACGCCGTGCGTCCGCGCCCAGCCGCTCATCGCCTCGACGGTCTCGCCGTCCTCGAGGCTCTCGGCCAGGCCGCGCATGAGGTCGGGGGGCCCGATTCCCGTCCACTTCTCCGGCAGGACGATCAGGTCGGCGCCGGTGGCCGCCGCGCGAGCGACGAGGGCCTCCGCCCGCTCGATGTTCTCCGCCTTGGAGTCGGTGGAGTTGAGCTGCACACAGGCCACGCGGAGCCGGTCGGACATGCGGTCAGGATAGCCTGGGAAGCCCGATGCGCACCCCTGCGGAGATCCTGGCCGAGACAAGGACGATCGCACTCGTCGGTGCCTCTCCGCGGCCCGAGAGGCCGAGCCATGGGGTGATGCGCTACCTCCTGGCGCAGGGCTACCGCGTCATCCCCGTTCGGCCGCACCGGCGCGAGGTGCTCGGGATCCCGTGCGTCGACTCGGTCGCGGACATCGACGAGCCGATCGACCTCGTCGACGTCTTCCGGCGGGCCGAGTTCTGCCCCGAGGTCGCCGAGCAGGCCGCCGCGGCGGGCGCGAAGGCGTTGTGGCTCCAGCTCGGGATCGTCTCGCCGGAGGCGCGCGCGATCGCCGAGCGCGCCGGGATGGAGTACGTGGAGAACGCGTGCACCGCGGTCGTCCACAGCCTCAATGTAAAGACTTGACGGCAAGTGTTTCGACCCGCGCCGCCACGGGGTAGCCGACAGTCGTTGCAGTAGTCGCTCGGAGGTGCAGGCCCCTTCCGCTTCGTCCGGCACCGCAACCGCCCAGAAAACGTCATAGGAGGATTTCGCATGCGACGCTTCATGTGCGCTGCGGCCTGTGTGCTCGCTGCCCTGGTCATTCCGACGGCGGCGCTCGCAGGCGGCTACACACTCCACCCGTCCGGGTTCGGAGAGCACTCGTACTCCGCCTGGAAGGGACAGGAGGGGCTCCCCGATTCGACCGGCGGCAAGAACCAGGCGCTCTACTTCCAGAAGATGACGTCGACGACGACCGTCGCCGCGGGCGTCGCGGTCTTCGAGGGCGTCGAGGGCCTCGCCACGAGCGACCTCGGCGATCTCGAGTTCTGGTGGCGCACCGACGGCCACTGTGGAGCCGGGGCTCCCCGGTTCAACATTCGCATCCAGACGACGCTCGGGCCCAGGGTGACACAGTTCGTCGGCTGCCAGGAGATGATCCAGGGCGCGACCCAGGTCGCTCCCAACGGGCAGACGTTCGAGCAACGGACGTTCCCGGCCGGCGCCATTCTGCCGGGCACCGTCGTCTCGCTCTCGCTCGTCTTCGACGAGGGCAACGACGTCGGGCAGGGATTCGTCTATCTCGACGACATCAAGGCTGCGAACCACGTCTGGACGTCAGCGTCCGACAACGGTGGCGGCGCCACGCTGACCGCTGACCCGACCGGCACCGACTTCGTCTCGTCGCTTCTCGGCGAGTCCGTGCTGGCCGCACTCACGCGGTAGCTTCGACGTAGAGAGGGCGGCTCCGGCCGCCCTCGTCTACGTCAGGCGTCGGCGCCCCTGTGCTCCTCCTCCGGCACGAGCTTCCAGACGAAGTAGAGGATCGCGGCGAGGAAGACGAGCGCTTGCTCGACGTTCATGAGGATCCCGCCGAAGTTCTGATCGCGCTCGGCGGAGATCCCCCACAGGCGCGGAGCGTCGGCGTAGAAGTCGTAGAACGGCGTCGTGGCGAATGTGAGCCCGAGCCCGAGGAACGTCGCGCCGACGAAAGCTGCTCCCAGGTAGCCGATCTTCACCGGTGCGCCGATGTCGACGGGCTCGTCCGCGAGTACCGGCCACCAGAAGACGAAGCCGATCGCGATGAGGAGCAGGTGCTCGACGTTCAGCGTCCAGGCATGCTCGAGCGCGAAGTCGTAGAAGAGCGCGAGGTGGATCGCGTACCACCCGACGAGCCAGACAGGGAGTGCGACGCGCGGGCGCGTGATCAGGGCAAAGAGCTTGCCCCCCGCCCGCGCCACGGATCTCCGCATAGCCGGGGTGAGCCCGAGGATCAGGAGCGGCGGTGCCCAGTCGGCGATCATCACGTTCTGGAGCAGATGGAAGAGGAGCAGGTAGTTCGCCGCGATGGTCTCCAGGGGTGAGTTCAGCGCACTCGCGATCAGGAGGAGGCCGAGGGAGAAGAGGGCGATCCGCCACCACGGCGGCCTCTCCGTGCGAGCCGCGCGCCAGTAGAGGACCGCCGCCACGGCCGCGAGCGCGAGGAAGAGCGGCTCGAAGGTGAACGAGGACGGCGCCGGGCTCACGCCGCGACGCGCCGTTCGTCCTCGGACGGGCGGAAGAGCCGCCGGTGCTGGACGATGAGCAAAAGGGCGACGAAGGTGCCGAGCGTGAGCAGCTGCTCCCCCATCATCACGAGCCCCGCGAGCCGCTGGTCCTGCAGGGGCGATAGCCCGAGGAGCCGCTCGGGCTGGTCGGCGTAGCTCGGGTAGAGCGGCCGCATCGCGAAGATGAGGACGTCGGCGAGGATCTGCCCGGCCGCGAAGAGCGCGATCGCGAGGGCGAGCTTCCCCGTCAGGCCGAGCTCGCGGCGCCGGGCCGGGTCGACGAGCTGGATCCAGACGAGCGTCCCGACGAGGACGAACGAAAGGTGCTCGAGGTCGTGGACGACCTGGTGCGTGAGCGCGTAGTCGTAGGCCGCCGGCACGTGCCACGCGGCGATCACGACCGCCCACAGGACGAACGCCACCTTCGCATCGAGCAGGACGCGAAGACCGGAGCGCAGCCAGCCCAGCTTGGCGAGCCGCCCGAGCACCACTGCGGGTAGGAGGAAGAAGGTCAGTGGGCCCCTGAGCGCGACGACCGCGAGCGCCACCGCGAGGTCGCCGATGACCACGTGCTGGAGCATGTGCGCGGAGAGGAGGTACTCCTCGCCGATGTAGTCCAGCGGCGAGACGAGCGCCAGCGTGCCGAGGGCCACCGCGAGGGCGAACAGCGCGGCCCGGTCCCAGCCCGCGTGATCCTTCCTCCCGCGGCGCCGCAGACGGACGAAGGCCTGGCCGAACAGCGCGAGCGCGATCGCGGCGCCCGCGAGAACGGCGAGAGGCGCCTCCCATGCCGAGGCGATCGACCCGTGATGTCCGGCATGCGCGAGGATCAAGGAGCTGCGAGAACCTGGCCCAGCACCCAGAGCCCGGTGAAGGTGTAACCCACCATCAGGAGTATGAGCGGGACCTGGGCCATCACCGCGCGGCGGGCGCCCACGTTGACCCCGAGCGACACGCGATGGGCCTCGAACACCGCGACGACGTGGCCCCAGACGATCAGGGCGACCTGGATGTACCAGACGAGCGCGCCTGGAACTCCCGTCCACGGCGTCGCGTCCGGAACCCACTCCCGGCCGAAGGGATCGGCCACCGCGGCCCACGTGAACTGGCTCGCGTAGACGAGGTAGAGGAAGTAGTGCGATGCGAAGTACACCGCCGCGATCGGGATCAGCGTCGGCGCATAGCGGCGCGCCGCATCGGGCACCGAGGTCGCCTCGAGGCGCGAGACCGCGGTCACGACGAGGAGGAAGGCGAGCGCAAACGCGCCGACGACCCCGATCATGAGCAGCGTGTCGAGCAGGGTCTCGTGCACGGCGAGCCAGGTCGACCGGTCGAGGAACCAGCCCTCGAGCTGGACGTACTTCTGGGTCTGCGAGAACCCGTCGTAGACCACGGTGGCGAGGAGGGCGAGGACGAAGGTTCCTCCGGCCGTGCCGAGCGTCGGCTCGCGGCGAACGCCCGAGCCGTACGTCCGCAGGCGCATCCCGCGGTCATCGGGGTCGGCGTCGAGCCAGCAGGACGGGCAGTTGACGCGCTCCTCCTCGACGCAGCGGTTCGCTCGGCAAACGCCCGCCGGCGGCCTGACGTAGAGCTCGACGGGTGCGAAGCGGGCAAGCGTGCGCGCGACCACGGTGAAGACCTCGCCCCGTGCAAGCCAGATCTCGGTGCCGAAGACCGCCATCGCGACGAGCTGGAGCGCGAGGTAGGCGAGGATGATCACGCTGAGCGTGAGCGGCTCCTTCGCCGGGTCCCAGACGAGCTCCATCCAGCTCCAGAGGAGGACGAGCCCGGTCGCGGGCCAGAGGCCGAGCCGCTCCGGGTAGCGGACTGCCCCGGCGCCACGGAAGGCCAGCGTCCGCTCGAGGGCGCGACCCGCGGCGGAGAGCGGGCTGACGAAGTCCCAGACGTTGCCGAGAAGAGCGGTCACGATCCCCAGCCCGACCCAGAAATCGACCCAGATGACGATCGTCGCCGGGTTCTCGAAGAAGTCCTCCGGCCCGAAGAGCCCGCCGACGAGGACGTCGACGAGCGCGAGCGTGAGGACGACGAGCCCGATCGTTCCCAACCGGAGCCGCCGGATCGACCGGTAGAAGTCGCCCCCGGTCCAGGTCGTCTCGGAGCGAACCGCGAATATCGCAGCCGGGGCAGATGCGAGCACGGCCACGCCCGCGGCGAGCGCAAAGAGCCAGATGGGGAGCGGGAAGCGGTAGTCGATCCCCGACACCGCGTGGGCCGACGCCGCGCTCGGAACGGCCAACGACCCAGCGACCAAGGAGAGGAGGGCGAGACCTGTCCTGCGAGCGCGTCGCATCGCTACACGGATGGTCTCATAAGTATCGGGGTGCCCGGATTTGAACCGGGGACCTCGCCGACCCGAACGGCGCGCGCTACCAGGCTGCGCTACACCCCGAGGCTCGAATAGGTTAGCGGAATGGCCTCCCGCGACGAGATCCTGGCCTTTGCGGCCGAGTACCTCGAGCTCGACGCCTATCCCGACTACGGGCCGATGGGACTGCAGGTGCTCGGATCCGAGGACGTGTCGAAGATCGCCTGCGGCGTCTCGGCCTCGCGCGACCTCTTCGCCGCAGCCGGCGAGGCGGGAGCTCAGCTCGTCCTCGTCCACCACGGGCTCTTCTGGGACAAGGACTCCCGCGTCGTCGACCGGATCCTGCGGGGGCGGCTGAAGGCGCTCTTCGACTACGACCTCACCCTGGCCGGCTACCACCTGGCGCTCGACTCACATCCCGAGATCGGGAACAACGCGCTGCTCGCCGCAGAGCTCGGCGTCGAGACCGAACGCCGCTTCACGCTCTGGGGCTACGGAGGGAAGCTCGCCGCTCCGGCGGCCATGAGCGACTTCTCCGCGCTCGTCCAGGAGAAGCTCGGCCGGATGCCGCTCGTCTTCTCGTACGGTCCCGAGACGATCGAGCGCGTGGCGATCCTCACGGGCGGCGCTGCGCGCTACGTCGAGCAGGCGGCTTCAGAGGGCTACGACTGCTTCGTCACCGGAGAGGCCGACGAGCCGACGAAGCACGCGGCGAAGGAGGCCGGCATCCATTTCGTCGCCGGTGGCCACTACGCGACCGAGACGCTAGGCGTCCGTGCGCTCGCGGCGAAGCTCGCGGACGAGTTCGGCCTCCAGTGGGAGTTCTTCGACCTGCCCAACCCGGTCTAGGAATCCCTCCAACAGAGCTGCGCACGGCTCCGGGGACTCGCCGACGACGAGGTGGCCCGCCGCCGGCAGCACGCGGATCGGGGCGCGGAGCCGCCGTGCGTACTCGAATCCGTCCTTGAGCGGGACGAGCCGGTCGCGGGCGCCCCAGACGAGGAGCGTTCGGCAGCGGACGCGGTCGAGATCGGGGCGCGGATCGTCGGCGAGGAGAGCCCGGCCCGCGCTGCCGACGTCCGTGTGCTGGGACGGGCCCTCGAGGAAGCCCAGCACCGCATCCGGTTCGAGCGCCGGCGGATCGGCCGCGCCCCAGAGGCCGAACGGAAGCCAACGGAGCCGCGGCCGCCGCGCGAAGGTCCCGCGGAAGCGCGTCATCACCTGGGCGGGGCGCAGGGCTGCCGTGACCGCGAGCCAGATCTGCGCACGCCGCGTCCCCGAGACGATGCCGGCCGGCGCGATGAGCGCGAGCGCGGTCACGTCGTCGGGATCCTCGACCGCGAGCCGCAAGGCGACGACCCCGCCCATGGAGTAGCCGAGCACCGCCCCGGGGAGCATGCCCTCCCGCTCGGCGAGCGCGTGGACGTGCCGCGAATACGTCGCGATGCCTTCGACGCGCTCGAACGGCGCCGAGAGCCCGTGGCCCGGCAGGTCGGGGACGAGGACGCGCCGCCTCCGCGCCAGGAGGGGCGCGAGCTTCGTGAAGTTGACGGCGGCACCACCGAGCCCGTGAACGAGGGTCAGCGGAGGGCCCTCACCGGCGAGGAAATAGCGCGTGCCGACGCCCTCGATTTTCGCAAAGTGCGGGGTAAAGCCGGGAAGAAGCGTTGCCTCCGCCACGAAGGAAACGTATCCTGCGTTCATGGACTTGGAAGGGGTGCGGAGCCTTTGAGCCGCTCCGCCAACAAGAAGGGACTGACCTAGCCCGCCCGGCCGCGCGCCGTGAGCGGGCTTTTTCGTGGGCAAAGAAAGGAGAAGTCCGTGGCGAACCACCTGACGCCTGAGGAGCTGTCGAAGGAGCTGGGGCTCGAGCGGGACGAGGTCATCCGCGTCTGCATCGAGGAGGCCATTCCGATCTACCACGGCAAGATCGACAAGAGCCTCTTCCAGGCTCAGCTCGAGGCGTCAGCCGCCACGCGCGCCTCCGCGGCCTAGCGTTTCGCTAGCCCGGGAACGCAAAGGTCGCCTGAGTTTCGGTTCGAACGGTGACACCGTGACGATCGAGCCGGGGTCCCCCTTCCCGCAATAGCTCCAGCCGGGGCGAACCATACGCAGCGTCGGCGGCGAACGGGATCACCGTGCCGGCCGTCGCACACGCACGACCGAGCCAGCGTTTCATGGAAGGGCGCTAGCGGGCGGCTGCGCGCTTCTTCGGAGCCGCAGCCTTCTTCGGCTTGGCCTTCGCCTTGGCGGCGGCCGGCTTGTCCTTCTGCGCCTGGGCGACACTCGCCTTGAGCGCCTCCATGAGGTCGACCACGGGCGCTTCCTTGGCAGGCTCGGGCGCGACGATCTCCTTGCCCTCGAGCTTGGCCTCGAGCATGGCGCGGAGGTCGTTGCGGTATTCGTTCTCGTACTCCTCGGGGTCGAAGTCACCGACGAGGCTCTCGACCAGCTGCCTGGCCATGTCGAGCTCGGGGCCCTTGACGTCGATCTCGCCGACGGCGTCGTCGATCTCGGCGCGCGCCCGTACGTCCTCGGCGTAGTAGAGCGTCTCGAGGGCGAGCGAGTCGCCGAGCGGGCGGATGAGGCAGAGGTTCTCCTTGCCCCAGAGCACGAACTTGCCGACCGCGGCCATCTTCGCGTCCTGCATGGCGCGCAGAAGCAGCACGTACGGGCGGCGCTGCGCCTCGGCATCGGCGGGAGCGAGGTAGTAGGCGCGGTCGAAGTAGATGGGATCGACCTGCTCGATCGGGACGAAGCGGAGGATGTCGATGGACTGCGAACGCTGGAGCGCGACCGCCTCGAGGTCGGACTCCTCCACCATCACGAACTGCCCCTTCGCGAACTCCCAGCCCTTGACGAGCTCGTCGGCCTCGACGTCGCGCTCGTGGAACGGGCAGTAGCGCTTCTGCTTGATCGGCGTCCCGCACTCGCGGTGCAGGGTGCGGAAGGACGTGTCTTTCCGCTGCTGGGCTACCGCCAACCCGATCGGGATGTTGACGAGGCCGAAGTTGATGGATCCGTTCCAGATCGTGCGCATAGGTGTCTAAGCCTAGACGAAGGGCCTCTTACATTCTCCGCCCTGGGCCGCAACCCTCCCCGGCGCCCGAGCGTTGAACTTAAGGCGACTGCAAAGGGCTAGGAACTGCGCTTTCAAGCCATACGGGGAGGTGCAAACGCGGGGAGGCGGGTCTCCGCGGCAGGGGATGGAACAGGCTGAGAGGACAATCCGGCTGGAGCTCTGCAACGAGCCGGGTGCGACGTC
>DASSBN010000060.1:0-61990 GCA_035698665.1 Gaiellaceae bacterium
CCCCCACAGCCTGCTCGTCCATCACGCCCCTCCCAGGAGTGCCTCGACCTCATCGAGGATAGCCACTGCACATTCCTCCTTGCTTCGCCTGCCTACTTTGCGTTCGCCCCGTGCCGAGAGGAGGACGATTTCGTTGTCCTCGGACTCGAACCCGACGCCGGGTTGAGATACGTCGTTGTAGACGAAAAGGTTCCCGTTCTTGTTGGCGAGCTTCTTTCTCGCCCGCTCGAGACCGTCCTCGCCCCCCTCCGCCGCGAAGCCGACGAGGATCTGGCCGTTGTGCTTCCGGCGGCCCAGCTCGGCGAGCACGTCGTCGGTCGGCTCGAGGGTGATCGTCCACGGTTCTCTGTCTTTCGGGCGCTTGCCCTCCTCCGGATTGCCGGGTCGGTAGTCGGAGACCGCCGCGGCCATGACGACGACGTCCGCATCGGCGCGGGCGAGCATCTCGCGGCCGATGTCGGCAGCCGTCGGAGCGGTGACGATCTCGACGCCCTCGGGAGTCGGGGTGGCCCCGTTGGCGTAGACGAGCGTGACGTCCGCCCCGCGCCGCTTCGCCTCGGCGGCGATCGCGACCCCCATCCGGCCGGAGGATCTGTTCCCGACGAAGCGGACGAGATCGATGGGCTCCCTCGTCCCGCCGGCCGAGACGACGACGCGCCGGCCGGCGAGGGGGCCGGTGTGGCCGAGGATCTCCTGCGCGCGCGCGAAGAGCTCCGCGGGCTCGACCATGCGGCCCGGCCCGTGCTCGCCCTCGGCGAGCTCGCCTTCCGCCGGGCCGAGAAGCTCGACTCCCCGCTGGGCCAGCGCGGCGGCGTTCGCCTGGGTGGCCGGGTGCTCCCACATGCGGACGTTCATCGCCGGCGCCGCGAGAACAGGACCTCGGAATGCCAGACCGAGCTGGGTGAGGACGTTGTCGGCCAGCCCGTGCGCCAGCTTGGCGAGCGTGTTCGCCGAGAGCGGCGCGATCACGAAGAGGTCGGCGTCGACGAGGTGCGGATAGAGGTCGCCCGGTGCCTCGCGCCTGGCGAGCGCCTCGAAGGTGTGTGCGGTGACGAAGCGCTCCGCGTCGGGAGTCAGGACCGGGGTGACCTCGTGCTCGGCCTGGACGAGGAGTCGGCAAAGCTCGCACGCCTTGTAGGCGGCAATCCCACCCGTGACTCCGAGAAGCACTCGAGCCATCCCGGCTCCCTGAAGGTTGCTAGCCCGGCTGCGAGACTGTGATCTTGCCCTCGCCGATCTCCTCGAGAGCCATCGTCAGATAGTTCTTCGAGCGAGACTCGACGAGCGGCGGCGGGAAGTCGTCGAACGTTCCCTCACCGAGCTGGTGGTGGTAGTTGTTGATCTGACGCGCCCGCTTGGCGGCCGCGATCACGAGCGCGTAGCGCGAGTTGCTCACGTTCTCGAGCAGATCGTCGATTCGTGGGGACATCATGTTGCGCTCAGTCTACCTACGCCTGCAGCCTCCCTCGTCACGATCCCGTCAAGCTCTGTGACGGCACGCTCGACGTCGTCGTTTTGGACGACGTAGTCGAAGTCGCCGGCCTCCTGCATCTGCTCCCGGGCGAGCTCGAGGCGCTCGTCGATCTCGCCACTCGACTCGGTCGCGCGGTCGCGCAGCCGGCGCTCGAGCTCGTCGAACGACGGCGGCGCGATGAAGATCGTCACGGCCGAGGGCTCCGCGTCGTGGACTGCGCGAGCTCCTTTCGTCTCCAGTTCGAGCACGCAGCTCTTGCCGCTCGCATGGATCCGGTCGACCTCGGAGCGAAGCGTGCCGTAGCGCTGCCCCGACACGTAGACGACGTGCTCGAGGAACTCTCCCGCCGCGATCCTCGCGAGGAACGACGCCTCGTCGAGGAAGTAGTAGTCCTTCCCCTCCTCTTCCCCCGGCCGCTGCGGGCGCGTCGTCGCCGAGATCGCGACCTCGAGATCGTCGCGGCGCTCGATGAGGGCCTTGATGAGAGTGCCCTTCCCCGCCCCCGACGGGCCGGTGACGACGAAGAGCTTCGTCGCCGACCTCAGCGACGAAGGAGACCGACCAGCTCGGCGCGCTGGCGCTCGGACAGGCCTCCGACGGTCTTCGACTGGCTGATCCTGCACTGGTTGAGGAAGCGGGCGGCCTTGACCCGTCCGAACTTCGGCACGGCCATCAGCATGTCGAAGACCTTGGCGGTCTCGACGTACGCGGGAGGGTTCTTGAGGATCTGCTCGATCTGCGCGCGCCCGCTCTTCAAATCCTTCTTCAGCTGGGCCCGCCTGACGCGGATCTCGTTCGCCCGGCGGAGCGCGTCCATCCGCTGATCCAGGGACCGCATGGGTGCCTGGACGGGGGTCTTGGCGCTCTGCATGGCGCGGGATTCTAGCAGCGAGTTGTCATGCTTCAAGTATGAAATTTCCGTGCTATTTCAAGCATTTTTGCTGCGCTGGCAACGAGCAGTTGCCCGCTCAGGCGACGCGCCGCAGAGGGGTCGGCGGGGGGCCGCCGTGGGCCGCAGCGTAGGCGGCAAGCGGGGTTGCGAACCCCCGGGCGGAAGCCTCGCGCTCGAGCTCTTCCCGCACTCGAACGGGCGCTTCGGGATCGGCGAAGAGAACCGTTCCGAGCGCGAACGCAGAGGCTCCGGCGGCGATCATCTCGAGCGCGTGGCCGCCCGTTTCCACCCCGCCGACGCCGACGATCGGCAATTCAGTCGCACGGTAGGCGGCGAAGACGGCGGCGAGGGCGATCGGCCGGAGCGCCGGGCCTGAGAGGCCCCCGGCTCCCTGGGCGAGCCTCGGCTCGAGCGTCGCCGGGTCGAGGGCGAGGCCGCGGATGGTGTTCACGAGGGTGAGACCGTCCGCCCCGGCCCGCGCCGCAGCCGCGGCGGCAGCGCCGACATCGGGGGCGGCGGGCGAGAGCTTCGCGTAGAGCGTCTTCCGAGTGGCCGCCCGCGCCGCGGCGACGATCTCCTCGACCTCCTCCTCGGGCGAGGACACGTTCGGGCAGGAGACGTTCAGTTCGACGACCGCCACTTCGTCGCGATCGTCGAGGACTTCGCACAGAACGGCATAGTCGTGGACGGAAAACCCGCCGACGGACGCCCAGATCGGCACCCCCAGCTCCGCAAGCCGAGGGAGCGTGTCGGCGAGGAAGCGGTCGATTCCGGGATTCGCAAGACCGATCGAGTTCAGCATCCCGAAGTCGGTCTCCGCGATCCGCACGGGCTCGTTGCCCTGGCGAGGAAGCGGCGTCACCGTCTTCGTCACGAAGGCGTCGAGGCTCTGAGCGACCTCCGGCGCGGTCAGCGCGTCGAGGCAACCGGAGGCGTTCAGGATCACGCCGCGTCCCTTTCGGACATGACCGGGGTCAGACCTCGGCCATGGCTCGTAAGGACAGGGCCGTCGACGCAGAGGCGCCTGAGCTCGCCGTCGATCTCGACCGCGCAGCCGTAGCAGGCGCCGTAGCCACAGGCCATAGGAGCCTCCCAGGCGAGCTGGGCGGTGGGAGCGAGCGCCGCCACGGCGCGGAGCATCCGCTCGGGCCCGCACGCGAGGACGCTGCGCTCCGGGTCGACGAGCTCGGTGACGAGGCGCGGCTCGACCACGACCTTCGCGTTGGGCACGAGCGCGGCCGCCTCCGCGTGCGCCTTCGTGCGAAAGCCGAGCACGGCGGGCGGGCGGCCGAGCCGCTCTGAGAGATACGGGAAGGGTGCGATCCCGATCCCGCCGCCGACGAGGAGCGGGCGCTCGACGTCGAGCCGGAAGCCGTTTCCGAGCGGGCCGAGCACGGGCAGGCGCTCCCCGCGGACGACGGCGGTCAGCGCGCGCGTCCCGGGTCCGACCGGGTCGATGAGGAAGCCGAGCTCGCTCCGCGTCGCGAGGCAGAGGCTCATCGGCCGCGGCAGGAGGCGCCCCGGCGGCGCGAGCATGAAGAACTGCCCCGGCACGCCGGACTCGACGCGGCCGCGCTTGAGCCGAAGCAGCCGGTAGGGGCCGACTTCCTCGACCCTGACGACGTCAAGCAGTTCTCTTCGCAACCCGCTCCTGAAGGGACAGCGCATCTTCGCTTCGCGCGCGCGCAATGGCCTCGACAGCCGCGAACGCGCCGGCGAGGGTCGTGATGCAGGGAACGCGGGCGACAAGCGCCGCCTCGCGGATCAGATAGCCGTCCGATCGGGCACCGCGGCCGGCGGGAGTGTTGACGACGAGGTCGCAGCGCCGCCGCCGCACGAGGTCGACGACGGTCGCGCCGTCGCCCGCCTCCCCCACCTTGCGCACGCTCGTCACCGGCAGCCCGGAAGCGGCGAGGACGTGCGCGGTACCCGCGGTCGCGCAGAGCTCGAACCCCAGGTCGATCAGCTTTTCCCCAAGGGCGACCGCGGCCTCCTTGTCGGAGTCGCGGACGGACAGGAACGCCGTACCGCCCACCGGAAGCGGTCTACCCGCCGCGCGCTCTGCCTTGGCGAACGCCGACGGGAAGTCGGCCGCGCTCGCCATCACCTCGCCCGTCGAACGCATCTCCGGGCCGAGCACCGGGTCGGCGCCGGGGAAACGCGCGAAGGGAAACACCGCAGCCTTGACGGACACGTGTCCCTTCGAGCCCTGGCCCGGTGCCAGGCACCGGGCCAGGTCCAGATCGGACAGGCGCGCACCGGCCGCGAGCCGGCAGGCGGCGTCCACGAGGTTCACGCCGATCGCCTTGCTCGCGAAGGGGACGGTGCGGGACGCGCGGGGGTTCGCCTCGAGAACGTAGATGTCGTCGCCCACAATCCCGAGCTGGACGTTCACGAGGCCGACCACGCCAAGCGCCGGCGCGAGCTTTCGCACCGTCGCCTCGACGCCGGCGAGCGCCTCCTCCGAGAGCGACGGCGGCGGCAGGACGCACGATGAGTCCCCCGAGTGCACCCCCGCTTCCTCCACGTGCTCCATGACGGCGGCGACGAAGGTCTGCGCGCCGTCGCAGAGCGCGTCCACGTCGATCTCGACCGCACCTTCCAGGAAGCGGTCGACGAGCACGCGGCCTGCCCCGTCGGCCGCAGCGGCGACCTCTTCCGGGCTGTAGCAGACGCGCATGTTCCGGCCGCCGAGGACATAGGACGGCCGAACCAGCACGGGGTAGCCGATCTCCTCTGCGACCTCGATCGCCTCGGCCTGGCTCGCGGCGGCGCCCCAGGGAGGGACGTCGATGCCGAGCTCGCCGCAGAGCGCGGCAAAGCGTTCGCGGTCCTCCGCGAGGTCGACCGCGCCGAAGGGCGTCCCGAGGATGGCGTAGCCCGCATCCTCGAGCGTGCGGGCGAGCTTCAGAGGCGTCTGCCCGCCGAACTGGATGACGACGCCGAGCGGCCGCTCGCGCGCGCAGATCTCGAGCACCTCCTCCTCGCCCAGCGGCTCGAAGTAAAGGCGGTCGGAGGTGTCGTAGTCCGTCGAGACGGTCTCGGGGTTGCAGTTCACCATCACCGCCTCGTGGCCGAGCGAGCGGAAGGTCTTCGCCGCGTGCACGCAGCAGTAGTCGAACTCGATGCCCTGGCCGATGCGGTTCGGTCCCGAGCCGAGAATGACCACCGACCTCCCGGACGGGCGCGCCTCGTCCTCCTCACCCCACGTCGAGTAGAGGTAGTTGGAGCGCGCCTCGACCTCGGCCGCACAGGAATCGACGCGCCGGTACGCCGGCCTGACACCCCAGGCGACGCGAGCCGCGCGAATCTCGTGCTCGCTCGCATCGCACTGCGTGGCGATGTCACGGTCCGACCAGCCGAGGCTTTTCAGCCTGATCCAGTCGTCCGCAACGAGATCCGACGTCGTGCGCATGAGACCCAAGGCCGACCTTGCGCGCTCGAGCTCGGCCACAAACCACGGGTGGACGCCGTCCGGGAGATCGTCCAGGGATGCCCAGGGCGTCGCGGCGCCGGCGTCGAGCTCGCGCGAGCGCATCGCCTTCAGGAACGCCTCCGTGAAGGTGCGCCCGATGCCCATCGCCTCACCGACGGACTTCATCTGCGTCCCGAGGGTCTCATCCGCGCCCGGGAACTTCTCGAAGGCGAAACGCGGGAATTTCACGACGACGTAGTCGAGAGTCGGCTCGAAGCTCGCGGGCGTCGTCCCGGTCAGGTCGTTGGGGATCTCGTCGAGCGTGTACCCGACGGCCAGCTTGGCGGCGACCTTGGCGATGGGATACCCGGTCGCCTTGCTGGCGAGCGCCGAGGAGCGCGACACGCGCGGGTTCATCTCGATGACGCGCAGCTCGCCGGTCTCCCGCTCGCGCGCGAACTGGATGTTGGAGCCGCCGGTCTCGACGCCGACGGCCCGGATGATCGCGGCAGCGGCGTTTCGGAGCTCCTGGTAGGCCTCATCCGAGAGTGTCATCTGCGGCGCGACCGTGACCGAGTCCCCGGTGTGCACGCCCATCGGGTCGAGGTTCTCGATCGAGCAGACGATGACGACGTTGTCCCTCGCATCGCGCATGACCTCGAGCTCGAATTCGTCCCAGCCGATCAGCGACTCCTCGACGAGCACCTGGCCGACCGGGCTTTCGCTGAGGCCCCGCTCCAGCAGGGCCTCCAGCTCTTCACGGTCACGGGCGATCCCGCCGCCGTGCCCGCCGAGCGTGAACGCCGGGCGCAGGATCGCGGGGAAGTGGAGCTCGGCCGGGAGATCGGCCGGGTCGGTGACGATGACGGACTCCGGCACCTTCAGCCCGACGCTCCGCACGGTCTCGCGGAAGAGCTCGCGGTCCTCGGCGCGGCGAATCGTCTCGAATCCGGCGCCGATCAGCTCCACGCCGAGCTCGTCGAGGATCCCCACGGCGAAGAGCTCGCTCGCGAGATTCAGCGCGGTTTGACCGCCGAGCGTCGGCAGGAGCGCGTCGGGGCGCTCGCGACGGAGGACGGCGGCCACCGACTCGAGATCCAGCGGCTCGACGTACGTCCGGTCCGCAAAGCCGGGGTCGGTCATGATCGTGGCCGGGTTCGAGTTGACGACGATGGTGCGGAAGCCCTCGGCCCGAAGAACCTTCAGCGCCTGGCTCCCGGCGTAGTCGAATTCGCAGGCCTGCCCGATCACGATCGGGCCGGAGCCGATCACGCAGATGGAGCGCAGGTCAGGCCGCTTCGGCAACGCGCACCTCCTCGACCCATGACTCGATGAGATACCGCGCGTCGTGCGGGCCGGGGCCGGCCTCTGGATGGAACTGCACCGACCGGGCGCGCTCGCCGGCCAGCGCGAGGCCCTCGACGGTCCCGTCGTAGAGCGAGACGTGCGCGACCTCCGGCCGGTCGCCTCTGACTGCGAAGCCGTGGTTCTGGCTCGTCACGAGCACGCGATTCGCGCGCAGATCGAGCACGGGGTGGTTCGCGCCGCGGTGCCCGAAGGGAAGCTTGAACGTCTCGAAGCCGGCCGCCAGCGCGAGCAGCTGGTGGCCGAGGCAGATTCCGAGGAGGGGGACTCGGCCGATCAGCTCGGCGACGACGGAGGTCTCGGCCGGGAGAGCGGCCGGGTCGCCGGGCCCGTTCGAGAGGACGAGGCCGTCGTGGCGGGCGGCAAGCAGGGTCTGCGCGTCCGTCGAGTGCGGGTAGACGGTGACCTGGGCTCCGGCGGCGACCGCGCGCTCGACGATCGAGCGCTTACACCCGTAGTCGACGACCCCGATGGAGACGGCGCCGCGCCCGACGGTGTACGGCACGTCGGTCGAGACCTCCGCGACGAGAGCCCGGCCCTCCATCCCGGCCTTCGTCCGCACCCGCGCGAGCACCTCCTCCAGCGAGGCGCTGCCGGCGACCGCGGCGGCGCGCATGGCCCCCCGCTGCCTGAGCCGGAGGACGAGGGAGCGCGTGTCGATCTCGTCCAGGGCGACGATCCCCTGCCCGGCGAGCCAGCGGGGCCACTCCGGCCCCGTCGCCTGGCGCATGAGTACCGCTCGTGCGTGCGCAGACGTCGACTCGGACCGCGCCGGCGAAACGCCGTAATTGCCGACCATCGGCGCCGTGAAGCAGACCAGCTGCTCCGCGTAGCTCGGATCCGTGACGATCTCCTGGTAGCCCGTCATCGCGGTCGTGAAGACCGCCTCCCCGAAGGCGATGTCGTGCGCCCCGACCGAGCGGCCGCGGAAGACCGAGCCGTCTTCGAGGACGAGGAACCCAGTCATGCCGAGTACGCCAGCTTTCCGTTCGCGACAGTCTCGACGACCTTCCCCTGGAGCGTCTGGCCGAGGAGCCAGGAGTTCGGCGAGCGCGACCTGAAGCCGCTCTCGTCGACCCGCCACGTGCGCTCGAGGTCGAGGACGACGAGGTTCGCGGGCGCGCCGACTGCGATGCGCGGCCGCTCCAGCCCGTAGATCCGGGCCGGCCCGGCGCTCATCCGGTCGATCAGGGCCGCGAGCGAGAGGGAGCCGGGCTCGACGAGCCGCGTGTAGAGGACGGAGAACGCCGTCTCGAGCCCGGTGACGCCGAAGGGCGCCTCCTCGAAGGGAACGTCCTTCTCGTGGCGCGCATGCGGCGCGTGGTCGGTCGCGATCGCCTCGATCGTCCCGTCCTTGAGCGCCTCGATCAGAGCATTCCGGTCTTCCTCCGCCCTGAGCGGAGGGTTCATCTTCACGTTCGGGTCGAGGGAGCGGACCGCCTCGTCGGTGAGGCAAAGGTGGTGAGGCGTGACCTCGCCACTCGCCTGGACGCCGACCGAACGGGCGCTCCTGAGCTCGTCGACGGATTCGCGCGCCGAGAGGTGCAGCAGGTGGATCGGCTGGTTCTCGTAGGCGGCCAGCATGAGGTCGCGCCCGACCATCACGCTCTCCGCGACCGATGGATAACCGCCGAACCCGAGCTCCGCAGAGACCACGCCTTCGTGCACGTGACCGCCGCGCGAGAGCGCAGCTTCCTCGCAGTGGACGGCGATCCGCCTGCCCGTCACCGCGTGGTACTGGAGGGCGCGGCGCAGAAGCCCGGGCGAAGCCACCGGCCTGCCGTCGTCGGTGAAGCCGGCGGCGCCGCGCTCGGCGAGGTCGACCATCTCGGTCAGCTCGGCTCCTTCCTGGCCCTTGCTGATCGCAGCGAGGAACCCGACCGGGATCTCGGCCTCGCCCTTCGCGCGCTCGACGAGGGCGCCGAGCACCGCGGCCGAATCGACCGCAGGCTCCGTGTTCGGCATGGCGAGAATCGCGCAGTAGCCGCCGGCCGCAGCAGCCTTCGTGCCGGAGGCGATGTCCTCCTCGTCCTCGCGGCCGGGAGTCCGCAGGTGGACGTGTGGATCGACGAACGCGGGCGCGATGACCGTGCCGGCCGCACCGGAGCCGGGCTCGATCTTCGTGATCACGCCCGCCTCGATCGTCAGGTCGAGCGTCTCGTCGATCCCTTCGGTGGGGTCAATGACGCGTACGCCCTCGTAGCTCAGGTCGTCCTTGCGGCCGTTGCCGCCGAACAGGACTTGCTCCATCACGCGACCTCCTCGATCTCGGCGACCTTCACCTCGACGGGCCCGTGGGTGAGCAGGTCGTACAGGACTGCCATGCGGACGACGAGGCCGCTTCGCACCTGGCGCTCGATGAGCGCGTCGGCTGCGTCCGCGACCACCGGATCGATCTCGACGCCGCGGTTCATCGGCCCCGGGTGCATGACCTTCTGCCCCGGCCGCAGCCGCTCGGGCGTCACACCCCAGCGCGCGGTGTACTCGCGCAGGCTCGGGACGTAGTTGGCGCCTTCGAGCATCCGCTCGCGCTGCATGCGCAGGACGTAGACGACGTCGGCGTCCTTGATCGTCTCGATCTCGTAGGAGACCTCGCAGCCCATCGCCTCGATCCCGCGCGGGATGAGCGGCGGCGGGCCGACGACGGTGACGCGCGCGCCCATGAGGACGAGCGCCTGGATGTCGGAGCGCGCGACGCGCGAGTGGAGGACGTCTCCGACGATCGCGACATGGAGCCCGGCGATCCCACCCAGCTCCTCGTCGATCGTGTACAGGTCGAGGAGCGCCTGCGTCGGATGCTGGTGCGTTCCGTCGCCGGCGTTCACGACGTGCGCCGTCGTCGCGCCGGCGATGACCTGCGGCGCGCCGATGTGTGGGTGGCGGATGACGATGACGTCGGGGTCGTAGGCGCCGATCGTCAGGGCGGTGTCCTTGAGGGACTCGCCCTTGTCCACGGCCGAGCCGCTCGCCTTGATCGACATGACGTCTGCGGAGAGCCGCTTGGCGGCGAGCTCGAAGCTCGACGACGTACGGGTCGAGGACTCGAAGAACATGTTCACGACGGTGCGGCCCTTGAGTGCCGGGAGCTTCTTGACCTCGCGCTCGAGCGAGGCGGCGAAGGTCCGGGCGAGCGCGAGCAGCCGCTCCACGTCCTCCTTCGTCAGGTCGGTGATCGAGATGAGATGCCGCCGCTCGGGGCCGCGGGGCGGCAGGAGCTCGTCCCTGATCAGGGGTGTGACTTCAGCCATCAGTCCTCGCTTTCGGGAAGGAGAAGGACACGGTCGACTTCGTCCACCTCGACGAGCTGCACCTGGATGCGCTCGCCGCGGGCGGTCGGAAGGTTCTTGCCGATGTAGTCGGGCCGGATCGGGAGCTCGCGGTGGCCGCGGTCGACGAGGCACGCGAGCTGGACCCGCGCGGGCCGGCCGTATTCGAAGAGGGTCTCGATCGCCGCACGGATCGTCCTGCCCGTGTAGAGGACGTCGTCGACGAGGACGCAGGTGATGCCCTCGAGCGGGAAGTCGAGCTTCGTCGCCTTCACGACTGGCTGGGCGTGCAGAGGGCGCTCGCCGCCGCGGACGACCACGTCGTCGCGGTGGAACGTGATGTCGACGCTCCCGAGCTCGACCTCGACGCCGCCGAAGTCGGCGATCAGGCGGCGGAGGCGCTGTGCGAGCGGGACGCCTCTCGTCTGGATCCCGATCAGCGCGACGCTCGAGAGGTCCGTGTTCCCCTCGACGATCTCGTGCGCGATGCGGGCGATCGTCCGGTTGAGGGCCTCCGAATCGAGAAGGACACGCCCTGCATCGACATGCGCAGCCACAAGCAACTCCTTTCCGGCCTCTCTGGACCGAGTTAAAGGTGTGCGGGCAGTAGGTTAGCCGGGAAGGCGGACGGCGTCGAGCGGAGGCTTCTCGGCCGAGGCGAAGAGCCACACGACCTGGTAGGCGACTTCGGCCGGAAACTCGGCCTCGGCGGCTGCGAGTCCGCGCTCGAACTCGGCGTCGTCGATCAAGCGGAGCGTCGTGATGTAGCGGCCACGGATGCGCTCGAGCGCTTCGGCCCGCGAAACCCTGCCCGGCTGAGGCAGGCGCTCGAATGCCGGCTCCACGAGCCCGGCCGTGCGGAGCTCGCTCTCGAGGGTGTCCACGTCGGGGAAACGGGCCTCGTCGATCTCGGCGAGGGACGGAAACAGCGTGCTGAGCCAGTGGGAGGAGAAGTGCTTCGGATCGAACGAGGCGATCACGATCCGCCCACCGGGCACGAGCACCCGGGCCGCCTCTGCGAGTGCGCGCGGGCGGTCGACGTGCTGCAGGGACAGCCGCATGACCACGCGCTCGAACCAGGCGTCCTTGAAGGGGAGCGCCTCGGCACTTCCTCCTTTGAATCGCGCACGGCCTCCCTTGGCGCGCGCCTCGACGAGCATGTCCGGCGAGGCGTCCACGCCCCAGACCTTGCCTCCTCGCTCCGCGAGGGCAACCGCGAACGTTCCCGTGCCGCAGCCCACGTCGAGCGTACGGCGTCCGTCCAGGTCCCCGGCGGCGACCATGCGCTCGAAGACCTCCCACCAGCTGTCGTCGGCCGGCCGCATGCGGTCGTACGACCCCGCCACAGCGCGGAAATGCGACCCGAGCCTAGCGTCCGCCAATGAGCTCGTCCGGATCCGTCATCGCCTCGATGGCGTCCTGAGCCGCCTCGAGCGCGCCCTCCGGGACGAGAACCTTCTGCGGCGAGTCAGCGAGCGCCGTCGGATGGGTCTCGACGGCCGACTCGAGCTCCGACTGGATCCCCGCGGAGCGCAGGATCGTCTGAATCTCCTCCGCCTCCGCGAGGTCGCTCGCCAGGATCGCCTGAACCATCTTTGCCATGCGGCTCCCCCTCTTCGTGCCGGCCCAATCCCCCGCCCTTCACGAGCCGGGGCCCACCCCGCTCCGGGAAGCGGACGTCGATGATATCGAAGTCCTTCGGAACGACTGTCTCGGCGAAAACAGCCCGTGCCTCCCGGAGGATCTCGGGCCCGAAGTAGCGGTTCGACAGATGCGTGAGGGCGAGCATGCGTACTCCGGCTGCGGCCCCCAGCTCGGCTGCGCTCCTCGCAGTCGCGTGCAAGGTCTCGTCGGCGCGCACGCGCTCCTCGTCCGAAAACGTCGACTCGTGGACGAGCAGATCTGCGTCGCGTGCCGCTTCGAGAACCGACCCGGCAGCACGGGTGTCTCCGGCGAAGACGACCTTTCTGCCGGGGCGTGCCGGCCCGAGCACCTGGTTCGGGCTCACCGTCGTCCCGTCGGGAAGGTCGACCGCCTCGCCGGCCTGGAGGCGTCCGAAGAGCGGCCCCTCCGGGACGCCGAGAGCCTTCGCCGCTTCGAGGTCGAAGCGTCCGGGCCGCGGGTGTTCGACGAGCGCATAGCCGTTCGCCGACAGGCCGTGCTCGACCGCGAACGCCTCGATCCGGTAGTCGTCCCGGCCGATTTCGTCTGCCGGCCGGAGCTCCTCAAGGGTGAGCTCGTAGCTCAGCCGCCCGAAGACGCGCCGGAGAATTCCGAAGAGCTCTTTCAGGCCGGGCGGGCCATACACGGTGAGCGGCACCTCGCGTCCCCTGAGCGCGAACGTCTTCAGCATCCCCGGAAGACCGAGGTAGTGGTCGGCGTGGTAGTGCGTCAGGAAGATCTCGGGCAGCTCGACCAGGCCGACGGACGAGCGCAGAAGCTGGCGCTGCGTACCCTCGCCGCAGTCGAAGAGGATTCGCTCCCCGCCGCGTCGGACGAGCGTCGCGGCCAGGCCGCGCTTCGCGGTCGGGACGGAGCCGGATGTTCCGAGAAAGATGACGTCGAGGTCCACAGGCCGCAGTCTAGGCCTCTCCGCTCTCAAGTCGGACCGCGCACAAGCCGATTTTCAGCACGTAGTGCCAGGCCGCTCGCTGACCCAGAGGATGACCGATTCGGTCGGCTTGCTGTGGACCTTCGTGCTCCTGAGCGCGATCGTCCTCGCGAGCGGCTGCCTCATCCTCAGCTCCGTCCTGACAAGCGCAGTGAAGACCCAGGCGCTCGACGACGCGAAGCTGAGCCTGACGCAGTATGCGAACGGCGTGCTCGGCCCGCGGATGCTCTACGGGACGACCCTGCAGGTCGGGGACAGCGCGACGTCGATCGTGAACCGCGACCTGGCCGAGCGGCCGGACATCTTGAGCGTCAAGGTCTGGAACACGGATGGGACGCTCGAGTGGGCGAACCTCGCACCCGAGCGAATCGGCCAGAAGTTCCCGCTGAGTGCCGACCTCAGTGAGGTCCTCGAGACGAAGGAGGCGAGCGCCGAGTTCAGCAATCTCGAAGAGCAGGAAGACGCGGTCGAGGCATCTCGCCTGTCCGGCGACGTGATCGAGGTCTACGCGCCCCTCTTCGCTGGCCAGCACGAGGTCGTCGGCGCCTACGAGGTCTACGCAAACGCTGATTCCGTCGAAGCTTCGATCGCGGACCGCAGACGGGCGATCTGGATCGCGAGCGCGGGGCTCTTCGCCGTCCTCTGGATGCTGCTCATGCTCCTCGCGCGGAACGCCTCCGGAATGCTCCGGCGACAGACGGAGGCGCTGCGGGAGCGTTCCGCAGCACTCAGCGAGTCGTACCGCATGCTCGAGGAGAGCTCCCTCGAGGCGATCGAGAGCCTCAACGCGACCGTCGAGGCGAAGGATCCGTACACGGCCGGGCACTCACTACGCGTGCAGCGGGTCGCGGTGTCCATCGCCCAGGAACTTGGCGTGCCGGCAGCGCAGCTGGACGTCGTCCGCTTCGGAGGCCTCTTCCACGACATCGGCAAGATCGCCATTCCGGACGTGCTCCTGACGAAGCCGATCAAGCTGACCGAGGACGAGTACGAGCTCGTGAAGCGCCACTCGAGCGAAGGTGCGCGCATCGTGTCGAAGTTCGGCCGCCTCCGGGACTGCGTGCCGGTCGTCCGCCACCACCACGAGCGCTGGGACGGGACGGGCTATCCCGAGCGCCTCGCCGGCGACGACATCCCCCTCCTCGCGAGCATCGTCGGCTTCGCCGAGGCGTGGGACGCGATGACCATCGAACGCCCGTACCAGCGTGCCCTTCGCAGCGAGGAGGCGTTCGAGGAAGTGCGGGAGAACCGCGGCACGCAGTTCTCGCCGCTCGTCGTCGATGCGTTCTTCGCGGCCGTGGCCAAGCGCCCGTCCGACTTCGGCGTTCCCGACCCCGAAGCGCTCGTCGCGAGCTAGAGCATCACGGCGGCAGGAAGAGGATCGTGCCGGCCGTGATGTCGGCTCCCGTCAGGCCGTTCCGCTTCTCGATGCGCCAGATCGCCTTCCTGGGATCGCCGGCGTAGTTCGCCTCTGCGATCGTCCAGAGCGTCTCACCGGCACGAACGCGGTGCCGCGTCTCGTGGCCCGCGCCGTTCGAGACCCGCGCGTTCGAGAGCGCTGCCGAGACGACGACGACCACCGCCGCGAGCAGAATCCAGATACGTGGAGCGAACATGTGTTCGCATAGTATGACAGGCGCCGGACGTCATGGCGAGAGAGCGACGAGATCCGGCTGTCCATCCCGGATCACGATCATCGTGTGCCCGGGAGCGCGCCGCCGCTCGGTCGGGCTTCCCGGGTTCAGGATCCATCCGTTCGAGTCGCGGAAGGCCTCCGGCATGTGGCTGTGCCCGTAGGCGATCAGGTCGCAGCCGGGGAAGAGCTCCCGCAGGCGCTCGTGCCTGCCGTGCGCCGGGCCGCCGTCGTGGACGAGCCCGATCCGGATGCCCTCGAGCTCGGCGGTCCCGCGCACGGGCAGGAGCCTCCGCAGCTCACCGTCGTCCATGTTGCCCTGCACCGCCGTCACCGGCGCGAAGCGCTCGAGATCCGCGAGCACAGAGGCCGTTGTGAAGTCCCCGGTGTGCACGATCGCGTCCGCGGCCTCGAGGATCCGCAGGCACTCGGCAGGAAGAGCGCGTGCGCCGCGCGGAAGATGCGTGTCTCCGAGAAGCGCGATCAGAAGAGATCGGGCAGGAACTCGCCGTTCCGGTAGACGAGCTCGCCGTCCGCGTGCACCTCGCTCTCGCCGCGCAGGTCGCAGACGAGATCCCAATGCAGTGCCGACTCGTTCTTGCCGCCGCTCTCCGGATAGGCCTTCCCGAGCGCCATGTGCACGGTGCCGCCGAGCTTCTCGTCGAAGAGCGTGTGGCCGGTGAACTCCTGGACCGAGTCGTTCATCCCGAAGGCGAACTCGCCGAGCCGGGAGGCCCCTTCGTCCATGGCCAACATCTCCCGGAGGAAGTCCTCGCCCTCGCTCGCATGCGCCTCGACGACCTCGCCGCCCTCGAAACGGAGCTCGATGTCGCGCACGAGGCGACCGGCGTGCGGCGCCGGGAAGCTGAAGCGAACGCGGCCCTCGACGCTGTCCTCGACGGGACCTGTGAAGACCTCGCCGTCCGGAAAGTTCTCCTTACCGTCGCAGGGGATCCACGTCCGGCCCTCGACGCCAACGGTGAGGTCGGTGCCCTCGGTGACGACCCGAATCTCCTTCTTCGTCCCGAGCCAGGCGGCGAGGCTTTCGAGCTTCTCTCCGAGCGCCTTCCACGATGCCACCGGGTCGTCCTCGTCGAGGAACCCCGCGCGGTAGACGAAATCCTCGTAGTCGGCGAGCGACATCTCGGCGTCCTGCGCCGAGGCGTTCGTCGGAAACGCCGTCACGACGCGCCGAAGCTCGCCGGCGGCGGCCCGTTCCATCGTCATGTCGCGAAGGTGCGAGCGCGAGCGCGCGAAGACCGCCTGCCGCGCCGGGTCGGTGCCGGTCAGGCTGCGCGTGTTCGACTCGGCCTCGATCGCAATGCGGACGTTGGCCTCCTCGGCGTCCCCGCGAAGCCGAGGGCTGATCCACGCGAGCTGCTCGTCGTTTCCGCCGGCAAGGAGCGCCTCCGCGGCTCCGTCGAGGCCGATCCGCACCTCCGGATGCGCACCGGCTTCGATCACTCGCCGGTAGAGGGCGGCGATCAGCGGGCGTGCGAGTGGCGTCGATTCGATGAGGACGAGGTCGCCTTTCCCCACACTCGTCGAGTAGTCGACGAGCACCTGCGCGAAGCGCTCGTGGCGCGGGTCAGGCACGCTCGGCCGTCTCGACGGCGGCGGGGCCGGGCACGGGCTCGTGGAGGAACCGGCCGGCCTTCCAGATGAGCTCACCGTCGGCGTAGACCTCGCCGTCCTCGCGGAGGTCGCAGATCATGTCCCAGTGCAGCCCGGAGGTGTTGTTTCCGCCGGCCTGCGTGAACGCCGACCCGAGCGCGAGGTGCATCGTGCCGCCGATCTTCTCGTCGAAGAGGATGTTGCGGGTGAAGCGGTCGATCTCGTAGTTCAGGCCGAACGCGACCTCGCCGAGAATCCGCGCGCCCTCGTCCATCTCGAGCAGCGTCTTCAGGTAGTCGTCGCCGCGCGCGGCCTCGGCGTGCACCACGCTGCCGCCCTCGAAGCGCAGGCGGATGTCCTCGACCTCGCGACCGTGGTAGATCGCGGGGAACGTGTAGCGGATCTCGCCCTCGGTCGCGGTCTCGACCGGGCTCGTGAAGACCTCGCCGTCGGGCATGTTGTAGCTGCCCTCGGCGGAGATCCACGTGCGCCCGTCCACCGACAGTCGAAGATCGGTGTCCGGGCCGACGATGCGGAGCTCCTTCACGGAGTTCATCTCCTGCGCGCGGCTCTGGAGCGAAGCGGCCACGAGGCGCCAGTGCTCGGCCGCGTCCCCTGTGTCCACGTGGCAGGCCGAGTAGACGAAGTCCTCGTAGCTCGAGAGCGACATGCCCGCGTCCTGCGCGTGGGCGCTCGTCGGGAAGAGCGTCCCGCACCAGCGCATCTCCCCCGCGGCGATGCGCTCCCAGCGGCGGTTGTGCAGCCGGCGCTGCGCGGCGAGGTAGTTCGCGTGACGGCCCGGATCGACCCGCGAGAGCGCGCGGGTGTTCGACTCTGACCAGATGGTCGCGATCGCGTCGAGCTCCTCGATCTCGTCCCACTGGTGCGGCGCGATGTATTCGATCTGCTCATCGGAGCCGTGCTCGAGGAGGAGCTCGAGCGTTCCCTCGAGGCCCAGGCCCGGATAGGGAAACGCCCCGGCGCGGATCGCCGACCGGTAGAACGCGAGCGCGAGCGGCGAGGCGGCGTCGAGGGCGTCGATCCGGAAGACCTGGCCCGGCTGGAGCTCCAGCGAATAGTCGACGATGAGGTCGGCGAGTCGGGCGATGCGCGCGTCGGTCACGACTCTCTTATACCGGACTGACACCAGGCAGGATTGCATCCAATAAACGGCCAGGTCCAAAACGGACAGGGTCGTCTGCGGGCAATCCCGTCTCCGCCGCGGCCGCCTCGATCGCCGCGCGCGCGCCTTCCTCGTCGAGCCGCCGCGTGTTGAGCGCGAGCGCCACGACCTTGGCCGGCCTCGCGGGGAGCGCGATCCGTTCGTGGAGCTCGACGAGCTCGGGGAGGGACGGGATCGGGTGCGCCGGCAGGTCCTGGATGTGCTCGTCGCCGACCTGGTGGCAGAGGACGAGGAAGTGCGGCGCGCTCCCGTGGTAGAGGCCGAGCGTGACGCCCGAGTAGTCGGGATGGATGAGCGAGCCCTGGCCTTCGACCCAGAGGAGATCTCCTTTCGCCGCTCCTTCGACCACGAGCCGCTCCGCGGCACCCGCGATGAAGTCGGCGACGACCGCGTCCACCGCGATCCCCCAGCCGGCGATGGCGATCCCGGTCTGGCCGGTCGGCACGAAGACCGATCGGACGCCGCGTTCGAGGGCGCCCCGGTCGAGCTCGAGCGACACGCTCATCTTTCCGATCGCGCAGTCGGAACCGACGGTGAGGACGACGGTCGCATCGTGCTTCAGGTTTTCGCCGGTCGGAACACTCAGGCCGGCAGGCGCTCTGCGGAGGTCGCGGATCTCCACCGCGTGCGCCTCGGCCTGCGCAGCGAGCTCGGCGTCGTCGCCGAGAAACTGGTGCATCCCCGACTCGAGGTCGAGCCCGGCCGCGAGGCTCGCGCCCAGGATGGCGCGCCACTTCTCCGGCAAGCGGCCGCCTGCAGGCGCAACCCCCACGAGCGCGGTTGTGGGCTCGTACGCGAGCGCCTCCTCGACGCTCGCCACGACAGGCACGCCGTCGAGGCTCTCCCCCGGGCGCTCCGAGTCGACGACGGCGACCACGGGGTCGGCGCCGTAGCGCATCACCCCCCGCGCCGTCTTCCCGTAGTGCGGATCGGCCGAGTAGCCCTCAGCCAGTACGAGATAGCGCTTCATGCACCCCCAGGCCGGGTTGCTCCGACGGAATCTGGACCCCGTCGACGAACTCGACCCCCGTCCAAGGGTCGTCTCCGAGCAGGAGGTTGCCGTCGAGGTCGACGTGGTCGCAGAGGCTCGCCATCTGCGCCGCGGCCGCGATCCCGACGCTCGACTCGACCATGCAGCCGAGCATGACGCCGAGCCCGAGCGCTCTCGCAGCGTAGGCCATCCGCACGGCCTCCCTGATGCCGCCGCTCTTCGCCAGCTTGAGATTGACGCCGTGCGCGCGCTCCGCGCAGCCACGGACATCACCCAGCGTGTGGCAATCCTCGTCGAGATAGATCGGGAGTGGCGATTTCTCCTTCAGCTGAGCGCCCCCGGGGTGCCCGGCTGCCAAAGGCTGCTCCACGTACTGGAGGCCGAGAGCCGCGAGTGCCTGGACGTTCTCGAGCGCCTCGTCGAGCTCCCAGGCCTCGTTCACATCCACCTGGAGGGGAAGCTCGGTCACCCCGCGCACGGCGCGGACCCGCTCCACATCGAGTCCGTCCCCCGCCCCGAGCTTGAGCTTGAGACGCTTGAACCGGTCGCCCACTCGCTCCGTGCGCCGCGCCATGTCGTCGGGATCGCCGAGCCAGATCGTCCAGGAGGTCGGCGGGCCCGTGCGATGCAGCCCGAGGAGCCGCCAGATAGGAACGCCGGCGGTCTTGCCGCAGAGGTCGTGCAGCGCCATGTCCACCGCGGCCTTCGCCGCGTGCTCGCCGGGAAGGGTCGCGAGGCGCCCTTCGATCTCGTCGAGCGCGAAGGGGTCGTCGCCCAGCAGCGGGTCCGCCTCCCCCAGAAAGGCCGTCGCCGAGTCGACGCTCTCGCCGTAGTGCTCCTGCGGCGAGGCCTCTCCGTGACCGACCAGGCCGTCGTGCTCGATCTCGACGAAGACGGACTCCACGGTCTCGTCGGTCGAGCGGGAGATGGAGAACGGCTCGCGCAGCGCGAGAGTCGCGGTCCGGTGGGTCAATCTCATGCGGGGTACACTAAGCCCCCACGCGCCTGTAGCTCAGGGGATAGAGCGTGCGCCTCCGGAGCGCAAGGTCGCAGGTTCGATTCCTGCCAGGCGCATCTCGACCGGCCGACCGGTGTTGAACCTGCGGCCGGAACGTGACACCATCAATTCGACCTGGGACTCGGGGAGAGCGAGGGACAATGAGGCTGCGTCGGCTAATCGTGGTTGCGTTCGCGGGTGGCGCCCTTTTCGCCAGCGCGGGATCCGTCGCCAGCGGGTCGGAAGTCTGCTCGGCGAGCGGTCCGCGCATCTGCGTCGACATCACCGATACCCCCGACGCCGTCGCGCCGTCCAAAGCCGGCTCTCCGACCTACGTCTCGTACCTCGGGACGATCGTGAACCGGGACAACCAGACCGCGACGCACGTGGAGGCGAAGGTCGAGCTCTCCGCCGAGCTCACGCTCTACGCCGCGACGTCGACCCGGGGTTCCTGCACCACGGCGGAGAACGTCGCGACCTGCGCCATCGGCCGAATGGCGGCCGGCGCAACCGTGACGTTCCAAGTCGCTGCGAAGACCCCGACGACGGAGGGGACCGTCAGCGCGAAGTACACCATCACGTTCGACGAGCACACGAACGACAACGGCTCGAAAGACCCGAAGCAGGACACCGTCGAGAAGACGGAGCAGACCACCGTCGACGCCGTCAACGGGAGTGCCGCGTCGTTCGTGCCGAAGGGGCAGAACGTCGACCTCTCGACCGACGCGACCGGCACGGGAGAGGCAACGGAGAACGACCCTCTGATCGGAAACGTCAAGATCACCTCTCCGGCCAACTCGCTGACCGCGTTCCTCGAAGAGGTCTCGGCTTCAGTGACCTGTCCGACCGGAGTCGTTTGCCGAGGCGGAGGCTGGCTGCACGCCACCGTTCCGGGCACGTTCAACCCGCCGCTCGTCTTCCCGTTGCGCTGGGACCAGACGGTCGTTCCGAAGAGCCTGAGCGCGAGGAAGTTCGCGGTCCTCACGACCGAGTGCCTCGACGGCTGCACCATTCAGGTGGTGTCGGGCAAGTGCAAGTCCGCGACCCCGGCTCCTTCCGAGCTCCCCTGCCTCTGGAACGTGCACGAGCTCGCGGACGGCGACTGGATCGCGTCGCTGATCAGCACCCACAACGGCTACATGCGCTAGGCCGAGGCGGCGGGAACGCGAAGCGCCTCCGCCGCGACGGCGTTCCCTTTCGCATCGAGGAGGCCGAGCGCATCCTCCATGACCGCGGTCGCATCCTTCGGGCGCTCGCCCATCCGCAGAACCTCGGCCAGATCGACGAGCGTGTCGGCCTGGGCGACGACGGAGTCGGTCTGCTCCAACAGCTCCACCGCCTCACCCATCAACTTCATCGCCCTGTCCCCCTGCCCATTCCGAGCCAGGATCTTGGCGTACACGGTCCGCCAGAGCGTCTGTGACGCGATGTCGTCGGCGTCTGCGATGTCCTGCGCGTGACGGCACATCTGCTCGGCGTCCTCGAGACGGTCCTGGAGATAGAGGACGCGAGCGAGCTCCGCTGCGATCGTTGAAAGGAGGTACTTCTCGCCCAGCTCCGTCAGGGCTCCGTAATCACGGCGGAGCTCGCGCTCTGCAGCGACGAGGTCACCTGCGAGGCGCTCGACCCAGGCGGCCTCGAGCGAGGTCGATGCTCCGACCACGGTTGGTCCGAGCTCCCCGAGCATCGCCTGCGCTTCTTTGTACAGGCGGCGAGCGCCGTCGAAATCCCCGAGCATGGCGCGAAGCGCCGCGAGGGTGCTCGTCACCATGCCGTTAGTCCGCCGATCGCCCTGAACCTCGGAGGCGATCTCCTCGCATCGCCGGACAGCTTCGGGAACCGGCGTCGGGCCGTGAAGTGCGGCGAGTGCGTAGTGCGCCGCAGCCAGACGTATCTGCCGGCCGTCGTTTGCTGCCCGTGCATGCTTCATCGCATACTCGGCGGCTCTGGTTGCGAGACCGTAGCGGCCCGAAGTGCCATGGGCCAAGGCGAGTAGACGCCAGATCGTGGCCAGCGCGGCGTCGTTGTGCGCGCCGTCCGACTCGTCGAGCATCCCCAGGGCTTCCTCAGCGAGTCGCTCGCTCCACCGCTCAGCGGAGCCGGCCAGCGTCTTCATCCGTAGCAGGAAGAGCTCCGCAACCGCAGGGGCGAGTTCCTCGCCATCGCGTCGCGCCTCGATCGCCTCCTGCAGGAAGAGCTCGGCCCATGGGAACTCCCCGACCTCGAGCAGCGCCTCCCCGAGATCGGGGATCAGCGCAAGCCGTGCTGGATCGCGTTCGGGGAGGAGCACCGCCGCCCGCCGCAAGAGGTTTGCGGCCGCAGACATGTCACCGCGGGCGAACGCGCGACGACCGGCGGAAGACAGCCGCTTGGCCGCGCGGCGTCCCAGCTCCAGGCCGTGATCGTCGAGCGGGCCGAGCTCCTTCAGGTTGCTGTGCGCCTGCTCGAGGTGGTAGCCGAGGATCTCCTCGAACTCGACTGCGCGGTCGCGGTCCTCGTTCACCCGGTCGGCCCAACCGACGAAGCGCTCGTGCAGCATCGCCCGGGTGCGCTTGAGCATCCCCTGGTAGGCCGCCTCGCGAACGAGGACATGAGCGAAGCGGTAGTGGGCGCCGGCGCCGATCGACTCGATTCCCGTCTGGACGAGGTGTTTTCGGCAGAGGGAGGGAATGATCTTCCCGAGCTGGGCGGCCACGTCTTCGGAGACCAGCTCGCGCAGGGCGTCCTCCGGGAAGACGAGCCCCGCCACGGCGGCGGCTTCGATCACCGCGCGCTCTTCCGGCCCGAGCAAGTCGAGACGGGCGGCGAGCAGCGCCTGGATCGTCGGTGGCACCGCGATCTCGGCGGCGCTCCCGACCGGCACCCAGCGATCGTTTTCAAGCCGTAGCGCGCCTTCGTCCACCATCATCGAGAGCATCTGCTCGACGAAGAGCGGGTTGCCCTCGGCCGCCTCGACGATCCGCGCGTGTACTTCGGGATCGAGCCCGGCGCTCCCCAAGAGGTTTTCCGCCACGCGCGCCGCATCGTCTGCGGACAGCGGCTCGAGTGACACGACGCGAGATCCCTGCAGGTCCCCCCAGGCGGGCCGGATGTCGAGCAGCTCGTGGCGGGCCAGGCACACGAGGACGATCGGCCGCTCGGCCGAGTTGAGCACGTGCTCGATGAGGTCGAGGAGCGTCGACTCGGCCCAGTGGATGTCCTCGATGACGACCACGAGCGGCCTGACGGCCGCCATGGTCTCGAACAGCTTGCGCACGCCCCAGAAGGTCTCCTCGACGGGGAACTCTTCGCCCGAGAGGCCGACCGCAGCGGCAAGGCGCCGCGCGACGGCGTCGTCTTGCGCAAGAGCTGCGATCTTCGCGCGCGCCATCTCCGGGGGGTCCTCCTCCAAGATTCCGGCCGCTTTTCTGACGATCTCCAGGACCGGCCAGAACGTGATGCCGCGTCCATGTGAGAGGCAGCGCCCGCGAGCGATGGCGGCCGCCCGGCTGACCTGCGTCTCGAGTTCCTCGGCCAGGCGTGACTTTCCCATGCCGGGACTGCCGAAGACCGTCGCGAGCCTGCACCGCCCTGCCGAGACCGCGTCCGAGAATGCCGCGAGCAAGAGCCCGAGCTCCTGCTCCCGTCCGACGAGCGGCCCATGCTCGGTCGCGACGCGTGACTCGGCCTTCGGGGGGCCGAGAAGTCGGTAGGCGGGCACCGGCTCGGCCTTGCCCTTGAGCTCGAGCGGCTCGACTGCCTCGACCTCGACCGCGTCGCGGACGAGGCGATACGTCAGATCCCCGAGGAGAACCTCGCCCGACGCGGCGGTCTGCTCGAGTCGCGCGGCGACGTTGACCGTGTCTCCGGTGACGAGGCGCTGCCCGGCGGTCACGTCCCCGGCGACAACCTCACCGGTGTTGACGCCGGTGCGGTTCGCGAGCCGCACTCCCCAGCCACGCTCGAGCTCTTCGTTCAGCTCCGCGAGGGCCGTCTGCATCTCAGCGGCCGCCCTGACCGCGCGAAGGGCATCGTCCTCGCGGAGCTTCGGTAGCCCGAAGACCGCCATGATCGCGTCGCCGATGAACTTCTCGACGGCTCCCCCATGGAGCTCGAGGACCGCCTGCATCGCCTCGAAGTACTTCTGCAGGATCTCCCGGAGCGTCTCCGAGTCCATCGACTCGCCGAGGCTCGTGGAGCCGACGAGATCCGTGAAGACGACGGTGACGGTCTTGCGGACCTCCTGCGGGGCCTGGGCTGCAGCGAACGGGGTCCCGCAGAACCCGCAAAGACGGAACCGATCGGGGTTTTCCTCGCCACAATTGGCGCAGATCTTCACCGTTTGAGTGTACTCCCGAAGGGAAGCGGCACCGTCTCGAGGAGCATGGGATTTGCAGGCAGAACGAGGGGTTCGGAGTACAATCTCGTACTCCGGGCATGCAACTCGACGATCCCCTCAGTACCGATGGCACGGCCGACTCTGCCCCGCATCAGGCGTGGACGGGCCCGCGGCGAAGCGGGTCCTCTCGTCGAGCGGACCGAGCCTCGGATCGCCGAGCTCTCCGCTAACGGCCTCACCTGGATCCACATCAACGAGCCGGGCCCGCTCGAGGCCGCGGTCCTCGCCGAGCGCTTCGGCTTCCACGAGCTCGACATCGAGGACGTCCTCTCGAAGCGGCAGCGCCCGAAGATCGACGAGTACCCGGACTACCTCTTCATCGTCCTCCACTTTCCGATCTACGACAAGACGGTCCAGCGGCTGAACGCCGCCGAGCTCGATGTCTTCCTCGGCCAGGACTTCCTCATCACGCTCGCCAACGTCGAGCTCCTGCCGGCCACCTATCTCTTCAGGCGCTGCGAGGAGGACGCGGAGCTTCGCGAGGAGCTCTTCTCGAAGGCGGCGGGCTATCTGCTCTACCACGTCCTCGACGATCTCTTCGACTACTGCTTCCCCATCCTCGACAAGATCGGGCACAAGCTCGACGCGATCGAGGACCAGCTCGAGGAGCGGCGCAGCGAGGAGATCGTCCGTGACATCTCCGACGCGAAGCAGGAGATCATCGCCTACCGGAAGATCATCAAGCCCGAGCGCGCCACGCTGCGTCTGCTCGAGCGTTTCACCCAGCGTTTCCTCCCGCAGGACCTCGAGCTCTATTTCGACGACATCATCGACGCGGCCGAGCGCATCTGGGACCTCCTGGACAACTACAAGGAGGTCGTCGAGGCGCTCGAGGACACGAACGAGTCGATCATCTCGCACCGCCAGCAGTACCGGCTCCAGCTCCTGACCGTCGTTTCCGTGATCCTGCTCCCGCTCACGCTGATCGCGAGCATCTTCGGGATGAACACGCACGTTCCCGGCGAAGGCGGCGCCGAGGGATTCTGGCTGGTCATCGGCCTGATGGTTCTGCTCGGCATCGCGCTTCTCGGCGTCTTTCGCTGGCGCCGCTGGTTGTGAGCCAGGCGTGAAGCAGCTCTGGGCTCCCTGGCGCCTGGAGTACATCCAGCGGGCCGATGAGCAGGATGGTTGCGTGTTCTGCCGCGCACTGGAGGCCGACGACGAGACGGGCCTCGTCGTCCGCCGCGGCGAGCGAGCGTTCGTCCTCCTCAACAAGTACCCATACGCCTCGGGACACCTGATGGTCGCGCCGATGCGACACGAAGGCGACTTCGGCGGGCTCGACCGCGACGAGGCGACGGAGGTGCACCAGCTCGCCTCCGCGGCGCTCGGCGCACTCGCCGCAACGATGAGCCCGCAGGGGTTCAACCTGGGCTGGAATCTCGGGCGAATCGCAGGCGCCGGCGTTATCGACCACGTCCACCTGCACGTCGTTCCGCGCTGGGCCGGAGACACGAACTTCATGCCTGTCCTCGCGGATCTGAAGGTTCTCCCGGAGGCGCTCGAAACGACCCGCCGTAAGATCGCGGCTGCATGGCCCTAGACCCCAAGGTCTTCAAGGCATACGACGTGCGCGGGCTCTACCCGTCCGAGCTGGACGAGGCGGGCGCCTACGCCGTGGGGCGGGCCTTCGTCGAGGAGTTCGAGCCCGGGAAGATCGCAGTCGGCCGTGACATGAGGGTCTCCTCGCCGTCCATGGCGGAGGCGGTTGTCCAAGGAGCCGCCGATGGGGGCGCCGAGGTCGTCGACATCGGGATGATCGGGACGGAAATGCTCTATTTCGGCGTCGGCGAGCTCGAGGCCGACGGCGGTGTCATGGTCACCGCCTCGCACAATCCCAAGGAGTACACGGGGATGAAGATCGTGCGTCGGGGCGCGCTACCCGTCGGCGGCGACTCGGGCCTGCTCGCGATCCGCGACCGCGCCGTGTCGATTCAGGACACGCCGGGGTCAGACCCCGCCGTGTCCGAAACGGTCGACATCTACCCCGCCTTCGTCGAGCGCGTCCTCTCGTTCATCGACATCGGCGAGGTCAAGCCGCTCCGCGTGGTCATCGATGCGGGGAACGGCATGGCCGGAGCGATGATGCCCCCGATCCTGGAGCGCCTGCCGGTCGACGCCGTGCGGTGCTTCTTCGATCCGGACGGGAGCTTCCCGAACCACGAGCCCAACCCGCTCCTGCCCGAGAACCGAGAGTTCGTCATGTCCAAGGTCCGCGAGGAGAGTGCCGACCTCGGGATCGCCTTCGACGGGGACGCCGACCGCTGCTTCTTCGTGGACGACACAGGCGAGTTCGTCCCGGGAGACTTCGTCACCGCCCTGCTCGCCGAGTCCATGCTCGAGAAGGAGCGCGGCGCGAAGATCATCTACGACGTCCGCGCCAGCTGGGCGGTCCCCGATGTGGTCGAGAAGCACGGCGGGAGCCCGCTCGTCAACCGGGTCGGACACGCCTTCATCAAAGAGCGCATGCGGAAGGAAGGCGCGCTCTTCGGCGGCGAGGTCTCGGGCCACTACTACTTCCGCGACTTCAACCAGGCGGACTCCGGCACGATCCCCGCCCTCCTCATGCTCGAGCTCGTCTCGAAGCGCGGAGAGCGGCTCTCTGAGATCCTCCGCCCGTTCACCGAGCACTACTTCATCACGGGTGAGCTGAACACGCCCGTTCCCGACGTCGCCCTCAAGCTGCAGGAGCTGAAGGAGCACTTCGCGGACGAGGGCGAGATCTCGCACCTGGACGGGATCTCCGTGACCGCCGAGGACTGGCACATGAACGTCCGCCCGTCGAACACCGAGCCGCTCCTGCGCCTGAACCTCGAGGCTCTCGACCGCGAGCTGATGGAGCGCAAGCGCGACGAGGCCCTCGCCGTGATTCGCGGCGAGGGCCCCATCAACTGACGCCGGCTAGTTCAACAGGTAGTCCATCGACCTGCCCATGACGTCGTTTCGAGTCGCCTCATCGCTGATGCCCTCGAAACCGAAGCCGAAGTAGAGCGTGTCCTCCGTCGAGACGACCGCTCCCTCCGCGAAGCCCACCGACTCCGTGCGCATGTAGTTGTTCGGATTCGGCGCGCTGCCCTCGGGCGGCCCGCTCGGCGTCCAGCCGCCCATGTCGGCGGTCTCGAAGCTCGTCGAGCCGCCGCCGTCGGACACCTGGACGTCGTCCAGGAAGCTGCCGAGACCCTGGACCGCCCAATCGCTCGCGTACGAGAGCGAGATCTCGACCTGCTCGCCTGCATAGGCCGACAGGTCGATTTCCCACTCCTCCCAGCCTGCGGAGCGGCCGGAGGCCGCGTTCCACTCGCCGGTCGTCCCGGTCGGCGTGCAGGCGCCGACGCCGTCGAACGTCTGGTAGTGGGCGAGGAACGGATGCAGCTCGTGCCAGCCGGCCGGACAGCTCGCCAGGTCGGGGTCGTTCGGCCCCGTGTTCTGGCTCGTGTGTCCGTTGGCGTCCGGCAGCGTCGTCCAGTCGTCCTGTCCGACCGTGTGCGCCTCGACGAACACGAAGTCCCAATCGGGCTCGGTGTCGTACGAGGTGCGGAACGTCAGCGTCGGATTGTCGCTCGCAGCCACGCCCGTGAGGTCGATCGTCCGCGTGAGGCGCTTGTATGTGACGTTGGCCATCTGCGAATAGACGTACCAGTCTCCGTCGAATGGCTCGAATGGGCCGGCGAAGCCGGTGTGCCATGTCGCCGGAGCGTCGCTCGTGAACTGCGGATAGACGTCCGGCTTGAGCAGGCTGCTCGTGGTGATGAACGACGCGGTATGGAGCTGGTTCGCCGCGCTGTCCGGGCCGTTGAAGCCCCACGTCATGCCGTCGTACGGGCCCCCCGCGACGCCGTCGACGTCGAATGGCCCGTCGGGACCGGTGCCCGCATCGGAGTTGTAGATGTAGCCGCCCAGGTAGTACTGCCAGAAGTCGTTCTTGTCTGACATGACCTGGCAGCGGGTGTGCAGGACGCTCCCGTTGCTACCCACGCAGCGCTTGTTCGCAACCGGATCGTAGAGCTGTGTGCCGGCGAGACCGTTCTCCGCCGACCCGGCCCACTGTCCGGTGTAGAGGAGCTTCCCGCCCTCGTTCAGGTAGGCGCGCGCCTCCAGCATGAGATCGTTCGCCAGCCGCGACGAGTTGCCGGGCGTCCATCCGGGCTCACGGGTGACGAAGTCGTTGCCCTTGTACCAGATGACTGCGTCGTAGTGCGACAGGACGCCCAGATGATCGGGCGCCTTCCGTCCCATCGCGTCGACGTCGTACACGTCGAACGTGATCCCGTTCGCCGTGAGCGCGTCGGTGTAGTACGAGAGGTAGTTCGGGGCGGTCGTGCTCGCGTAGGCGGGCGTGTTGGAGAGCCCGGTGTAGTCCTCCTGGGCCACGACGAGGACGTCTGCGTCCGCGTCCTCGACCACCTTGAACGTCACGTGCTCACTCGACTCGCCGCTACGGGTGAACCAGTACTCCACGGAGTCGCCCTTGCTCACCGGAATGCTGCCGCGGAGGTAGTGGTAGTAGACGTCGTAGGCGTTGTTGCCGCCGTAGCGCTCGCCGTTCGGAGACTCGGACGTCGTGGTCGTATGGACGGCGCCACCGTTGACCCGGTACCGAAGGGCGACGGCGCCGGCGCTTCTCTTGGCGAGCACCTCCACGGCTTGCGTCGAGCCCCCGCCGAAGGAGGTCTCGACCTTGAGATCCGATGCCGGATTCCCCGACTTCCACGCGTCCACCTCCGACAGGTCGAGGTAGAACGTCTGCGTGTCGAGGCCCCAGTGCGAGGCCGGGTCGTCCGGGTCGACCGCAGACTTCGCGACGTTGACCGCGAACTGCCTGTTCGCCTTGAACTCCTTCTCCACGAGGGTTTCGTTGTCGGGGAAGACGAAGCCGCACCCTTCGCAGCCCTCCTCGAGCTCCGGAGTCCAGGAGAGAGTGCCGGCCTGGGCATGTGCCCAGTCGGTGTACTCGCCGTTCGTGGTGTAGAGATCGGCGCTGACACCCGGGTCGAAGTTCTGGACCGCGGGATGTGCGTCATCGCCGGTGAGGGCGAGGTAGATCGGGTCGTCCGCCGACGGCGTCTGCACCTGCCATCCCTGCGGATAGAGGAGCAACGGACCGAACGAGTGGTAGCTGATCGAGAACTCGAAGCCAACCCTCTCGTGCAGGCCCATGAGGGCCTGCGTCTCGGGCTCCGACGCAGGGTGGTCGCCGCGGTACGTCTCGCTCGTGAACTGCGACTCCGACCCCTCCTCGTCGTAGTTCCAGTGCTCCGGATAGTTGCGGTTCGGGTCGACACCGTCGGCGTTGGTGATCGTCGAGTCGCCGTCGTTGTCGTGCAGGTTCTTCCGCCACAACCGCTCGGAGTCGAACGTGTACTGGTAGCCGTCGGGGTTGTGGACCGGAACGAACCAGAGCTCGGTGGAGCCGAGCAGGTTCCTGATCTGGTCGCTGTCGGCCCGGTACCGGTCGATGTACCAGTGCAGGAGCCGTCGGTCGACCTCGGTCGAGATCCACTCACGAGCGTGGTGGGTCGCCACGTAGAGCACCGCCGGCTTGCTCCCGTCGGCGGTCGTCGCAGCGTTGCGCGTGAGCCTGATGGCCAGGATCTCGCGTCCCTGCTCGGTTTCCCCGATCACCTCGAGCTTCGCGATATCGGGGTTGTCGGCCGCGACCTCGTAGAGATCGTCCCGGATACCTCCTGGCTCGTCGTAGGAACGCCAGACGTTGAAACCGCCGGCTGCCTGCAGCCGGGCGCGCTGCAGCTGAGTACGGCCATGGCTGTCGCGGACAAGACGCACGCCGAAGCCGTGTCGATTGAGCTTGGCGGCGTCGGCCCTCGAGAGAACGAGGAACACCTCGGTCCGCCTGCCCTCCCGTCGCACCGAGGCCACGTCGTAGCCACCGGACGTGAGCTTCTCGAGTCCGGATGCGCCCACCTTGGCCGAGTAGAGGTTGAGGGTGCCCGCCGGCTTCGCGCCTGCCGTTCCGGCGAAGCCGAGCAGCGCGAACACGCAGGCAACGATCGTCCACCGCTTCATAGGAACTCTCCCCAGTCGGATTCCCGCTCAAAAAGCGGCAAGACCTTTTCAAATTGTTGGAAAAAGCGCAAGCGAGCCGGCGGTTACGATTCCGCCCATGAACCTGGGCCAGCCGACCGACCGCAAGCCGCCGTTCAAGTACTCCGCGTTCACCCGGGTCGGGTTCTCGGACACGGACGCGCAGGGAATCGTCTACTACGGGCGCTACCTCCCCTACTTCGACGACGCGCGGGTCGAGTACCTACGCCATCTGAGCCTGCTCGACGCCGAGCTCGGAAACTGCGAGTTCGTCATGCGCGCGTCCCACGTGCTCTACGAGGCGCCCGCGCGCTTCGACGACCTCCTCGAGGTCTTCGTGCGGACGAAGCGGATCGGGAGCTCGAGCGTCACGCACGAGTACGCCGCCTACCGCGTGGACGACGATGCGCTCATGTGCAGCGCCGAGCAGGCGCTCGTCCTCGTCGACCTCGCAGAGCGGCGGCCGTTCCCCGTGCCGGACGACTACCGGGAGCTGGTCGCGCGCTTCGAGGGCGCGGACCTCGAGCTCGCCTCATGAGGACGACCGCACCGACCCTCGGCACGCGCGACGCCGGCGAGGAGTGCGACGCCGGCGAGGGGTGCGCGTGAGCGACTACACGGGAGCCCTGGAGGCCGTCGACCGCATCGTCAACCGCGAGTCCGAGGCAGACGAGGTGCTTCGGCAGACCGTCGAGGTCCTGCACGACCGCTTCGACCACTACTCGTGGGTCGGCATCTACCTCACCGAGGAAGACGATCTCGTGCTCGGTCCGTGGAAGGGCCCGCAGGCGACGGAGCACGTGCGGATCCCCATCGGCCAGGGCGTCTGCGGCGCGGCGGCCGCGAGCGGGCAGACGGAGGTCGTCGACGACGTGAACGCGGACGAGCGCTACCTCTCGTGCTTCCCGTCGACGCGCAGCGAGATCGTCGTCCCCATCGTCTACGAGGGCAAGGTCGTCGGCGAGATCGACATCGACTCCGACAAGCCGGCGGCCTTCGGGGCCGACGACAGGACGCTGCTCGAGCGCGTCGCCGTTCTCATCTCCCCGCACAGCCTGGTGGCGTGGGACACGGGCGGGGTCCCGTGGCAAGCCTGAACCGGCTCGCGTTCTCCGCCACCCTGCACTGTCTCACCGGCTGCGCGATCGGAGAGGTGCTCGGCCTCGTCATCGCGACCGCGCTCGGATGGGGCAATGCCGCGTCGATCGCGATCGCCGTCGTCCTGGCCTTCGTCTTCGGCTACTCCTTCACGCTCATCCCGCTCCTCCGCGCGGGGATCGTCTTCGCAACCGCGGTGGGCCTCGCGCTCGCGTCGGACACGCTCTCCATCCTCGTCATGGAGATCGTCGACAACACGATCGTCCTGCTCTGGCCCGGCGCGATGGACGCAGGCCTTGCGGACATCCTTTTCTGGGGAAGCCTCGCCATCGCGCTCGCGGTTGCCTTCGCGGCTGCCTTCCCGGTGAACCGCGCGCTCATCGCACGCGGGCGCGGGCACGCGGTCGTGCATGCCCACCACGAGCATTGAGGGCTGCTAGCCGGGGAAGGCGAGGCGGGGGCTCATCGACCCGACCCCGTTCTGCTGAGCGCCGCTCGTCTGCTCCGCGGGCTTGCCTGCGAGCACGAGGATGAGAGCCGTCACGCAGCGCGCGTCGAAGCTCGTGTCGGCCTCCCCCTGGAGGTGGGCAAGCGCCTTCTCGACGGGCCAGGCATCGCGGTAGACGCGGGGCGAGACGAGCGCGTCGTAGACGTCGCAGACGGCGAGGATCCTCGTCGCAAGGTCGAGATCGTCGGCCGCGAGGCCGCGCGGGTAGCCACGGCCGTCGAGCCGCTCGTGGTGGTCGAGCACGAGGCGGGTCACACTCTCGTCGAATCCGCCCAGCTCCTCGAGGAGCTCGCGACCGCGCTGGGGGTGCGTCTTGATGACCGCGAACTCGTCGTCGTCCAGCGCGCCGGGCTTCTGGAGGATTGCGTCAGGGATCGAGAGCTTTCCGATGTCGTGCAGAAGCCCGCCGATGGCGAGGCTTCGAAGGCGTGTGCGCGAGAGGTTCATCTGCTCGCCGATCTCGACGGCGAGGGTGGCGACGCGACGCGTGTGCTCTTCCGTCGACGTGTCCTTGGCGGCGAGCGTGACCATGAGGGCCCGGACACGCGCGCCGAGGAAGGCCTCCTCCGACGCGACGATCTCGCTCGCGCGGAGGTCGCCCACGAGCGGGCGCGAGCGCCGGCCGCGGTGAAGATCGTAGGCCAGCGAGGCACCCACGACGGCGATGCCGAGCACCTCGAAGATGTGCCCGAACCACCAGCCGAGATCCATGAACGTCAGGACGAGGGCGCCGTACGTCGCCGCTGCAAGGAGCATCAACCCGAGGACGACGGCGAGGTCGGCCAGCCGGCGGGTGAGCAGAAAGGTGTTCGCAGCGCGCACGGCGAGCCAGCCGTAGAGCACGAGCGTGACTGCAAGCAGCAGGAGGGCCGGGGTCGAGCGAGGCTCGGGCACCGCCGGAACGACGCTCGGGAAGAATGCGCCGATGAGGCTCAGCGTGATGATCGCCACGGCGAGCGCCGCCTGCACGCCGATCACCCGGGGGATCGCTGTCGGGGCCGCGAAAGGCGAGAGCACGGAGAGCGCCAGCACGAGAGCCCCGACGGAGAGCGTGGCTGCTCCGGTCACAGAGATGAGACCGTTCATGCCGACGAGGACTCCGGGAGTCATGAGGCCGTGGACCGCGAGCAGCGCGGCCATGAGCGCGAACCCGCCCGCTACGACCACCGTGCGTGCGTCCTGCTGCTGGGCGCCGGCGACCATGAGGAAGACGGCCGCCGCCATTGCCACGAGGGCGGTCATGCCTACGCCGTAGAAGTGCACCCACATCGGCGGCATGAACATGACCTTCCCGAAGATCGCGAGCAGGGCGACCGGCACAGCCGCGCAGCCGACGAGGACGGCAAGAGTGCTAGGAGATCTCCGCAGCATCAAACGGTTATCGGCCTAGATGCGCGGTCGCTGAAGGGCGAGCATTCCTAGCGCGAGGCGTCGTGGAGCACGCGTTCGGCCTCGTCCACCGGATCCCCTTCCGGCGGCACCGCGACGGAGTTCCGCCCGCTGAACTTCGCCCGGTAGGCGGCCCGGTCGGCCAGAGCGACGAGCGCTTCGGGAGTGGTCCCTCCTCCCGTGTGCGTCGCGACTCCGACGGACACGGTCACCTCCGGGTCGGAGGACGAATCCTCGACGCACGACCTGATCCGCTCGGCCACGACGAGGGCGCCCTCGAGGTCGGTCTCGGGGAGGACGACGCAGAACTCGTCACCGCCGAAGCGCGCCGCGACGTCGTACTCCCGCGTTGCGTTCTGCAATGCGCTCGCGACCGATTTCAGCGCCCTGTCCCCGGCGAGGTGGCCGCGCGACGTGTTGATCTCCCGGAGGTGGTCGACGTCGATCATGAGGACGGCGAGTGGACGGTCGAACCGCCCGGCGCGCTGGAGCTCCTGCGAGAGGACGCTCTGGAAGTGGCGCATGTTGTAGAGACCGGTCTTCGGCTCGATCCTCGTTGCCTCGACGAGCCCCGGAATGGCGAGCGAGCGGTAGGCGAGGGCGAGCGGCAGGAGCGTGAGCGCGACCAGGCCCTGGTTGATCTCCCAGAGTGCTGCGGCCACGGCTCCGAGCGAGACGAGGCCTGCATCGATGAGAACGCAGTCGACTCTGATCGTGTCGAGCACCCGCACGCCGCGCGCGAGGCGCAGCATGATCGCGAGCACGGCGTACTGGGAGGCGATGAACGCGGCGATCCCCGCAGCAGCTCCGAGCGCCCAGGCGGTCTCTCCCGATCCGCCGACGGCGTCGAAGCAGGCGCGCGCGAGCAGGGCCGGCGCGACGAAGTTCGCGACGTTGAAGACCGCGATGTACCAGCGCGGCCGCGAGCGCACCGTTTCCGGCACGAACGCGATCACGATCGCGAGCGCGGTCAGCACGGGCGGCAGGAGCAGAGCGGCGGCGAAGATCGGAGCGAGCGAAAGATGCGAGCCCTGGTGCTTCTGCCGTTCGGCGCCGACGAGGTGCACCGCCGCGATGATGGGAACGAGGATCGCGAAGGTGCGCCAGTCGTCCGCCTCGATCTCCGCGGGCAGGGCGAAGAGCGCGAAGCCGGCGAGGGTCAGCCAGACGACGGCGAACTCGAATGCCGCCGCAGCGGGATTCAGGCCGGAGAGGATCGGATCGGGACGAGCGGGCCGCATTGACGCTCAGATGGATCGTGCGCGAAGGCTCATGGCCTCGAATCCCCCGAACGGGTGACGGAACGGCCGAACTTGATCCCTCGAACGAGTGAAACGTCCCTCGAACGAGGGATGTCAGCGAAGGGTTTGCCGGACGCGCCGCGTCACGATGGCAGCGCTCGCGGAGGTGAGCGGCTCGCCGAGGGCGGCCGCTCCGATCTCGTTGGCCTGCCGGACGATGCCCTCGCGTTGCGAGGCGAGCTGGCCGCGCGCGACGAAGAGGCCGGCGCGGGCGACCTCCGCCCAGGCCTGGAGCCCGTCGAGGCCGGCAGCCGGTTCCTTCCCAGCATCCCCGGCCACCTGCGACCAGCCGGCGAGCTCGGCTGCGAGCCGACGGGCTCGACCGTGGAGCTCGCGGCCTGCCGTCGTCATCTCGCCGACCGAGCTCTCCAGAGCTTCCCGACGTGAGACAGCCTCGGCCTCGCGCCGCTCCGCCACGGTGAGGCGGTCACGCGCGCGGACGAGGAAAAGCTCCGCCTCGCGCGCCCGATCGGGCTCGGCGCTTCGAGCGGTCCGCTCGGCTTCGGCCAATGCCTCCGTCGCTGCCAGCGCCTCCGCGCGGGCCCGCTCCAGCTCCGCGTTCAACCGCTCGCGCTCGGAGGGAAGCCGTGCGTGGAAAGCCTGGAGCTCGACGCTCTTCGCGCGGATCGCGTCGAGCTCGTCCGCAAGCCCTTCGAGGTCGGAGAGCGCCGCACCGATCTCGGCGTCGGCACGCTCGAGCTCGGTGAGGGCCTCGAGGATCGCCTCGGGCACTAGGACGGCGTCACGCGGTAGGCGTCGAAGACCGAGTCGACGTTCCGAAGCGCATTCAGAAGGCCGCGCAGCGCCTTGATGTCGCCGACCTCGGCGACGTACCAGTTCTTCGCCATCTGATCCTCGACGTGACCGCCGTACTCGACGATGTTCGCGCCGTGCTCGGCGAAGGTTCGCGCCACGTCCTCGAGGAGCCGGGGACGATCCCACGAGACCACCGCGATCTGGACGCGGAAGCTCTGTGATGCGCCCCCGTCCCAGGCCACGTCGGTGAAGCGCTCGGGATTCCGCATGAGCGCCTTCACGTTCGGACAGTCGCGCCGGTGGATGGTGATGCCCTTGCCGAGCGAGATGTAGCCGGCGATCTCGTCACCCGGGACGGGAGTGCAGCACTTGGCGAGCCGGACCAGGACGTCCTCCACTCCCGGCACGGAGATGCCGAAGTTCTGGGACGCAACGGCCTCGCGCGCCTTCGGCCTGAAGGGGATCGGCTCCTCCTCGACGACCTCCTCGGTCTTGAGCCGCCCGAGCACCTTGTTCACGACCTGCGAGACCTGGAGCTTGCCCGAGCCGAGGGCCAGATAGAAGTCCTCGGCCTTCTTGAAGCCCATCTCGCGAATGATCTGCGCGAGGAGCGGCGAGCCTGCGAGCTTCTTGTACGGAAGGTTGTGCTGCTTGAGCGCGTTCTCCAGGCTCTCGCGGCCGCGCTGCTCGGTCCCCTCGCGCGTCTCCCGGCTGAACCACTGGCGAATCTTGTTCCGGGCGCGGGAGGAGGTGGCGAGCGAGAGCCAATCGCGCGACGGTCCGCGCCCGGCTCCCTTCGAGGTGAGGATCTCGACGAAGTCGCCGCTTTGCAGCCGGTAGTGGAGCGGGACGATGCGCCCGTTCACCTTGGCGCCGACGGTGCGGTGCCCGACGTCGGTGTGCACCGAGTACGCGAAGTCGATCGGCGTCGCGCCCGCGGGGAGATTCTTCACCTCGCCCTTGGGCGTGAAGACGTAGACCTCGTCGGAGGCGAGCTCCGGGAACGCGCGCCGGAACTCACGCGGGTCGGACTCCTCCGCCTGCCAGTCGGCGAGCTGCTGCATCCAAGCGAGCTGGTCGGCCTCGGCCTTCTTGCCCTTCTTCCCCTTGTAGACCCAGTGCGCGGCGATGCCGTACTCGGCCGTCCGGTGCATGTCGCTCGTGCGCACCTGGATCTCGAGCGGCTTGCCCTCGGGCCCGATCACCGTGGTGTGCAGCGAGCGGTACATGTTGAACTTGGGCATCGCCACGTAGTCCTTGAAGCGGCCGGGCATGGGCTTCCAGAGAGAGTGAATGACGCCGAGCGCGCCGTAGCAGTCGCGCTCGCCCTCCTTGCCTTCGCGGTCGACGAGCACGCGCATCGCGGTCAGGTCATAGATCTCGTTGAACTCCTTCCCGCGCTTGGCCATCTTCTCGTAGATGGAGTAGAAGTGCTTCGCGCGGAAGGAGATCTCCGCGGGGATACCGACCTTGTCGAGCTCCTTCTTCAAGTTCTTGCCGGCGGACTCGACGAACTTCTCCCGGTCGGCGCGGCGCTGGTTGACCATCGCCTGGATCTCGGAGTACTTGCGCGGGTGCAGCGTCTGGAAGGCGAGGTCCTCGAGCTCCCACTTGATGGAGTGGATACCGAGTCGGTGGGCGAGCGGCGCGTAGACCTCGAGCGTCTCGCGCGCCTTCTGCAGCTGCTTCTGCTTGCCCAGGTACTCGATCGTCCGCATGTTGTGCAGGCGGTCGGCGAGCTTGATGAGGATGACGTCGGGGTCCTGCGCCATCGCGACGATCATCTTCCGGTAGTTCTCCGCCTGGGCCTGCTCGCGGCTCTGGAACTGGATCCGCGTCAGCTTCGTGACGCCCTCGACGAGAGTTGCGACCTCGTCGCCGAACTCCGCGCGCACCTCCTCGATCGTCGCCGGCGTGTCCTCGACGACGTCGTGGACGAGCGCGGCTGCGAGCGTGGCCTCGTCGGTGCCGAGGTCGGCGAGAATCTTCGCCACCCCGAGCGGATGGAGCACGAAGTCCTCTCCGCTCCGGCGCTGCTGGCCTTCGTGCGCCTCGCACGCGAACCGGTAGGCGCGCTCGAGCAGGTCCCGGTCGACCTCGGGGTTGTACTCCTCGACCTCCGAGAGCAGCTCCTCGAATGCCTCGTGATGCCGCTCGGCGGAAGCCGTCAGAACCGTATCCGCCATGAACCCATTCTAGCTGGGCGGTCTTCGGATCCTTCTTACGCAGCCAGAGGCATCGGCTCCTTCAGGGCGGCGATGAAGGTCTCCGACTCGACGAGGGAGCGCCACGCTCCGCCGTCGGCGACGCCGAGCTCGGTGAAGACGGCGCGGCCGAAGTCCGACCACCCCTCTGGACCTGCCTTCCACTCCGCCACGAGCCCGAGGCGGAGGTTCTCGAAGCGGTCGGGCGTGTCGAAGATCCGCTTCACGACGAGCTGTGGCGACACGGTGCCGTTCCAGTGGTTCGCGGCGAGCTTGAAGGCGACGTCGTAGCGCACCGGTCGCCGGAAGCGGTCGAGCTGGCTTCCCTGGCCGAATGCGATCGCTCCCGAACGGGCTCCGTCCGCCTTGACGGCGAGCTTCAGGTGCTTGCCTTCCCCGACCGCACCGAGCTCCGAGAGCTCGCAGCCGACCGCCAGCAGCGTCACTCCCGGGTTGCCGAGACCGAAGGGCGCCAGGCGCTCGAGCTCCGCGCAGAGGTCGAGCGTGAGCTCGCTGCCGCGGACGACGGCATCGACGTGCACGACCGGCGCGAGGTCCTCCTCGGAAAGGTCTTCCGCCGCCCGAGCCGCGAAGGCCTCGGAGAACCTCTCGATGTTCTCGGGTACCACGGAAAGGCCCGCCGCGGCGCGATGGCCGCCCCAGCGGCCGAGGAGGTCTGAGCACGCGCCGAGCGCGCCGTGGAGGTCGAAGGCCGGGATCGACCGGCCCGACCCCGTCCACTCCTCCTCCCCGCCCGCGATGAGAACCACGGGACGGTGGAAGCGCTCGACGAGCCGCGACGCGACGATGCCGATCACGCCGCGGTGCCACTCCTCGCCCGCGAGCACGTAGCCGCGCCTGCGCTGCTTCGCCTCGGGCCACTCCGCCACCTGCGCGAGAGCCTCGCGCAGGATCCTGTCTTCGACGGCCTGGCGGTCGCGGTTCAGCGTCTCGAGCTCGCCGGCGAGGCGGTCGGCGTCCTTCGGGTCGTCCGTCAGGAGCAGCTCGAGCGCGGTCCCGGGATGGCCGAGGCGGCCGGCGGCGTTGATCCGCGGGGCGAGACGGAAGCCGATTGCCCCCGCGTCCACCGTCGCCGGGTCGACGCGGGCAGCTCCCATGAGCGCGCGTAGGCCGGGGTTCGACGTCACTGCGAGCCGCTTGAGGCCCGCGGCGACGAGGCCGCGGTTCTCATCCAGGAGCGGGACGACGTCGGCCACCGTGGCGAGCGCGACGAGGTCGAGCCTGCGGTCGAGCTGCTCGGCTCCGAGCGCCTGCGCGAGCTTGTAGACGACTCCCGTCCCGCAGAGCTCCGGAAACGGGTACTCGGACGGACGCGTCGCCACGACCGGGCAGTCGGGGAGGGTCTCGCCCGGCCTGTGGTGGTCGGTAATCACGACTTCGAGCCCGAGCTCCTTTGCGTGAGCGACTTCGTCCACCGCGGTGATCCCGCAGTCGACCGTGAGCACAAGGCCGGTTTCTCCCCCGGCGAGACGCGTCAGCGTCTCACCGGATAGTCCGTAGCCCTCCTCGAAGCGGCTCGGCAGGTGCCATGAGACCTCGGCGCCGAGCTCGCGCAGGACGGTGACCGCGAGCGCGGTCGCGCAGATGCCGTCGACGTCGTAGTCGCCGTGCACGCAGATCGGCCTGCCCTCGGCGATGGCGCGGCGAATCGCGGCGCAGGCCGCCTCCATGTCGCCGAGGAGGAAGGGATCGTGATCCTGAATGGCCGCGTCGAGGAAGGCCTGCGCATGCGCAGGGTCGGAATACCCCCGCCTGACGAGCACGCTTGCCGTCGTCTCGGAGAGGTCGAGCGCGCCTTGCAGCGCCGTGACCTCGGGGCGGGGGCACGGAGTCATCCTCCACGTGCCCTCGTACATGCAAGAGACCGTAGAGCCCGGGTCGGACGGTATTCTCAGGCTCCGTGTCCGAGACCAACTACCTCTCCGGCGAGGATTTCGTCGTCGAGTTCCTCGGCTACCGGTTCAGCTTCAACCAGACGGATTTCGAGCAGCGCGTGAACGCCGCAGCCGTCAAGCTCGGGCTGGTGGAGCCAGGTGAGCTGGAGGAGGACGAGACCGCCGACCTCGTGGAGCTGACCGCGCACGGGCGTATCGCCGAGCCGCACTCGGAGCTCGGCGACTACCTCGTCCGCAACTGGGAGCGGCTCGCAGTCATGGGCGACGAATCGCTCGTCTATTGGCTCAGAAAGTTGATCTTTCGGGGCGCCTGGCTCGACCACCGCGTGAAGGAGAACCTCCTCGAGGTCGCGTGGGACGAACGCAGCTCGGAGTTCGGCTACCGGGATCCGCGCGGCGGGCGCGCGTTGCTCGAGCTCGCACCGGTCCCGTCCTGGCACGACCTGCAATACCGGCGTTGATCGCCGGCCTCGACCACGCGTTCCTCACCATTCCGGGGGGCGCCGAGGACGAAGCGCGCCGCTTCTACGGCGCGCTCCTCGGCCTCGAGGAGATCGCGAAGCCGGAAGGGCTCGCCGAGAGCCCCGGCGTCTGGTTCCAGGCCGGCGGCCAGGAGCTTCACCTCGGCTCGGACGACGCGCACGAGGCGACCAAGCGGCCGCATCCCGGCTTCCGAGTCGAGAGCGTCGCAGCTCTGGAAGAACTTGCGCACCAGGTCGAAGCCGCCGGCGTGGAGACCCAGTGGGACGAGCGCATCGAGGGGCGGAGGCGCTTTTACGTGCGCGACCCGTTCGGAAACCGCGTCGAGCTTCTGGCGGACCTCTAGAACAGGCTCGACTCGGCCTTCGCCGATGCGCCCACGTGGGCCCGGCCGAGCTTCGTGATCACCCGTCCGCGCGGCGTCCGCTGGATCAGGCCGAGCTGCAGCAGGTAGGGCTCGTAGACGTCCTCGATCGTGTCCGGCTCCTCACCGAGGGCAACCGCGAGCGTCGACAGGCCCACAGGCCCGCCGTCGAACTTCTCCACGATCGCCCGCAGGAGGTCGCGGTCGATACGCTCGAGGCCCTCGACGTCCACCTCCAGGAGAGCGAGCGCCTCCTGCGCGATTGCGACCGTGACGGCTCCGTCGTGGCGCACTTGGGCGACGTCGCGGACCCGGCGAAGGATGCGGTTCGCCACGCGTGGAGTCCCCCGTGCGCGCCGGGAGATCTCCTCCGCCGCCTCGTCCTCGATCTCCACTCCGAGGATGCGGGCGGACCGGCGGACGATGCGCGCCAGATCCTCGGCCTCGTAGTAGTCGAGGCGATACGTCATGCCGAAGCGGTCGCGGAGCGGCGTCGTCAGGAGCCCCGTCCGCGTCGTCGCGCCGACGAGCGTAAAGGGCGGCAGGTCCAGCGTCAGCGTGCGCGCCGCCGGCCCCTGGCCGACGATGATGTCGAGCCGGTAATCCTCGAGCGCCGGGTAGAGGATCTCCTCCACGGCACGGTTCAGCCGGTGGATCTCGTCCACGAAGAGAACGTCGCGCTCCTCGAGCGAGGTCAGGATCGCCGCCACGTCGCCCTTCCGCTCCAGAGCGGGGCCGGCGACCGAGCGGATGCCGACGCCGAGCTCCTCGCGGACGATGTAGGCGAGGCTCGTCTTCCCGAGGCCCGGCGGCCCGACGAGCAGGACGTGGTCGAGTGCCTCTCCCCTGCCTTTTGCCGCCTCGAGTGCGATGCCGAGCTGCTCCTTGATCCGCTCCTGGCCGACGAACTCGTCCAGGCTGCGCGGCCGGAGCGAGCCGTCGAAGTCTTCGTCCTCAGGGACGAGGACGGCCGTGGTGACGCGCTCCTCGCTCACGCCGCCCTCAGCGCTTCGCGTACGCGCTCGGCCGGCGGGAGATCGGGGTCGACGCCCGCCAGCCGCTGCTCGGCCTCGGCCGGGGAGTAACCGAGCTCGACGAGCGCGTCGCGGGCGACGATGTGCCCATCGCCGGCACCTAGGTGGGGCGCCTCGACGGCTGCGAGCGGCGCGATCTTCTCCTTCAGCTCGAGTACGACGCGCTGCGCCGTCTTCTTGCCGATCCCGGGGATGGACTGGAAGAGCGCGTCGTCCTCGCGCACGATCGCGCGCCGGAGCTCTCCCGGCGAGTAGGCGGAGACGATCGCCAGTGCAACCTTGGGCCCGACTCCCGAGACCGAGAGCAGCTGCTCGAAGAGCTCGCGCTCGTCCCCGTCGGCGAAGCCGAAAAGCTGCATGGCGTCCTCGCGAACATGCAGATGGGTCTCGAGGACGACCTCGTCCGCACCGTCGGCCCTCTTCACCGCGGCCGGGGTCGCGAACAGCCTGTAGCCGACGCCGTTGACGTCGAGGACGAGCCCGTCCGCGTCCCACGCGACGGCCTTGCCGCGCAGGCGCGAGATCATCGCGCGCTCCCGGCAAGCGCAGCGAGCGGCGGAGCGAGCGCGTGGCAGATGGCGACCGCGAGCGCGTCGGCCGCGTGGTGGGGCTTGGGCGGCTCGGCGAGGCCGAGGATGGCCTTCACCATCCTCTGCACTTGCGCTTTTTCGGCGCGCCCGTAGCCGCAGACGGCCTGCTTGACGCTCGCCGGCGGATACTCAGTGCAGTAGACGCCTGCGGACGCGCACGCGACGAGCGCGGCGCCGCGCGCCTGCCCGACGGAGAGCGCGGTGCGGGCGTCGGCGCCGACGAAGGACTCCTCGAGGACGGCCGCCTCCGGCTCGTGCCGGTCGATGAGCTCCGCGATCGCGTCGTGGATCTGCTTCAAGCGCAGCTCTGGACGCTCCCTTGCCGGGGTCTGCCACCAGCCGAACTCGACCGCCTTGAGGCGGCCTCCGCTTGCGTGGACGATTCCGTATCCGCACGCTGCCGTACCCGGGTCGATACCGAGGACCTTCACGCATCGAGGTTACGCACGGGAGCGGACGTTCCTCCCGCACGCGCCGTCAGGTCAGGATGTTCGCCTTGACGCCAGGATGCTCGGAACACCACTCACGCAGGTGTCCGAAGATCTTCAGCCGATCGGATCGGTCGCCTTCCGACCACATGACTCGCACCTCGCAGACATCCTCCGCCCTGGGCTCGGACGGACAGCCGTTCTTGAGGAGAAAGCCCCGCAGGTCTTCGAGCAGGGTTGGATCACTCACTTCAACGCGCACGTACGCCTTATCGGCAGGTACGAGCAGGAAGGATTAGGAAATCCCCCCTTGCCAGTTGTCGACTACATCGAGAGCATGGGACGGCGGCGAGGCAGGGCTAACGTACGCCCCGATGAGCGAGCTACCCCTCATCGAGACGGAGAGACTCGCCATGAGGCGACTCACGCCGGCCGACCTCGATGCCCTGGCGCCGATCTACCGTGATCCCGACGTGCGGAGGTATTTCCCCGAGGGGACTCTCACGTACGAGCAGACGAAGGACGAGCTCGAGTGGATCATCGACGTCTACTACGGCAAGTACGGCTTCGGCCTCTGGGCGACCATTCTCAAGGAGACGGACGAGTTCATCGGCCGCTGCGGGCTCCTCCCGTGGACGATCGACGGACGCTCGGAAGTCGAGGTCGCGTACCTGTTGGCGAAACGCTATTGGGGGCAAGGGCTCGGGACCGAGGCGGCGCGCGCCGTCCTCGCCTACGGCTTCGACGAGCTCGAGCTCCCGCGCCTTATCTCTCTGATCGACCCCGCGAACGTGGCCTCCGCCAACGTCGCCGTGAAGCTCGGGATGACTCTGGAGCGAGAAGCCCTCATCGATGGGCTGCCGACGCTCGTGTACTCGGTCGAGCGGGCTGCCTGAAACAGCCTCCCCGCGAGCCGCCTAGGAGACCACGCTTTCGAGAACGCGTTCGGGGATGTCGAAGTTCGCGTACACGTCCTGAACGTCGTCGTTCTCCTCGAGCGCGTCCATCAGTCGCAGGAGCTTCTTCGCGTCGCTCTCGTCCTCGATCGCCACCGTCGTCTTGGGCAGCATCGTCAGGTCGGCGGACTCGTAGCCGATGCCGGCCGCCTCGAGAGCTTCGCGAACTGCTTGGAGGTCGTCCGGGGCGGCGATTACCTCGAAGCTCGAGCCCTCCCGGACAACGTCTTCGGCCCCGCCGTCGGCCGCGGCCAGGGTGAGCTCGTCCTCGTCCGCGGAATCGGCGACGAGGATGACGCCCTTGCGCTCGAAGAGCCACGCGACCGATCCCGACTCCCCGAGTGAGCCGTCGTTCTTCGTGAAGATGTGGCGCACATCCGACGCAGTTCTGTTGCGGTTGTCCGTCAGGGCCTCGACGAAGAGCGCCACCCCGTTCGGGCCATAGCCTTCGTACGTAATGTGCTCGTAGGCCTCGCCGTCGGAGCCCGTGCCTGCGCCGCGCGCGATTGCACGCTCGATGTTGTCCTTCGGCATCGAGTTGTCGCGCGCCTTCTGGATCGCGGTCGCGAGCGTCGCATTCCCGTCGGGATCCGGGCCCCCTTCCCGCGCGGCGACGATGATCGCGCGCGAGAGCTTGGAGAAGAGCTTGCCGCGCTTCGCGTCGGCCGCCCCCTTCTTGTGCTTGATGCTCGACCACTTGCTATGCCCCGACATGCGTCTCCTCCCTGACGAGATCGAGAAACCGCTCGTGCACCCGGGTGTCGTCGGTCAGCTCCGGATGGAACGACGCGACCAGGAACCTACCCTGCCGAAGGAGAACCGGATCGCCCTCGAGCTCGGCCAGCACCTCCACCCCATCGCCAAGATCGGTGACCCGCGGGGCCCGGATGAAGACGCCTCGAAGCGGCCTCTCCTCGCCCTCGAGCGGAAAGTCGGCCTCGAAGCTCGCGACCTGGCGGCCGTACGCGTTGCGGTCGACCCCGATGTCCACCTGGCCGATCAGCCCGCCGCGCCCCATGAGGATCATCCCCGCGCAGGTGCCGAACATCGCGCCGGGGAACTTCCGCAGCGGCTCCTCGAAGGAGTAGAGGCCGATCAGCCGGCCGATCGCCGTGGACTCGCCGCCTGGGACGATGAGGCCGTCGAGGCCTTCGAGCTGCCCCGGCTTTCGCACCTCGATCGCCTCCACGCCGAGACCCGCGAGCGTCCGAATGTGCTCGCGGAAGTTGCCCTGCAGGGCGAGAACGCCGATTCGAAGAGGCCTGCTCATCTCCGAAAAACTCTAGCTAGCTGTCGAAGCCGAGACCCAGGCGGTCGAGCGTTCGCAGCCAGAGCCCGCGTTCGCCCGTCCGATCGGCCCGCGCGAGCTCCTTCCGCGTCAGCGTGATCCCCGCCCAGCGGAGCGGCTCCGGCGGAAACGGCAGCGGCTTCGTCCGCACGAGGCGCAGACGAGTGAGCTCCGAGTCGACGCCATCCGCGAGCTCAAGGGCGACGCGCGCGCCGAACCGACTAGCGCCCACGCCGAGGCCCGTGAACCCGACGACGTACACGGCTCTGCCCCCGAGCCCTTTCCCGAAGGTCATGCAGAAGCGGCTGCAGGTGTCGATGGCGCCGCCCCAGCGATGCGTGAACCTCAGCCCTTCGAGCTGCGGGAAGGTCGTGAAGAAGTTCATCGCGAGCATCTCGAAGGTCTCGGGGCGCTGGTCGAGGTGCGGGCCGAGGCCGTTCGCGAAGGTGTAGACCGCGTCGTAGCCGCCCCAGAGAATCCGGCCGTCGCTCGTCAGCCGGTAGTAGTGGAACTGGTTCCCCGAGTCCGCGGCGCCCTGGCGGTTCTTCCAGCCGATTGCCGAGCGCTGCTCTTCCGAGAGCGGCTCGGTCACGAGCACGTAGTCGTAGACCGGGACGACGTAGCGGCGGATCGAGCGCACGAGCGGCGGGAAGGCCGAGGTCGCGAGCACGACGCGCCGCGCACGAACCTGCCCACCGAGGGTCTCGAGCGAGACGCCGGCCCCGTCTGCCTCGATCCCGAGCACCGGCGTCGCCTCGTGGATCCGCGCCCCACGAGATTCGGCACCCGCCGCGAGGCCCCACGCCAACCGCGCAGGGTCGAGCGTCGCCACGCCGGTCTTCTGCCAGACCCCGCCCAGGTAGGTGGGAGAGTCGAGCTCCGCCCGGACGGCGTCGCGGTCGAGCCATTCGGCGTCGTGGCCGTAGCGGCGCAGCTCCTCGGCGTGCTCCTCGAGGTCCGCGACCTCGTGGTCGCGCGTCGCGACGTCGAGGAGGCCGACCGGCTCGTAGCGAGCGTCGATCCCGAGCTCCACGATCGCTTCGGCGATGCCGGCGAGGTTCTCGCGCCCAAGCTCCTCGAGCCGCGCGATCTCCGCGGGAAAGCGCGACACGCCGTTCGCCAACCCGTGTGTGAGGGAGGAGTCGCAGAAGCCGCCGTTTCGGCCGCTCGCGCCGAACGCGATCCGCTCACCTTCGAGCAGGACGACGGAGCGCTTCGGGTCGGCGCGCAGCGCCTCGACCGCGGCCCAGAGCCCCGTGAGACCGCCGCCGACGATCGCGAGGTCGCACTCGATCTCCCCTTCGAGCGGCTCGCGCGCAGGCGGCCGGTCGGCCGTCGCGAGCCAGAAGGGCTCGTGCTCGGCGTCGGCGACCGCGCTGTGGAACCGGGCTACCAGCCGCGCGTTTCGAGCAGCTCTTCGGGGGCGAGCGCGGCGGTCGAGAGCCCGCGCATCGGCTCGCCGAGGCCGGCGGAGACCCTGGCGAGGACCTCGGGATCCCGGAAGTGCGTGGTCGCCTCGACGATCGCCTTTGCGCGCGCGGACGGCGAGGAGCTCTTGAAGATCCCGCTGCCGACGAAGACGCCGTCGGCGCCGAGCTGCATGCAGAGCGCCGCGTCCGCAGGAGTCGCGATGCCGCCGGCGGTGAACATGACCACGGGTAGACGGCCGCGCTCGGCCACGTCCTTCACGAGGACGAACGGCGCCTGGATCTCCTTCGCGACGGTGAAGAGCTCTTCCTCGGGCGCGCACTGGAGGCGCCGGATGTCGCCCATGACGGCTCGCATGTGGCGGACGGCGTTGACGATGTCGCCCGTGCCCGCCTCGCCCTTCGTGCGGATCATCGCCGCGCCTTCGTTGATTCGCCGCAGCGCCTCGCCGAGATTGCGGCAGCCGCAGACGAAGGGGATGCTGAACTTCCACTTGTCGATGTGGTTCTGCTCGTCCGCGGGCGTGAGGACCTCGCTCTCGTCGACGTAGTCGACCTCGAGAGCCTCGAGGATCTGCGCCTCGACGAAGTGGCCGATCCGCGCCTTGGCCATGACGGGAATGGTCACGGCCTCCTGGATCTCCTTGATCTTCGATGGGTCGGCCATCCGCGCGACGCCGCCTTCCTTGCGGATGTCCGCGGGCACGCGCTCGAGCGCCATCACCGCGACTGCCCCGGCCTCCTCCGCGATGCGGGCTTCCTCGGCGGTGGTGACGTCCATGATGACGCCGCCCTTCAGCATCTCCGCGAGGCCGCTCTTCACGCGCATGGTGGCGAGCTCGGACATGGGATGGATTCTAGCCGTCGAGAAGATCGAGAGCCGCCGTGGGCTCCTTGAAGGGAGGAATCACGTAGATGCCGGCGGCCCGGCTCCGCGACTCCTCCACGAGCTCACGCGCGAGCTCGAATCCGACGCGCCTCGCGTCGGGGCCCGCCGCGGCCAGCCGTTCCTGGACGGCTTCGGGGATCGTGATCCCTGGCACCTCGTTGTGGAGCCGGAAGGCGAGCTCGAAGCTCGTGAGGGGCCAGATGCCGACGAGGATGGGCACTGATGAGGCGCCCCCGAGCGCGTCGAGCAGGCGGTCGAGGTAGCCGATGTCGAAGAGCGCCTGCGTCATGGCGAAACGCGCACCCGCGTCGATCTTCGCTCGAAACCGCTGGATCTCGCCCTCCAGGTCGGCGGCGGAGGGGTTGACGGCGACCCCGACGTAGAAGCTCGTCGGCGAGTCGATCGCCTTCCCCGAATAGTCCTCGCCGCGGTTGAGGCGGGAAAGCATCTCGGTGAGCCCGATCGCGTCCACCTCGTACACGCCGCTCGAGCCCGGATAGTCGCCCACGTGCGGCGGGTCGCCGGTGATCGCGAGAACGTTGCGGATCCCCGCCGCGTGTGCGCCGAGGAGCTGCGACTGGAGCCCCATGATGGAGGCGTCGCGCGGCGTGACGTGTGGGATCGTCTCGAGGCCGACCTTCTCCTCGATCGCGACTGCGGCCATGAGCGCGGAGAGCCGGGCGCGCGCCATCGGGTTGTCGTTCAGATCGGTGGCGTCGACGCGGCCCGAGGACTTCAGGCGCGCGGCCGCCGCGAGCAATGCCTCCGTGTTCGTGCCCTTCGGCGGGTCGAGCTCGACCGACACGACCCATTCCCCCGCGTCGAGCTTGCGCTGCAGATTCGTCTTCTCGCTCGTCCGCGCAATCGTCGCGGCCACCTGGCGCTCGACGGCCGCGAAGTGCAGGCGCGGCTCGCGCTCCTGCTCGACCGCAGCGGCGATCGCCGCGATCTGCGCGGGCGTCGTCCCGCAACAGCCCCCGATGATGCGCGCGCCGAGGTTCCGCGCCTGCGCCGCGAACTCCGCGAAGTAGTCCGCGGTCGCGTTCGGGTAGACGAGCGCGCCGCCGCGACGGCTCGGCAGCCCGACGTTCGGCTGCGCCGTGAGCGGCATGCCTCCCGCCTCGACGGCCATGTCCGCGAGCGCTGCGAGCGCGGCCTGGGGGCCGAGCCCGCAGTTGGCTCCCACGGCGGCGACGCCGAGCTCACGAAGGCGGGAAGCCGCTTCACCGGCGCGGACGCCCGCGAGGGTCTCGGCGTCCTCGTCGAAGGTCAGCTGGGCGACCACGGGGAGTGAGGAGACCGAGCGCACCGCCTCGATCGCCGTGACGAGCTCGTCGAGCTCGAAGAACGTCTCGACCATGTACAGGTCGACCCCGCGGCCCTCGAGCAACCGCGCCTGCTCGCGGAAGACCTCGCCCGCGTCGTCGGCGCCGTGGCTGCCCGAAAGGTCGCCGAGCGGCCCGATCGACCCCGCGATGAGGACGGGCTGCCCGGAAACGTCGCGCGCCTCTCGGGCAAGACGCACTCCTGCCTCGACGATCTCCTGCAACCGGTCGTCGAGGAGCTGTGCCGAGAGCTTGCGCCGGTTCGCCCCGAACGTGTTCGCCTCGATCAGCTCGGCGCCCGCGCGGATGAAGCCGAGGTGCACCGAGACGACGGCCTCAGGAGCTTTCAGGTTCGCCTCCTCGGGGCAGCGGAGCCGCGGGACCGCCGCGGTGACGAGCGCGCCCGTGCCTCCGTCGGCGACGATCACGCGGCCTTCGTCGAGTCGCTCCTGCGCCCTGTTCACGAGGCGAGCCTAGCCCGGGGAGCGCGGGGTGAACGGCCTGAGCTCGTCCTCGCCCGGCTCCACGATGCCCACATGGGACTCGGGCACCTCGTGCCACGCGCCCGGTAGGTCCCCGAGCGGCTCCGAGACGACCACCCTGGTCTCGTCCGAAAGGCGCTGTAGCTCGGCACTCTCCGGATAGAGCGCCTTGAGCGCGTCCATGCGCGTGCTCAAGTAGAGCGTGCGTGAGTCGTGCTCGCTCGAATAGCGGAACGCCCAGATCTTCTCGCCGTCCGTGGTCGCGACGGTCATCTGGATCGGATGCTCGATCCCGCGTCTCCGGCCGGTCTCCTCGACGAAGCCGACCATGCGCTCGACCGCCGCGACGGGATCGTCCTCGAGCCCGAACGTCAGAGCGAGATAGAACATCGTCTCGGAGTCCGTCGTCCCTTCGATCGAGCCGAAGTAGGCGTCGTCGACGGCGTTCTGCAACTCCCGCTTCATGAGATGGAAGTCGCGGATGAGGCCGTTGTGCATCCACAGCCGGTTCCCGAACCGGAACGGGTGTGTGTTCGTCTCCTGGATCGCGGTGCCGGTCGAGGCCCGGATGTGCGCGAAGAAAAGAGGCGACGAGATGCCGGCGGCCAGCTCGCGGAGGTTGCGGTCGTTCCAGGCCGGATGCGTGCTCCGATAGACCCTGGGCGGCTCCTCCTCCTCGTACCACCCGACGCCGAAGCCGTCGCCGTTCGTCGGAGTCGCGCCCTGGCGAGCGTGCAGGCTCTGGTCGATCAGCGAGCGGTCGCGCTTCACGAGCAGCTCCTCGAGCCGGATCGGCGTCCCCGAGTACGCGAGCCAGCGGCACATCGCTAGGAGCCGTCCGCCCAGGACGACGGCACGTCGCTTCCGCCCTCCTCGGCGATCCGCGGGCCGAAGCGGACGAAGGCCGGGTGCGACGCGATCTTGCCCGCCACGAGGGCCTCGCCCGGACGGAAGTCGCCGGCCCGCTCGACGAGAGCCCCCGGCGCAAAGGACAGCGTCTCGGCCAGGTACGCCCGGTCGGCCGCCGAGCTCATACGCATGAGGACGAGGTTGTCGCACTGGGAGACGACGAGCTCGTTCACGCGTTGCGGCCGCTGGGTCGAGACGAGCAGGTAGAGGCCGAACTTCCGACCCTCGGCTGCGATCTGCGCCGCGCGTTCGGTCGCGAGCGCCGTGACCTCGTCGGCCGGCTCACGGGGACAGACGTTGTGCGCCTCGTCGATGACGATGAGGACCGGGTCGCGCTCGGCCCGGCGGCGCCAGAGCGCCGCGAGGACGCTCTCGGCCGCGATCGCCTTCTCTCCCGGAGACTCCAGGGAGCCCAGGTCGACCACGAGCGCGCGCAGGCCGCCCGCGCCACTCAGATCCTGGACCGAGCCTTCGTCCCCGGTCGACCAGATCGGCCAGCGGTGGATGCCGAGGTTGCGGAGGCGCGCCCCCAGCGACCTGCGCTCCGGGTCCGAGGCTCCGAGGAGCCGCTCGGCGATCTCCGCGGCAGATGAAGCGTCGGTCTCGAGGCCCTGCTCGACGAGCTCGACCAGGACGCCGTACTCCTCCCGGTCGCGGATCGGATCGAGCCGCAGCACGGCGGCCTGCTCCTCCGCGTCGAAGTCGGTGAAGCGGACGTGGAGCCGCTCCGCTCCCTCCCCACCTCCGCGGACGGCGACGCCCCGGGTGGCGTCCCGGTAGCGGTCGGCGACGTCGCCGTCCACGCCGTCGCGAAGCGAGCCGACGCGGACGAAGTCGGAGTTGGGGTCGAGGACGACGATCCGAAGGGAGGTCTCGAGCAGTAGCTGTTCGAGCACCGCGCCGAGCGCGTAGCTCTTCCCCGAGCCGGACTGACCGCAGAAGAACGTGTGCCGGTCGAAGCCGCCCGCGTCGAGGAGGAACCGCACTCCGTTTTCCGACACGAGCTCGCCGACGTCCAGGCCGGCGCGCTTCGGCCGCGTGCTCTCGAGCCACGCGCCGACACGCTCCTCGTCCGCGCGACCGATGGGCAGGTCGTGGAACGGAGCGATCCCTGCTTCGAGCAGGACGCCGCCTCCCTCGACGGAACCGCGCTCGCCCGGCAGGAGGTCGACGGTGTACACCTGGCCGAGGCTCTCGCCCAACGACGCGTAGCTCCCGGGCTGGAGCTCGAGCCCGTCCACCGAGGCGTGGAAGGTGAATGTCTTGCCGTCGATCGAGGTCGCGCGCGCTTCGGCCACGTCCTCGATCCTCGCGCACGGGCGCCGCGAATGCGAGCGGGTTAGGGTCCCTGAGAATGGCGAAGAACGGCTCGGTCGACCGAAAGGCGGGGCTCGGGGTTCTCCTGGCGGCGTGCGTCTCGACGCTGGTCGTGAACGCGAACACGTCTGCGGTCACGATCCTCCTGCCGGCGATCAGCGAGGACCTCGACGCCCCCGTCGCCCAGCTTCAGTGGGCGGTGACGGGCTACATGCTCGTCGGCGCGGCGGTGATCGTGACCTCCGGCGCCCTCGGAGACGTGCTCGGCCGACGGCGTGTGTTTCTCGCCGGGCTCGTGCTCTTCGTCGCCTCGTGCATCCTCATCGCCCTCGCGACCGGCCCCGCAGGCGTGATCGGCGGCCGGATGATCCAGGGTGCCGCCGGCTCCACGATCCTCGCATGTGGAATGAGCCTCCTGTCGGTATCCGCGTCGGGAGCAAGCCAGATGAAGGCGATCACGCTCTGGGGAGCAGCGTCTGCGGCAGGCGGAGCGCTCGGCCCTCTCGTCGGCGGTGTGCTCGTCGACCTGACCGGGTGGCAGGGCCTCTTCTGGATCGACGCGGCGATCGCGGCGCTCTGCATCCCGCTGACCCTCTTCACGGTGCAGGAGTCGCGCGACCCGAACCGGCCGCGGTCGATCGACTTTGCGGGAACCGTGCTCATCGCGGTGATCCTCGTCCCGCTCGTGCTGGCACTCAGCGAGGGCACCTCCTGGGGCTGGCTCTCGCTGCCCACCCTCGGCTGCTTCGCGATCTCGATCGTCGGCGCCTTCGGCTTCGTCGCGGTGGAGAGAAAGGTGGCCGCCCCACTGGTCGACCTACGACTTCTCCGCAACGTCGTTCTCGTCGGGGCGACACTGGCGATCCTCATCGTCGCAGGAGCGATCAACGCGCTCATGTACGTCCTCAGCCTCTACTTCCAGGACTCGGCGGGCTTCGGCATGAGCGCTCTGCAGGCGGGGCTCGCAACGCTGCCCGCGGCCGCAGCGATGATCGCGATCACGCCCTTCATCACGCCCTTTGCGGTGAAGATCGGTCCGGCACGTGCAGTGGCCGTCGGTTTCGCCCTCGCGGCGGCCGCCTTCGGCGCCCTCGCGTTCGTGACGGCGTCATGGAGCTACGCCGTCTTCGTCCTGCCCCTGATCGTCCTGTCGGTCGGGCTCGGGCTGGCCAACGGCCCGGCCTCGTCGGCCTCGACGGCGTCGGTCGAAGCGGACGAGGTCGGCGCGGCCTCGGGCATCTCCAACATGGCGCGCTACATCGGAGGCTCGCTCGCCGTGGCCGCGGTCGCGACGGTCTACAACACAGTCACGGACAACCACCTGGACGAGGGAGCCTCCCCGAGCGACGCCCTCGCGGCAGGCGTCTCACGCTCGGCGCTCCTCCTCGCGATTTTCTGCGCCGCAGGGATTCTCCTGGCCGGCTTCGTACGCCGGCACCGCACCCGGAGGCCGCGTCCGATCGACCTTGCCGCAGCCGCCGCCGCGCCGGTTCACACCATCCCGACCGAGCCGGCCCGCCCCCAACTGACCTAGTGGAAGACGGCGACGATGACTATGCCGACGACTGCGGTCACGATCCAGGCCACCTGAAGCGGTAACTGGAAGGAGTGGTCGATGACCCGCTTGCCGAGGGTCGTCGTCCCCGTTGTATCCGCCTCCACCGCGGCGATCTGCGTGCCGTTCGCCGGCAGGAAGATCACGCCCGCGACCGCGGTCCACATGGCGATCATGTAGCCCGCCCCGATGCCGAGCGCGAGCCCGAGCGGAACCATCGTGCGAGTCGCGGCCGACTGGCTGGTCGTCAGAGCAGCCACGCCGAAGATGGCGACCGCGATCATGAACGGCCAGTTCTCGGCGAGGCTGCCGAGCGCCTCCACGATCGCGTCCTCGTTGTTCGCGATGAACGTGTCGGCCATCCACGCGATTCCGAAGAGGGCGATCATCGCAACCATCCCCGAGCGGAAGATCGTCATTGTCGGGACGAGCGTCGCCTTGACCTTGCAGAGGAGCAGGATCAACGCGGCCGCGGCGAGCATGACCATCTGGATGATCGGCGTCACGGAGAGTGGCTCCGTGCCGCCGTCCTCGGAGGCGATGGTCGGGCGGATGTCCTCGAAGAGGCCGAAGATGCAGATGATCGCGACCGCGCCGAGAAAGATCGCGACGCTGCGCTTCGCATAGGGCATGAGTTGAATGTCCGACGAGGGCGCGGGCGGCTGGACGAGTCCCGCATCGATCCGGCGCTTGTACTCGGCGGAATCCTCGAGGTCGGCGCCGTGCCGGCTCATGACGAAGCACATGGCGAAGATGCCGACGATGCTCGCCGGGATCGTGATCAGGAGGACATCGACCAGGTCGTAGCCGTAGACCTCGACGAGCGGCAGGATCGTGGCGGTGGCGGCTGCGACCGGGCTCGACGTGATTCCGATCGTCGAGGCGACGGTGGATCCGGCGAGCGGGCGCTCCGGCCGGATCTTGTTCGCGAACGAGACCTCGTTGATCACGGGAATGATCGAGAAGAACGTGTTGCCGGTACCGGTCAGGATCGTCAGGAGATAAGAGACGTACGGCGCGACGTAGTTGATCGACCTGGGACGGGCTCTGAGCGCTCTGCTCGCAATCAGGACCATGTAGTCGATTCCGCCCGCGGCCTCCATCGCCGCCGCCGCGGCGATGACCGCGATGATGATCAGCATCGCGCTGACGGGCGGCTCGCCGGGGTCGAGCCCGAAGAAGAAGACGAGGATGATCGTCCCGACGCCGCCCCAGAGCCCGAGCCCGATTCCTCCGGTGCGCACGCCGAGCGCGATGAAGGCGATGACGATCAGCCCCTCGATCGCGATGAGGATCCAATCGCCGGTGCTGGTCGAGCTTTCCGCCGGCGGCGTTGTGGACTGCGCGAGACCCAGAGCCGGCGCGCTGAGCGCGAGGAGCCCCAGGGCGATCAGGGCAAATGCGAGCCTCCTCACGAATTGTCCTCCTTGAGCGCCTGGCAGTTGTCGCTTCCGGTGAACGCCTCCGCAAGACCTTCGGCGCCGGCGGCCTGGAGGAACACGGCCCGGCCGGTGACGAGCGACTGCTGCAGTGACCGGCTCGCCGCGGCGAGCGCCCCGTAGGCGGCCGTCGTCGAGCCCGGATTCTGCTTCAGGATCGCCTTGGCGACCCGGAGATCGCGCTCGGTCTTCAACGCCCAACCGCGCAGTGCGAGTGCAGCCGCCTGGCCGCCCGTCCCCTCGGGACTTCCGGCCCGCCTGAGGCCCTCGCGCAAGGTGTCGTTCGTCGCCTGGATCGCGCGGTCGATCGCCACGCGCACGATGATCGTCCGCTCGACGGAGTCGCCGCTGCCGCCGTCGTTCCGGCGCGCGGCGTAGTTGCTCTGGTCGACCTCGTCACGGATCGCCTCGAGCTGACCCTTCCAGGCGCCGATCGTGCCGCAGACGTCGTCCGCCCAGTCGTCTGCGCTCACCGTCTGGCCGGTGTTGTCGTCGTTCGCGAGCGCCGCCGAGACGCCGATGATCACGCCAAGCCCGCCGACGATGATGATCGCCGCCCAGATCCAGCTTCTCATGCGGTCCTCCCAGGCTGAGAGAGCTCGTCCACCATCCCGACGAGCAGCTTCCAGAAGCGCTCGACCGTCGGGACGCTCACGCGCTCGTCCGGCGAGTGCGGGGCTTCGATCTGCGGCCCGAAGGAGATCATGTCGAGCCCTGCGACCTTGTCGCCGATGACCGCGGTCTCGAGACCCGCGTGCACCCCGGTCACGATGGGCGCTTCGCCGAAGAGGCGCTCGTAGACGTTGCGGGTGGCCGCGAGCGCGGGCGAATCGAGGTTCGGCCGCCAGCCGCCGTAATTGTGCTTCACCTCGAGCTCCCCTCCACCGAGGCGAGCAGCTGCGCTAAGCGCGCTGATCGTCTCCGGCAGCGCCGAGTCGTTCGAGGAGCGGGAAAGAGAGTGCAGTGTGAGGCGTCCGCCCTCCGTGATCGCCTCGCCGAGAGACGTGCTCGTCTCGACGAGGTCGTCGAAGTCCTGGCTCATGGCCAGAGGGCCGGTCGGGACGAGGGCGACCACGTCGAGAAGCGTTGCGGTGTCCTCCTCTGTCCAGGCGTCCGAGGCATCCTCGGCGTCGCCGAGGGTCGCGGTCGCACCGGCATCTGTGGTTTTGAACGAGTCGCGGACCGTGGCCGCAGCCTTTTCGGCGGCGTCGCGAAACGCTTGCTCCCGGTCAGCCGCAACCGAGACGAGGGCCACGGCGTCGCGCGGGATCGCATTGCGGCTCTTGCCACCGTTCAGCGAGACAAGGCGAAACGGCGCGGACTCATAGGCTTCGCGGAGAACACGGCCGAGCACCTTGATTGCGTTGGCGCGACCGAGCGCGATGTTGCTCCCGGAATGGCCGCCTAGGCCGCCGCTGGCCGTGACGGAAAGTGTCCGGGCTCCCTCGCCCGTCGCGGAGCGCGGCTGCTCCACATGGATCCAGGTATCCGTGCTGCCGGCGCAGCCCACCGTCAGCTTCCCGTCCTCCTCGCTGTCGAGGTTGACGAGGATCGAGCCCGTGACGAGCTTGGGGTCGAGCCCGTTTGCCCCCTCGAGCCCGACCTCCTCGGCCACGGTCATGAGCAGCTCGAGAGGCCCGTGCGGCAACGACTCGTCCTCGACCAGAGCCATCATCGCGGCGATTGCAACGCCGTCGTCCGCGCCGAGGGTCGTTCCGTCGGCCTTGAGCCAGTCGCCGTCGCGCACGAGTTCGATCCGACCCTCGGTCGGATCGTTCGGGCTGTCCGGCTCACGCTCGCAGACCATGTCGAGGTGGCCTTGCAGCGTCACCGTCGGAGCGGACTCGCGCCCCGCCGTCGCTGGAACGTGCACGACGAGGTTGCCGGCGGAGTCGGCGTCGAGGCCGAAGCCGTGCTCCTCCGCCCAGGACTTGACGTGCTCGCTCACGGCCTCCTCCTGGCGAGAAGGGCGCGCGATCTTCGTCAGCGCCTCGAAATGGCCCCAGAACGTCGCCGGTTCGAGACCCGACAATGCAGCCGTTTGCACCGCGGTGTCCTCCCCTCCCATCCCGTCGGAAAATACAGAGGAAGAGTTCTCCAGATCAATAGCCCTTGCACCCAGTTCACCCGGGTGATGTGAAATCGCCGCCGAGCTGAGCTAGGCGGGGGCTTGGCTCACAGCCGGATGGCGACGCCCGACCGTGAGGAGGAGGAAGGCGAGCGCGAGCGCTGCGCCCGCGACCCCGGGCGCCCACCAGGTCCCGGACAGGTTGTCGTCCCAGCCGATCGCGCGATCCAGGGAGAAGCGTCCCGGCCCGGTCGCGGCTAGTGCGATCACGCCTCCGGCGATCGAGAGGTTGAACTCATAGCCGCCGTTCGTGGCGAAAAAGCCCTTGGGCAGGTGCACGAGATAGACGGCGTTCGCCATCACGAGCGCGACCAGGAGCGCCCCGAGCGGAGTCAGAAGACCCAGCGCGATCGACAGGCCGCCGACCGTCTCGGCGAGCGCCAGCCCGCAGGCCGCAGCAAGGGGCATCCGAAACGCGAGGTGCTCGCACATTCCTGCGGTGCCACGCAAGCCGGGCCCTCCCCACCAGCCGAAGAGCTTCTGGGTCCCGTGCGCGACCATGATCACGCCGAGGACGACGCGCAGGATGAGAAGCCCGAGGGACATGCTCCTCTCCTCTCCTTGACCACGCAACGAGAAACGCAAGACGATGGGCCCGCCAGGATTCGAACCTGGGACCGACGGATTATGAGTCCGCGTGCTCTCTACCGGACGAAATCTCACGATTTCGTCCGGGGAAGAAGGAAGTGGGCCCGCCAGGATTCGAACCTGGGACCGACGGATTATGAGTCCGCTGCTCTGACCGCTGAGCTACGGGCCCCTGCTCGAGCAAGCGTATCGCCGCCACAAGAGGCGAACGTTTCCGGCACACTCGTGGCTGGCATAAGATGCCGACGTCCCGAAACCCGAATGCCGGAGGTGCGAGCTCGAGGTGAAGGTCTTCCAGCGAGAACACAGCCTGAGAACGAAGGGCGGCCTCGAGATCCGGGACATCACAGATGAAGTGAAGGAATGCGTTGCCGAAAGCGGCGTCAACGACGGCATCGCGTGCGTCTACTCGCCGCACACCACGTGCTGCGTGCGGGTCAACGAGTTCGAGACGGGCTTCCTCGAGGACTTCGTGCGCATGCTGCGGCGGATCGTCCCCAGCGAGAAGTACTACGCGCACGACGACTGGGACCGGCGCACCGAGAACATCTGCCCCGAGGACATGGAGTTCGGCAACGGCCACTCGCACTGCATGGCGATGCTGCTCGGGCCGGCCGGCGAGTCCATCCCGGTCCGCGACGGCGAGCTCTGCCTCGGCACGTGGCAGCGCGTCCTCTTCATGGAGCTCGACCGCTCCCGCGAGCGCCGCTGGATCGTCCAGGTCGTCGGCGACTAGCGCACTGGCCGGCGGCGACTAGCGCCCCGGTCCAAATGAAACGGGGCCGCCGCCAGCCCCGTTTCGGTGGAAACCTTTCCGGGCTGCCCCCGCCGCATCGGGGCCCGACCCGGATATTTCTTTCGCCTCCAGCACTTTGCCTCAGGGGCCGCCCGGCGTCCCCCCTCCGAGGGAGTTGACTCCGTCCCCCTTTCGGGGTTGACGGGGCTGCTTCACTCGCTTGATTCCCGTCAAGCGGCCTGACACTCGGCACAGAGCCCCGTGACCTCGAGCGTATGCCCGGTGGGCGCGAACCCGTGCTCTCGCGCGGCTTTCGCCAGCCATTCGTCCACTTCGCAGCCCTCGAGCTCGGCGACGCCGTGACAGCTCGCGCAGACGAGATGGTGATGGTGACCCTCGCCGCAGAGGCGATAACACGTCTCGCCCGGCCGATGGGCGAATTCGTCGACGACGCCGTGCTCGCTCAGGAGCGAAAGGGTCCGGTACACGGTCGCGAGCCCGACCGGCTCATCGCTCTGCCGTAGGCGCGAGTAGATCTCCTGCGCGGTCGCGTCGTGCGGTTCGGCGGCCAGGGTCTCGAGGACGAGCAGGCGCTGCCGCGTGGCGCGAAGGCCGGCCTGCGCCAGGCGCGCGCTTGTTGTCGGTTGCCCCGAGGTCATCGCCGAGTACGATACCGAAGAATGAGACTGAGAATCATTCTCATCACGATCCCCGCTCTCCTGCTCACCGCGTGCGGGCCCTCCGTGAGCGCGGGGCCGGACACCGTGGTCGCGAGCTTCTATCCCCTTGCGTTCGCGGCCAAGGAGGTCGCGCCGCAGGTGCCGGTGGAGAACCTCACCCCTCCCGGGGCAGAGCCCCACGACATCGAGCTCTCCCCCATCGATGCGGCCGCCGTGCGGGACGCGCGGCTCGTGCTCCTGCTCGGCCACGGGTTCCAGCCGCAGCTCGAGGACGCGGCGGGGAACGGAGACAACGTGCTCCGCCTCCTCGACACACCGGGCCTCGACCTCCTCCCCAACGGCGACCCGCACGTCTGGCTCGACCCGGTCCGCTACGCGAGGGTCGTCGAGCGCACCGGCGAGGCACTGGGCGAGCAGAAGGGCGCCGAGAAGCTCGTCTCGCGTCTCCACGAGCTCGACGCCGAGTACCGAGTGGGCCTCGCGAACTGCGAGCGCCGCGAGATCGTCACGAGCCACGAGGCCTTCGCCTACCTGGCCGAGCGCTATGGCCTCGAGCAGGTCCCCATCACCGGCCTGAGCCCCGAGGCCGAGCCGCGTCCAGCCGATCTCGCGAACGTCGTGCAGCTCGTGAAGGAGCGCGGCGTGACGACGATCTACTACGAGACGCTCGTCTCCCCACGCATCGCCGAGACCGTGGCGCGCGAGACCGGCGCGACGACTGCCGTTCTCGACCCCATCGAGGGCCTGACCGCGGCCGAGATCTCCAACGGCGACGACTACTTCACGCGTATGCGCGCCAACCTGCGCGCGCTCGAGGAGGGGCTCGGGTGCAGCTAGCCGTCGAGCTCGACAAGGTCTCCTTCGCGTACCCGGGCGGGCCGGATGTCCTCGAAGGAGTCGACCTGAAGATCCGCCGCGGCGAGTTCGTCACGATCGCCGGCCCGAACGGAGGCGGAAAGACAACGCTTCTGCGCGTCGCTCTCGGCCTGGAGGAACCGGTGTCCGGGACCGCGCGACTCTTCGGCGAGCCTGCCGATCGCGTGCGCGATCGCTACCGGATCGGGTATCTCGCGCAGCGCACGCGCCTGGGCATCGACGCGCCGGCGACCGTCGGCGAGGTCGTGACCGCGGGTCGCGTCGCGCGGCGCGGACTCCTGAAGCCGTTCGGACGTGAGGACCGCGAGGCGATCGCGGAGGCGCTCTCGCGTGTCGGGCTCGAGAACCAGGCGAGCACGCCGATCCAGCGGCTCTCGGGCGGGCAACAGCAGCGCGCCTACATCGCCAAGGCGCTCGCCGGAGAGCCCGAGCTCCTCGTCCTCGACGAGCCGACGGCCGGGGTCGACGTCGACGCGCAGGAAGCGTTCGGCGCCTTTCTCGGCGAGCTGCACGAGGCGCTCGGGGTCACGATCCTCTACGTCTCGCACGAGTTCGGAGCCGTCGAGCGCTTCGTCGAGCGCGTCGTCCTCGTCCGCGGCGGGATCGTCTTCGACGGCCCGCCCGCCGAGCTCCCGGCCCACTGGCACGACCCATCTCATGTTCATCCTTGACGCCGACTTCATGCAGATCGCCTTCGCGACCGGGGCGGTCGTCGGAGTGCTCGCCCCTGCGGTCGGCTTCTTCCTCGTGCAGCGGCAGATGAGCCTGATCGGAGACGGGATCGGCCACGCGGCCTTCGCGGGCGTCGCGGCCGGCTATCTCCTCGACGTCTCACCTGTCGGAGCGGCCCTGGTCGCGGCCACGCTCGCTGCGGTCGGCGTCGAGTGGCTGCGTAGCCGGCACCGCGCCGCCGGCGACCAGGCGCTCGCGCTCATCTTCTACACGGGGATCGCCGCGGGAGTCGTCCTCGTCTCGGCCGCGGGCGCCCTGAACGCGAACCTCTTCTCCTTTCTCTTCGGCTCGATCCTGACCGTCACCTGGTCGGACTTCACGCTGGTCGCGATTCTCGGCGCGGTCGGGCTCGGGATCATCGCGCTCCTCTACCGCGGCCTCGTCGCCGTCGCGCTCGACGAGGAAGGAGCGCGGGTGAGCGGCCTCCCCGTCGGGCTCCTGAACGTCGTGCTCGCCGCGCTTGCCGGCGTCACCGTGGCGGTCTCGATGCGGATCGTCGGCATCCTCCTCATCGCCGCGCTCATGGTTCTCCCCGTGATCGCCGCCGGCAGGGTCGGCACGAGCATCCGCTCCACGATCCTCCTCTCGATGGGAATCGGGCTACTCTCCGTGACCGCGGGCCTGACGATCTCCTACTACGGGAACCTCGCGCCGGGAGGCGCCATCGTGCTTCTGGCGGCGGCGTTCGCGCTCGCCGCCGTCGGCGGGGCACCCCTCCTCAACCGCACGCGCTAGTCACATAAAGACCAATTTCCTACGTTCCCTGCCTATTCTTGAAGTCGTGAAACGGTTCAGCGTCCTTGCTGGGCTGGGCCTTGTGCTGCTCGCCCTCTGCGCGCCCTCCAGGGCGGACGCCGACGCGCTTCCGATCGTCTTGCAGATCGAAGCGCCGGACGGAATGCGGGTTCAGGTGTCCGGGGAAGGAGCCCTCAGCTACCCGCGCAATGGGCGTCTCGCCGGCGCGCAGTCCGTGACCGTGGAGGGCGACCGCCTCGTCTTCACCGGCCTGTCGCTCCTCGGCGGGCGCGTGACCGCGGACCAGCTGGCCGTCCCTCTGAATGGGTTCGGCGACGCCTGGATCAACGGCCTCCGGGTCGAGGGCCGCAAGCCGCAGGGGTTGCCGAACCAGGTGATCCCGCTCAGAGACGGCGGCTACGTCGTCTCGCTGCAAGAGTCGCTGGACGGGCAGCCGCGGCGCCTGGCCGGGCTCTTCGTCCACCTCGGCGCGAAGACGGGTCGGCTTCCGGCCGGGACCGAGATCCTCGTCGGCGTTCCCGGCAGCGTCGATGCTCCCGCGAACTACACGTACCCCCTGGCCGAGCAGGGGCAGATCATCGGCTGCCCGTTCGTTCCCGGCTCGACGCACAGCGCATTCGTCGCCCCGGACAACCTCGCCTCCGACAACGCCGTGGACATCGGCATTCCGATCGGGACTCCGGTCTACGCGGTCACCGACGGCGTCATCGGGCCGCAGATCGGGCCGCAGTCGACGAGCGACCCGCACATGGCCGGTCTCCGGCTCCACCTGAACGCGGCAGGCGTCCACTTCTACTACGCGCACCTGTCGCGGATCGACGTCGTCGCCGGCCAGTACGTTCAGGCAGGACAGCAGCTCGGGCTGTCGGGCTCCGCGATGGGAGTCGCGCACCTGCACTTCGCGCAGGACGTCGGCAACCCGGCCGAGACCGTCGGCGCTCTGGGCGCCTGCCCGTTCTACCAGTCGTACTCGGAGCCCTGGGGCTAGTTTCCCGCTCGCGGACAGCGCTTGACTACGATTTCGGCGTGCCCGACCTGAGCACTTCCGAAGTCGCCGTCGCGGCCGGCACGTCGGAGGAGACGGTTGAGAAGCTTGCCGAGCTCGGCGTGGTCTCTCCGCAAGACGGCGGCGCGTTTCGTCCGAGCGACGTGCGCCGAGCGCGTCTCGTCCTCGCGCTCCAGACCTCCGGAGTGCCCTTCGAGGCGGTCGGCCAGGCGATTCGCGAAGGCCGCATCTCCTTCGACTTCATCGAAGAGCTTGCGCCCAATCCGATCCCGCTCCTTCCCGAGACCCAGGCGGAGCTCGTCGCGCGCCTCGGCCTTTCGGACGAGCTCGCCCGCAGCCTCGGCACGATCCTCGGCACCTGCTCTTTGCCGCCGGATCAGCAGGTCCGCTCCGATCACGCCGAGCTCTTCGAGCTCGTCGGCGCGGCGAGAGCCGCGGGCGCCCCGGACGATCTGATCGTGCGGGTCGTGAGGGCGACCTCCGAGGCGCTCCGCCACATCATCGATGCGCAGCGCGACTTCGTCGACGTGACGCTCCTCGAGCCGGCGACGGCAGCCGGCGCGACCCCGTCCCAGATGCTCTCCTCCACAGCACCGGCCAGGCGCCGCTACCGCGAGCTCGGGCGGAGGTCGGTCGAGCTCCTCTTCGACCGCTTCGTCGACGAGTCCACGTTCCAGCACGTCGTCGAGCTGCTGGAGACGGAGCTCGGCGAGGTCCGCGTCGCCGGGGGAACCGAGCCGGCGATCGCGTTCATCGACCTGAGCGGTTACACGCGCCTAGCGGAGGAGGCAGGCGACGACGAGGCTGCTGCCCAGGCCGCACGCTTCATCGCGGCTGTCGAGGCGGCCGCGAGCGAGACGGGAGGCCGGCTCGTAAAGGTGCTCGGCGACGGGGTGATGATGCACTTCGGCGATTCGGACTCGGCGATTCGCGCTGCGATCGGCGTGCTCGGCCGCGTCCAGGCCAAGGGCC
>DASSBN010000061.1:0-9844 GCA_035698665.1 Gaiellaceae bacterium
GGCTCCTTCCTCGCCGCCGCCGCGAAGCGCAATCCTCCGCCTCGTCCGAGAGGCTCCGGCTCTGCCGCAGGGACGATCTCGGCGCCGAGGCCGGCGAGCCCGGCGGAGAACTCCTCCTCCGTCCCGGCCGAGCAGCTGACGATAACCCGTTCCACTCCAGCGGAGACGAGCAGCCCCACCTGGTAGGCGGCGAGCGGCCTGCCGGCGATCGGCACGAGCGCCTTCGGCCGGCCGCCGGCCGCCGCGCCGAGGCGCTCGGCCTTGCCGCCCGCGAGGATGATCGCCTCCATCAGTGCCCCTTCCGGTGATGCTGCCCCGATTCTCGGTCGCAAGCACCAAGCGCTGCTAGGACGCAGGGAGCCCCGGTAATTTTCATTACCGGGGCGACCGAGGACGACGCAGCGCGCAGCGTGATTGCGGGCGAGAAGCAGGCGTGTATTGCTGGATGGGGCACTACTAAAGGTGGAGCTGCGGCTCGGGCTCTTCCGTCTCGGGAAGCGCGTCGAGGTCGTTGGACGCGCGCCCGATCGACTCGTAGACGAAGCCGGCCGCGCGCGCCTCGCTCGGCTCGAGGAGGTTGCGGCCGTCGACGATGAGCGGCGTCCGCATCGCGTCGCGAAGCTCCTGCGCGAGGAGGCCTCTGAGCTCGTCCCATTCCGTGACGATCACTGCCGCGTCGGCATCGGTCAGCGTCTCGAGCAGGGTCTCGCGCAAGTCGACGCCGCGCAGGGCAAGACGCGCCTCCTCGAGCGCGACCGGGTCCCAGCCGCGCACGACCGCGCCCTCCGCGAGCAGCCTCGGCGCGAGGATCAGGCTCGGCGCATCCCGCATGTCGTTCGTGTTCGGCTTGAAGGCGAGGCCGAGCAGGGCGATCGTCTTCCCGCGCAGAGGGCCGAGGTGCTTGACCAGCTTCCCGACCGCCCGCCGCTTCTGCAACTCGTTCACCTCGATGACCGCGGTGAGGAGCTGGAAGTGGTAGCCCGAGTTGCCCGCGAGCTGCTTCAGGGCGCTCACGTCCTTCGGGAGACACGAGCCCGAATAGCCGATGCCCGGCCGCAGGAAAAGCGAGCCGATGCGCCGGTCGAGCCCCATTCCCTCGGCCACGAGCGAGACATCCGCGCCGGTCTCCTCGCAGACGTTGGCGATCTCGTTGATGAAGGAGATCTTCGTGGCGAGAAAGGCGTTCGATGCGAGCTTGACCATCTCGGCCGAGGCGACATCGGCCCGCACGACGGGTGCGTCGATCGACTCGTAGAGCGCGGCCACGGCATCGCCGTCGGCCTCGTCGAACGCGCCGACGACGATCCGGTCGGGGTTCATGAAGTCGCGGAGCGCCGTGCTCTCGGCGAGGAACTCGGGGTTGGAGACGTAGCCCACGTGCGCGAGGCCGCGCGCGTCGAGCTCGTGCCGGACCTTCTCCCCCGTCCCGACCGGGACGGTGCTCTTCATGACGATGATCGCGCGCTCCTCGAGCTCGGGCAGCTCGTCGAGTACCTGCCACACCGCGGAGAGGTCGGCGTCGCCGGAATGCGTGGGCGGCGTCGGGACCGAGACGAACGCGAGGCGCGCCGCCTCGAAGACGTCCGCCATGTCCAGCGTGAAGCGGATGCGCTCGCGGTTTGCCGCCAGGAGCTCGGAAAGGCCGGGCTCGAAGATCGGCACCCGCCCGGCCTCGAGCTCGGCCACGCGCTCGGGCACGACGTCGCGCACGACCACCTCGTGGCCGAGATCTGCGAAGCAGGCTGCAGTCACGAGCCCGACCCAGCCAGCGCCGATGACGCCGAGCGGTTCTTTCATTCTCGGAGTTTAATTTCCGCTGAGGGGCTTCAAGCCCTTCGCGATCGCGAGCATCGTCTCGTTCGACATCCGGTTCAGGAGCGTGTTGACGACGTAGTAGGAGTTGCCGTTCTCGCGGAAGGCGATCATGTGCAGCTTCGCGCCGTCGAAGTAGAGGCCGTAGTCGCGCCCCTTGATGCGGCGCTGCACGCTGGCCCCGTCGAGGATCGGCGGCTCGTCCCAGGCGATCTCCTGAATGCCCCAGTACTCGGCAGCACCGGTCTCGTAGGTCAAGCGAACCGCGTTGTGGTCGCCGACCTTGTACTCGCGTACCGGCTCGAGCGTCGAAAGCGCGGAGTTCACGTCGCGAACCGTCGGGGTGTAGAGCTGGAAGCCGGCCTTCTTTCGCACGCTCTTGAGTACACCGGAGGCGACGGAATCGGCCGTGACCGCAGGCGGCTCGTGCTTGGGCGTGTTGTCGGCAGGTCCGGAAGCGAGGTCGCCGTGGAATGTCTGGCCGACGACGACCTGCAGCATCGTCTCGAGCTGCTGCCCAGGCTCTACGGCTTTCGCCTCTCCGTCGCCGAAGAGGTCCGCCAGCCGCTTTGCGGCGGCCTCCGCGCCCGCGACCGCGGGGTCGTAGAAGATCGTCGTCTTGAAGTACTTGAAGTTGTCGGCGTTGCCGCCGTTCGTGACCGGGTAGCCGCGTTCGCCGAGCGCGACGGCGGCCTGGTCGGCCGCGCCCGCGACGCCGTTGCCGTTCAGCACCTCGACGCTCACCTGTGAGGGACGCGGCCCGGTGTCCTCCGCCTTCGGCTTCTCGCCGAGCGCGGCCGTCGCGGCCTTCTCGGGGGCGGAGACGTCCGGGTTCATGAACTTGTTGACGGCGTCGTCGATCGACTGCTGCGAGGCCGCGAGCTCGTTGTAGCCCGTGATGTTCTCGATCTGCACCTGCTGGAAGTTCCCTGAGGGCAACCCGTAGGCGAGATTCGCGTACTTGTAGAGCGTGGGCACATCGAGCGTCTTGCCCCCGCCCACGCCGACCTCGACGTTCTTCGTGATCGTGTTGACGATCCCCGGGATCTTCGTCACCGACCAGTTCGCCGAGATCTGCTGCTTCATCGCCTTGACGAAGTTCTGCTGGCGGACGACGCGGTAGAGATCCGAGTCGGTATGGCGGAAGCGGGCGTAGTCGAGCGCCTGTTTCCCGGTGAGGTGCTGGTAGCCCGGATGCAGGTCGATCGTGGCGTAGTTCTCGCCGTTCGAGTTGTCGTTGAAGTAGCGGTGGTCGACGTCGACGTAGACGCCGCCGAGCTTGTCGACGATGTCGATGAAGCCGAGGAAGTTGACGGTGATGATGTAGTTGATCGGGATGCCGGTCAGTTCCTTGACCGTCTTCAGCGTCCCGCGCGGGCCGCAGTACGTGTAGGCCTCGTTGATGCGTCCGTTGAAGGGCAGCTGGCCGGCGCAGCCGGGAATGGGGACGACGAGGTCGCGCGGGAAGGACATCATCGAGATGACGTCCTTCTGCGGGTCGGCGCGCATGAGCATGATCGTGTCCGAGCGGGAGTCGAGCGAGCTCTCCGGGCCGAGGCGCTTGTCGTAGCCGATCACGAGGGCGACCGTCGGCTGGTCCGGTTCGGCCTCGGCGAGATCCAGCTGAGCGTCCTTGATCGGCTGACTGTGCGCGCTCACGGCAGCCACGCTCTGGTTGATGTAGAGCCAGGCGCCGCCGGCGAGTGCGCCCGCCCCGACGAGCACGATCATCACGAGCCAGAGGAAGAACTTGCCGAGAACTCGCAGCGGCCCGCGGCGCTTGGTGCGGTAGCGGGTGGCGCCGGTGAGCGGAGAAAGCGGAATCCCGTTCCCGCCGTGGCCGTTTCCGGCGACATGGCCGGCTGTTCCACGCTTGAGGGTCGTTCGCATATGAAAAGTCGCCGAAGGGGCGACTAGTGGAGGATAGCCGAGCGCGCGGTCGTCAAACCTGGCGTACCGTCTCCGCCGCGAGCCATTCGGCAACGGCCAGGAGACTGCCGCTCTCCTCGTAGATCGCGCGCTGCTCGTCGGCTCCCGTGCCGCGCTCGAGCAGGGGCTCGACGAGGGCGAGCTCGGCCGCGCAGCCGAGCTCCTCGGCCGCGGGCCGGGCCCTCTCGACGAGCTCGCGGACGGCATCCCGCGCCGGGCGCTCGGTGTCGTTTGCGAAATCGATCAGCTTGGCGTCGAGCCCGTCGCGCGCGGCGCGCCACTTGTTCTCGGCGATGAGGGTGATCTGCTCGGTACCGGGCGGCTCACCGCTGTCGAACGCCGCCGCGAAGGTCGCGACGAGGGACTGCGTGAGCGCGACGATGGCGGCGACCGAGTCCATCCGGGTCTGCGCGTCGCAGATCCGGAGCTCGATGGTCCCGAGGCGCGGGTGCGGCCGGAGATCCCACCAGATGTAGGTGTAGTCCTCGAAGGAGTTCGTCTTGATCCCGCGGTCGACGAGCAGCTCGAACTCCTCGTAGGAGGCGAAGGCCGGTGGCAGGCCGGCGCGCGGGAACGGCTCGAAGACCTTGACGCGGGTCGAGGCGAGGCCCGTCGCGCGCGCCTGCCAGAACGGCGAGTTCGCGGAGAGCGCGAGAATCTCGGGCAGGTTGGTGCGCAGGCCGTTTGCGCAGGCGATCGCCTTGTCCGGCGAGTCGAGGCCGACGTGGACGTGGAGCCCGAAGATGAGCTCCCGCTCCGCCACCCAGCGCATCGACTCGATGAGCTCCAGGTAGCGCTGCTCCGTCGTCACCTCCTGGTGCTCGTAACGAGAGAAGGGATGCGTGCCCGCCGAGGCGATCACGGCGCCCGACTCGGCGGCGACGTCGCGCAGGCGACCGCGCAGGCGAACGAGATCCTCCATCGCCTCGCCCACCGTCGCGGCCACGTCGGTGGCGACCTCGACGACCGACTGCAGGAGCTCGGCCTTGATCCGTTTCTCCTCGCGGTCGCCTTCGAGGGCCGGAAGGATCTCGTCGATTCGCGAAACGAGCTCGTGGCTCTCGGAGTTCAAGATCTGGAACTCCTCCTCGACCCCGAGGCTGAAGGGCGCGCTCTTGCCGAAGTTCTGCTCCATCGGAGCGGCGACAATAGCGACCGTGGACGTCGAGGTGCGAACCACGCGGGTCAACGTCGAGCGCTGGGGCGAAGAGGGCGGCAAACCGCTCTTCTACTGGCACGTTGTCGGCGCAGCGGTCGTCGCCTCGCGAAACGCGCCCTGCCCTCCGCTCTATCCTCTGGTCAGGAAAAGCGGGGTGCCCGTGCTCCTCGCCCACGCCACCGAGCCGCGCGAGCTTCAGCCTCTCCGGCGCGTCGCGATCGAGCGCTTCCGGACCGCCCTTCCGCAGGCGCGGCTCGTGCCGATTCCCAACGCCACGCACAGCGTCCTCCAGGACAACGGCCCGGAGGTGATCCGCGTCCTGCTCGCGGGGCTCGACGAGCTCGGCTAGCCGAGCGCCTCTTCGGCGAGACGCGTGCCCTGCACCATGTTCGCGAGCTTCTCGTAGACGACCTCCCAGCTCCTCGTCCGCAGGCCGCAGTCGGGATTGACCTGAATCCGCTCGGGATCCCCGAGCACCTCGGCCGCGTAGAGGATGCGGTCGCGCACGAGCTCGGCCGGCTCGACGAAGTCGGAGTGGATGTCGAGCACGCCGAGTCCCACTCCCGGATAGCCGTACTCCTTGAAGAGCGCGAGAGTCTCCGCGTAGCCGGGCCGGTCGTCGTCCTTCGTGCCCAGGTCGCGGGAATCGCGGTTGGCGAACTCGAGCTGCAGCTCGAGGCAGTCATCGAGCTCCATGACTGCCGGCCAGAGCGCGCTGTAGTCGGAGAAGCAGATGTGCATGCTCTTCTTCGCCTCGATGCCGCGCGTGGCCTCGTTGAAGCCCTCGACGACGAGCGGCACCTCCGCCGGCTTCGTCGTCGCAGCGGGCTCGTCGATCTGGATCCACTCCGCACCGGCGGCCACGAGGCCTTCGACGTTCGGGCGGATGACGTTGACCGCCACGTCGCGGACGAAGCGGCGCCGCGCGTCGTAGCGGTGCTCGGCCGACGCGCCGAGGCCTCCCTCGTGGCCGTAGTGCTCGTCGTAGGACCAGTCCTCCATCGTGTAGGCGCCGGTCAGCGGGACCTTCACGACCCGGTCGGTGTGGGCACGGACGAACTCGAACTCCTCCACGTCCTGCGGGCCGGAGACCGAGGGCGCCTCCACGACGGCCGCCTTGGCGTAGTACTTGTTGTCGAAGGAACGGACGATGCCCCGGGCCTCGAACCCGTCCGCGAACGCGGCGACGTGGTCGTACATCTCCGTGCGCTTCTGCTCGCCGTCGTAGACGACGTCGAGGCCGACCCGCTCGAGCAGGCGGATCGCATAGATCGCCGCCCAGTCGTCTATCTCCTGCAATTCGGCTTCGCCGAATCGACCGGACAAGAGCTCCACCAACCGCTCATGCCCCTCGACGTCAAGTCGCTTCCCCCAACGTGACGCGGCCTCGATATCCGCCTCCTCGAGCGGTCGCCCGGCGAACGCCTTCACGCGCCATGACGGCTTGCCGAGGCTGCCGATCTCGCGGGTGGCGAAGTGGACGACGCTCACGCGACCTCCGCGAGGCTCGTGCTCGCGCGTCCGAGGCGAGCGAGCTTCTCGCGCGCGATCGGCTCGGGGACGAACTGCAGGTCGCCGTTCGGGGTGAGCGCGATTCCGGCGGGCCCGCGGGCGGCGAGGCTCTCCGCGAAGCGGGCCATCTCGTCAGGGCTCTCGAGCGCAGAGCTCCGAGCGTCGACGACGCCGGCGAGGATCTCCTTCGGATAGCCGCTCGGCACCGAGTCGAGGCTCGTCGAGTAGAAGTCGACCCCGATCGCCGCGACCGGGGCTTCCGCAAGCGCCGGCAGAACGGCGGCAGCATCCCCGAACGGCAGCTGCAGCGCGAGCGGCGCACCACTCGGAAGCTCGGCGAGGGCCGACAGGAGCTCGCCTGCGTCTCCTTCCCGCGCCGCGAAGGGCTCGCTGAGGACGATCAGACCGGCGCCGGCTTCCGTCCAGGCCTGGGCCTGCGGCGCGAGGACGTCCACAGCGAGCGCCTGGGCCGAGACGGCGTCGTTTGCGGCGCGCGCGAACGCGAGTGGCGAGGGGAGCGTCCCGACCCACTCTCCCGCAGGAAGGTCCGGGGCGGGGAGCGGCGACCTCAGGCGCGGCTGTCCGTCGACCAGGACGGCGCGGTAGAAGGTGTTGGTGTCGAGGAAGCGCGTGAGCGGCCGGGCATCGAGGCCCTCTGCCGCCTCCGCGAGCGGCCGGAAGATGTCCTGCCAGCCGAGAAGCCCGTCGCTGAGGAGCGAGAGCCTTGCTTCGCGCTGAACCGAGACGAGCTCACGTAGGTCGTGTGCGACCTGGCCGGCGACAGCCTCTGCCGAGGTGCGCCCCCGGTCGAGATCCCGCGTGGCCTGCACGAGCGGCTCGGAGCGCGGGTAGATCCCGGGCGCGAAAGCCCTCATCTACCTGCGACGGAGATCTTGTTCTCGGCGTGCCGGAGGCGCTGCTCCATGTGCCAGCGGTCGATTTCCTCGTCGCCGCCGGCCGCGCGCTCGAGCGCGGCGCGAGCCTCCTCCGCCTCGCGGCGGGCCTCCTCGATGTCGATCTCCTCGGCGCGCACGGCATCGTCCACCAGCGCGATCGCGCGGTCCTGCTGAACCTTGAAGTAACCCGGCCCGGCCGCGAAGGACTGCCACTCGTTCCCGGCCTTCACGCGGATCTCCCCGGCCTTCAGCATCGCGACGAGAGGAGCGTGGCGCGCGAGAACGCCGATCTCGCCCGCGGCGCCGGGGACGATCACCATCTCCGCCTCCCCTTCGAAGGCCGCGCCCTCGGGCGTGACCACGGAGAGGTCGAACGTGCGAACGCCGCCCTCGGCGGCCATCTACGCCGCCACGGGCTCGGGTTCGGGCTCAGGCTCCGGCTCGGACTCCGACTCGGATTCCTCCTTGGCCGCCTGCGGCTCCTCCTCGCCGGCCAGCTCCTTGCCCTTCTCGATCGCCTCCTCGATGGTGCCGACCATGTAGAAGGCGCCCTCGGGGAGATCGTCGTGCTTCCCGGCGATGATCTCCGTGAAGCCGCGAATCGTGTCCTCGAGCTTCACGTAGGAGCCCGGCGTGCCCGTGAACGCCTCGGCGACGAAGAACGGCTGCGAGAGGAAGCGCTGTACCTTCCGTGCGCGCTGCACGACGAGTTTGTCCTCGTCGGAGAGCTCGTCCATGCCGAGGATTGCGATGATGTCCTGCAATTCGCGATAGCGCTGCAGGAGCTCCTGCACACGGGTCGCCGTGTCGTAGTGCTCCTGGCCGACGATATCCGGCTGGAGGGCCCGCGAGAACGAGTCGAGCGGGTCGACCGCCGGGTAGATCCCCTGCTCGGTCAGGGCGCGCGAGAGAACCGTCGTCGAGTCGAGGTGGGCGAACGTGTTCGCAGGCGCCGGGTCGGTGAGGTCGTCGGCCGGCACGTAGATCGCCTGCACGGACGTGACCGAGCCCTTGCGGGTCGAGGTGATTCGCTCCTGCAGCTGGCCCATCTCGGTGGCGAGCGTCGGCTGGTAGCCCACGGCGCTCGGCATGCGCCCGAGCAGAGCGGACACCTCGGAGCCTGCCTGCACGAAGCGGAAGATGTTGTCGATGAAGAGGAGGACGTCCTGGCCCTGCTCGCGGAAGTACTCCGCGACCGTCAAGCCCGAGAGTGCGACGCGCAGGCGGGCACCGGGCGGCTCGTTCATCTGGCCGAAGACGAGAGCCGTCTTCTCGATCACGCCCGACTCCGTCATCTCCAGCCAGAGGTCGTTGCCCTCGCGCGAGCGCTCGCCGACGCCGGCGAAGACCGACAGGCCTTCGTGCTCTTCGGCGATGTTGCGGATCAGCTCCTGGATGAGCACCGTCTTGCCGACTCCGGCTCCGCCGAAAAGACCGACCTTGCCGCCCTTCACATAGGGGGCGAGGAGGTCGATGACCTTGATCCCGGTCTCGAAGACCTCCGTCGTCGGCTGCAGCTCCTCGAAGCTCGGCGCGTCGCGGTGAATCGGCCAGCGTTCGTCCACCTCGACCTCGTCGCCCTCGTCAATGACGTCGCCGAGGACGTTGAAGATCCGGCCGAGGGTGACGTCTCCGACCGGGACGCTGATCGGCGCGCCCGTGTCCTCGACGTCCATCCCGCGGGCAAGTCCGTCCGTTGTGTCCATGGCGACGGCACGGACGCGATCGTTGCCGAGGTGCTGCTGGACCTCGGCGATCAGGTCGAAGGACTCTCGCCCTTCCTGCGCCGGCATCTCGATGCGAAGCGCGTTGTTGATCCCGGGGAGGCCCCCGTGGAAGACGGCGTCGACGACGACGCCCTTGATCTCGACGATCTTGCCCGTGTTCTTGTCAGCCATGAATCTCCCGGTCGCTTGCCGGGATCAGTCTAGCCAAGCGCTTTGCGCCGAGTCCTCGCTACTGGCCTAGACGAAGCCTTCAGGCGGCTGGCCGGGAATATGCGCCGGCTGCGGTGCGGGTCGCTTCGTCTGGTGCGGGAGCTGGCGGAGGAGGTTCTGGTCGGTTCGGAAGCTGAGCTGCGGCCCGCCCGGGGCCCGCTCGGGCGCCGGCCTCTGCAGGGATGACCCCACGAAGGCGCCGAGAACCGCCGCGGCCGCGACGGCCACGATCGCAACGCGCCTGCCGACCGGAAGGCGAATGACCGGGCGCTCGAAGCGCGGGTAGGAGATCTCGGCGCGCTCGAGCGGCACGGCGCGGACGGCCTCGGTTGTCCTCGTCAGCCCGGCCGCGAAGGTGCCGCAGCTCGGACACCCTTCCAGGTGCTTCTCGAGCAGCGCGTCTTCGAGCTCGGAGAGCTCGCCGTCGACCCGGAGCGATGCCCATTGGCGGGCACGCTCGCAGCGACCATTGCGCGGTGAGGGCGCTTCGCCGGCCATATCCAATCTGACGATAGCCGAGCCAGGGAGTTAGAACAGGGCCTCGCGGGCTACGCCGGAGCGGCGTCGCCGGACTGGGCGCGATATTCCTCGCGGATGCG
>DASSBN010000062.1:0-2591 GCA_035698665.1 Gaiellaceae bacterium
GCTCCGCGCGGGACGACGCGGCGCGGCCGCTTGCTCTTCTGCTCGAAGTACTTGGAAGGCTCGGCTGCAGCGAGGTACGAGTAGGGCGTCGTGAGGTAGGGGGCGAGCGGCGTCCCGTTCAGGTCGGTCGCGAGCTCGCGGAGGTCGTCGTAGCGCTCGGTGAGCTTCCAGAGCATGAAGTCGACCTCGGGCCGCACACCGACGAAGCTGTAGGAGCGCAGGTCCATCCGCTCCTGCCAGGCAGCGACGACCTCGGCGAAGGCCTCCTTGCCCGCGTTGCGCTCCTCGATCGGGAGGCGCAGCCAGGCGGGATCTGCCTTGTACAGCGTGTACGCGGCGTATTGCGTCGAGGTCTCCCCGGCCACGGCGCAATCGTAGCCGCTCAGGTCACGCTTTCCGCCCTACCTTCGAAGAGCGGGCCCGTTCTTCACGCGGGCTGTGGTGCGGGCCCGCGCTAGTCGGCCACGGCGAGCGTGACGCCGGCCTCCGGCACCTGGCGCACGTCGGCCCTGGGGGCGAAGAGACCTTCCTTCGACATGAGGAAGAGCTCGGGGATGATCTCCGCGCGCACCTGGCCGTTCGCGAAGACGCGCACGACTGAGCTCTGCGAGACGACCACGGCGATCGCGTTCGTCTGCCGGCTCACGGATGCCGCGGCCGCGTGACGCGTGCCCAGGCCGGGGAGGAAGTTCTCCGGCGCGCCGACCTCGACGTCGACGTAGCGGCCCGCGGAGACAAAGGTGCCGTCGTCCCTGACGACGAAGCCGCCGTCGAGCTGGGCGAGCTCCTTCACGGTCTCGCGGAACTCGGGGCGCTCGACGTGGAGGAGCTCCTCCGAGTGCCCGTAGAGCGGGTCGAGTAGGAGCGAGCGCGACTGGGCGAGGACGTTGTCCACGTCGCCGATGACGAAGAGGGTGCCAACCTTGCGGCCCTCGCGCCCTTCGCGCGCGAGCTCGACCGCGAGGTGGACGACGCTCTCGAGGGTGCGGCGGCGCTTCTCGCTGCAATGCGTGCTGCGGCAGACGGAACCGTAGGTGGCCTCGAGGAACTCGGGCTGGGCGTGCGTGGCCATCTTTCGGGTACAACCGCCGGTCGGGCGCTCGTATTCCCCAGGCTAGGCTTGAAGAGGCATGGCGACGACCGCAGAGAGCCGTACCGAGCGCATCGAGGCCCAGCTCAAGGGCATCCCGGCGAAGCCGGGCGTCTACCTCTACCGCGGTGCAAAGGACGCGGTTCTGTACGTCGGCAAGGCGAAGTCCCTGCGCTCCCGTGTGCGCTCCTACTTCCGCGGCGGCGACTCGCGACCAGGCCTCGAGAACCTCACCGAGCGGGTGGAGCGGATCGAGGTGATCGTCACGTCGAACGAGACCGAGGCGTTTCATCTCGAGCAGAACCTCATCCGCCGGCACCGGCCGCCGTTCAACGTCCGCCTGCGCGACGACAAGTCGTATCCGTACATCGCCGTGACTGTGGAGGACGACTTCCCCCGCGTCATGTTCACGCGCGAGCGACACCGGCGCGGGGTCGTGTACTTCGGCCCCTACGCGAACGCGAAGAAGGTGCGGGAGACCCTCGACGTCTTGAACCGCGTCTTTCCGTACCGGCCCTGCGAGGGCCCGCAGCCCGGCCGGCACTCGGGCATCCCGTGCCTCGACTACCACATCGACCGCTGCCTGGCGCCCTGCGTCGGCTACGTCTCGAAGGAGGACTACCGGGAGATCGTCGAAGGCGTGATCGAGTTCCTCTCGGGTGAGACGCGACCGATTCTGCGCGAGCTCGAGGGCAAGATGCGCACCGCGGCGGAGGGGCAGGACTTCGAGGCCGCCGCCCGCTACCGCAACCGCCTCTATTCCGTGCGTCACCTGGCCGAGCGGCAGGCGGCAGACAAGCGCGCGATCGGCACCGTCGACGTGATCGGGATCGCGGTGGGGGACGGGGGCGCGGCCGTGCAGGTCTTCCCGCTTCGCGGCGGCCGCCTGACCGACCGGCACAGCTTCTTCCTCGAAAACGTCGCCGGGCAGGATCTCGATTCGCTTCTCGAGGCGTTCGCGCTCGAGTACTACGGCAGCGCGCCGAGCATCCCGCCGCAGATCATCGTTCCGCCGCAGGCGCGGCCGACCGGCGCGCTCTCGGAGTTCCTGTCCGAAGAGCGCGGCTCACGGGTGGAGGTGCGCCCGGCGCAGCGCGGTGAGAAGCGGCGGCTCCAGGAGCTCGCGCAGCAGAATGCCGAGCTCGCCCTGGAGCACGACACCGCGCAGACCGAGCGAAAGCGCCTGCGCCGGATCGAGGCGCTCGAGGAGCTCCGCGAGTCCTTGAACCTCGAAAGCCTGCCCCTCCGAATCGAGTGCTTCGACATCTCGAACATCCAGGACCAGGCGCCGGTCGGCTCGATGGTCGTCTTCCAGGACGCTCTGCCGAAGAAAGCGCATTACCGCAAGTTCGGGATTCGGAAGGAGGGCGGGCAGGACGACTTCGCGATGATGGCCGAGGTGATCTCGCGCCGCTTCGCGCGGGCCAAGCCGGCGACGACGATGGAGGAATACGACGAGGGCTTCGCCTCGATCCCGAACCTCGTCGTCATCGACGGCGGC
>DASSBN010000063.1:0-33514 GCA_035698665.1 Gaiellaceae bacterium
GCCGTCGGAGGCGCGGACGAGCCGCAGCCTCACACGCGAGCGGCGCACGACCTTCGCGTACAGCTTCTGCAGGTCGAGAACGCCGTCGCCGTTCGGCGAATAGAGCGGAAGCCGCGGCCGGCGCGCGTAGATCCCGAAGTAGAAGACCATGAGGGCGTCGCCGACGGCGCGCTCTCCACTCCGGTCCGACGGGTTGTTCAGGACCTGGCCGTCGAAGGCCATGGTCGTCGATCCGCCCGAGTCGAGAGCCATTGCGGTGCGCGCCCCGAGGTTGGCCATCAGGCGGGCGAGCTGGGAGTTGGTCACCCCGGCGCTCGAGGAGCTGCGCCCGTCGACGGCCACCAAGATGATCCGCCCGCTCCCCAGCTGACCCACGGCAGTGCGCGGGTGGCGGGGAAGGAGCTGGGAGTCAAGGAATCCCTCACCCGCCTGGAAGACGGGCACGCCGCCGCTGACGAGCCGCGGGCCGCCGCCGATCGCGTTCTTCACGTCCGACCACCACGGCGAAAGGCCGACGTGGAGCTTGACCCAGTATCCGAGCTGCCCCTCGGCGAAGAGATCCTGTCGGCGCTCCCCCGAGGCCTGCAGGATCGCCCCTCCGGCGGGAATCCGGTGGCCCGAGCGCCAGTAACGGCGAACGACCTTCCCGACGAGATCCTTGTTCGGCCCGACCTGCGCAACATGCGCGAGCACCACTTCGCGCGCGCCCTGGGCGTGCGGGGTTCTCTCACCCCAGGTCGGCGAGTAGAGGACGACGCCGTTGGCCTGCTCGAGCGGGTGGTTGAACTCCCGCAGAACGCGGAGCTTGTTCGAGCCGAACTGCCAGGTGCCCGTGTAGCGGACGAAGCCGGTCCGGAGCAGCCCGTCCATGCTGATGCCGAGACTCGACCGGTCGGGGGACGCGCGCGTGGCGAGGAGGTTCTTGTCGAGGAAGATCCCGCTCGGTCGGCCGCTATCCCAGTTGAAGAGGTCGCCGTTCACACCTGCGAGCGTCGCCTTGTGTGAAAGGTTCCGTTGCATCGAGGACACGGTCTCGCGGCCCGTGACCAGGCCGTTCGACAGCACGGGCTTGAGGTCGTAGAGGCCGCCGGGCCGCGGCGCCTTGAGCACGTGCACGACGACGCGCGCTCCTCCGATGGAACGGATCTCGCGCTTGTAGAGGATCCCCGGCGCGAGCTCGACGCCCGAGGCCGCAGATGGAAACGCGGCCGCCGCGACGACCGCGAGAAGAGCGACTTTCCTCAACACCCCATCCGCAGGGAAACAAAATCGGATCCCGATTACAAGGGCTACTTACCTCGCCTTAACGCGGGAAAGAACTAGTTCCAGACGCGGACGTCGCGGTAGAGCGTGTCGCGCTGGACCGCGGTCTTCCCGAGCGCCTTGATCGCCCGGACGAAGTCGTCCGCGCTCGCGCGGTGCGTCGTGCCGGCCGCCGAGACGACGTTCTCCTCGATCATCACGGAGCCCATGTCGTCGGCGCCGAACCCGAGGGCCACCTGCCCGACCTTCATCCCCTGCGTCACCCAGCTCGACTGGATGTGGTCGACGTTGTCGAGGTAGATGCGACTGACGGCCTGCGTGAGCAGGTAGTCGAAGGAGGTGGGCCGCATCTCGTCCGTGACCTGGTCGGCGAGGCGGTTTCCGTCGCGCTGGAAGGTCCAGGAGATGAAGGCGCGGAAGCCGTGCGTCTCGTCCTGGAGCTCCCGGACACGGCGCATGTGCTCCACCCGCTCCTCGAGCGTCTCGACGTGGCCGTACATCATCGTGGCGGTCGAGGAGATCCCGAGCCGGTGCGCGTCCCGCATGACGCCGAGCCACTCGGACGACTTCGTCTTCTTCGGCGAGATGATGTCGCGCACGCGGTCGACGAGGATCTCGGCCCCGCCTCCGGGGAGGCTGTCGAGCCCGGCATCGCGAAGGCGGGTCAGCGTCTGCGGGATCGTCAGCTTCGAGCGCCGCGCGATGTGCTGAACCTCGGGCGGCGAGAGCGCGTGCAGGTGGATCTTGTAGCGCCCTTTGATCGAGCTGAAGAGGTCTTCGTAGTAGTCGACGCCGAGGTCGGGATGATGCCCGCCCTGCATGAGGAGCGCAGTGCCGCCGAGAGCGAGTGTCTCCTCGATCTTCTTGAAGATGACGGCCTTCGGCAGGAGATAACCCTCGGAGCGGTCGCCCGGACGCCGGTAGAAGGCGCAGAAGTCGCAGTCCGTGTGACAGATGTTCGTGTAGTTGACGTTGCGGTCGATGATGAACGTCACGCGTCCTCGGTCGACCTTGCGGTTGCGAAGCTCGTCGGCCGCGCGGCCGACCGAGACGAGATCGCGGCTCCTGAGGAGCGCGAGCGCGTCGTCGTCGGTGATTCGCTCGCCGGAGAGCGCCCGGTCGAGGATCGCCGACGCGCCGTTTCCGCTGCCGTTCCCGCTCACGCCTCCACCGCCTCGGAGACGAGAAAGCGCAGCTCGGGCACCCGCTCGAGCGCGCCCACGTCGGCCGCGAGCTCGAAGAAGGTCAAGAGGCCCGCCCGCTCGCGCGGGCCGAACCGGTAGCGGAGCTTCTCGAAGTAGCGCGCGAGGAACCCGGGCGGGTAGCCGTAGCGCTCGCTGGCCTCCCGGGCGAGCCGCTCGGGCTCGGCACGGGCTCGTTGATGCGCGTCGAGGAGCGCCGTCTCGAGCTCGGCGACCCCCTCGGCAGGCGGGTCGGCGCACGCGAAGACGGCGTAGACCATCGGCAGCCCCGTGCGCTCCAGCCAGAGGCGGCCGAGGTCGTGGTGCGGCGTCGGATCCTCGAACATGCTCTTCAACGCCGCGTCGCCGATGAGAAGAGTCGCGTCGGCGTCGTAGGCCTCTGCGAGCGGGACCTGTTCGGCGTCTGGGAAGAGGACGCGGACGAGCACGGCCGACGTCGCGCTCTCAGGGGTGACCGCGACCGAGTCGATGCGGTCGACGGGAGCGCGTGAGACGAGCTGGATCGAGTCGACCGCGCCTTCGGAGGAAACGCAGAGCCGCGGGAGGATGCGCAGCGTGTCGGCGTGGCGGCCGTAGGCGATCGAGGAGATCGGCGCGAGGTCGATCTCGCCCGCGATGAGCCGGTCGTTGAGGTCGGTCGGGACGCCGCTGACCTCCTCCACCTCGGCCTCGAGCTCGAAGAAGACCGGCGCCATGTTCACGTAAGAGATGCGGCCGAGGCGGATCATCGTCCCAGCAATTCGGCGAGGTTTTCCATATTCGGGTCCCGACCCTCCCCCTGCTCACGCGCGAGCGTATCCCTCTCCGACGCGTGGGTGTGTGGGCGTTCGTGCCGACTTCGCAAAGGCGTCAGGCGTCCCACCGCTGCACCTCGTTGTAGAGCGTATCCCGCTGCACCGGGATCCTGCCCGCGGCCCGCACGACCCGGACGAGCTCGTCGATCTTCTGCTCGGTCTCCGTCACCGCACCCGCGGCATGGAAGATCTGCTCGCGCACGACGGTGCCCTGCACGTCGTTCGCGCCGAAGTGGAGCGCGACCTGGGCGAGCGGCAGGCCCATCATGATCCAGTAAGCCTTCACGTTCGCGATGTTGTCGAGGAGGAGGCGCGAGACGGCGATCATCTTCAGATCGTCGGAGCCGGGCGTGAACGTCCAGCCGCGCCGCTCGAACACGGTGTTCTCCGGATGGAACGCAAGTGGGATGAACGCGAGGAAGCCGCCCGTCTCGTCCTGCTGGTCACGCAGGCGCAGCAGGTGCTCGACGCGCTCCTCGTAGGTCTCGACGTGCCCGTAGAGCATCGTGCAATGCGTCGGAATGCCGAGGCCGTGCGCGGTGCGGTGGGTGTGGAACCAGAGGTCAGGGTGCTCCTTCCCCGGAGCGATCAGCCGGCGCACGCGGTCGGAGAAGACCTCGGCGCCGCCGCCGGGAAGCGATCCGAGCCCGGCGTCCTTCAGCCGCACCAGCACCTCCTCGTGGGAGAGACCCGAGAGCTTCGTCATGTGGTGGACCTCGCTCGCCGTGAAGCACTTCAGATGCACATCGGGGAGCGCCTCGTGCAGGCTCGCGATGATGTCGACGTAGTAGTCGAAGTCGACGTGCGGATTCTCGCCCCCGACCATGTGGATCTCCGTGTAGCGCGAGAGCTCGCGCTGCGCGACCGCGTCCTCGACCATCTCCGCCGGCGTGAAGGTGTACGCGTCGCTCTGTTTCTGCGTGACCGCGAACGCGCAGAACTTGCATTTCACACGGCAGACGTTCGTCTGGTTCAAGTAGAGGTTCTGGACGAAGTAGACCTCGTCCGTGCCGCCGCGCCGGCGGCGCGCCTCGTCGGCGAGCTCACCGAGCTGAAGGAGGTCGTCCGACTCCATGAGGACGAGGCCGTCCTCGAAGTCGAGGCGCTCGTTCTCCTCGACCTTCTCCCAGATCGCGTCGAGCGCGCGCTGTCCTGTGGCGACGGCCATCGTCATCCCTCCCTGTCCACAACGATATGCGTCAGGGTCTCCAACGAGGCGCGGTCCGGCCGGCCGTCGAGAGCGTCGCGCGCCTGGGCGGCGTAGCGAAGCGCGAATTCGCGCGCCTCGTCGAGGGCGCCGGTCGCGGCGACGCGGTCGAGCGCGTCGGGGACGTCCTCGCCGGCGAGCGCCCGCGCGACCGCCTCGTCCCGGCGCGCGGCGAGGATGAGCGGGAGCGTGGGCGTGCCATCGCGGAGATCCACTCCCTGCACCTTCCCTGTCGTGTCGAAGTCGCCACAGCAGTCGAGGATGTCGTCCGCGATCTGGAAGGCCAGTCCCAGCGAGAGCCCGAAGTCGCCCAGGTTCCCCCCGTCTGTGCCGCTGCCGAGGAGGCACGCGGCCTCGAAAAGCTTGCCGGTCTTCAGCGAGCAGCGCGCGAGGTACTCGTCGACCGAGGTCTCGGGGCGGAAGGCCTGCCGGCGCTGCATCGCCTCGCCGCGCGCGAGTGCGAGTGTCGCCTCGGAGAGGATCGAGACCGCCTCGTCGTCGCCGGTCTCGGCGAGCTGCGCGAACGCCCGCGCGAAGAGGTAGTCGCCCGCCGCCCTCGCCGTCGCCTCGCCGTGCTCGGCCCAGACCGTCGGCCGTCCGCGGCGGAGGTCGGCGCCGTCGAGGAGATCGTCGTGGACGAGAGTCGCCATGTGCACGAGCTCCACGGCCGCGCCGCCGGCGACCGCGCGCTCGCTGTCACGCCGGTCCACGGGGGTCGAGAGGAACACGAGCAGAGGCCGGAGCCGCTTGCCGCCCGCCGCCAGGGTGTCCGCGCCCACGTCCCCGAGGCGTCCCGGAAAGGCGGCCACCGCCCGCTCGAGCCTGTGCTCGAGCAGGTCGAGATAGCGGTCGAGGCCGGGAGCCTGCCTGATGGTCGCCAGCGCGTTCATCGCTTCGTTCCCACGTGCAGGGCGACGATCCCGCCGCCCATGAGCTTCCAGCCTACGCCGTCGAAGCCCGCCCGACCGAATGCGGCCGCGAGATCGGAAGGCCCCGGGAATCGACGCACGCTCGCGGGCAGATACGTGTACGCCCGTCCGCCGGGCAAGACCTTCCCCACAAGCGGGATGAACCCGTCGAACCAGAGTCGGAAGAACGGCTTGAGCATGCCCTCCGGCCGGGTGATCTCGAGGCAGGCGATGCGGCCGCCCGGGCGCAGGACGCGTGCGAGCTCCGCGAGACCCGCTTCGAGGTCCGGCACATTGCGGATGCCGAAGCCGACCGTGACGGCGTCGAAGCTTCCTGCCCCGAAGGGGAGCGCGGTGACGTCGCCGAGCACCCACTCGACGGTCTGGGACTTCTCGCGCGCGCGATCCAGCATCCGCTCGGAGAAGTCGAGGCCGGTGACCTTCCCCCCAGCCCGCTCGGCGGCGAGGGCGAGATCCCCCGTTCCGCAGCACGCGTCGAGCACCTTGTAGCCCTCGCCGACGACCGACTCCGCGGCCAGCCGGCGCCAGCGCCGGTCGAGCCCGACGGTCATCGCGTGGTTCATGAAGTCGTAGACGGGCGAGATCCGGTCGAACATCGCCCGCACTTCGGACGGCGGAAGGACGCCGGCGGTCACTCCTGCCCCCACCGTTTTGTCAGCCTGTTCTCGATTCCCAGCTGGTCCAGGCATCTCCCGACCACGAATTCGATCAGATCGCCGATCTCCTCGGGCTGGTGGTAGAAGCCGGGCGCGGCCATGAGCACGACCGCTCCGGCGCGGCGCACGCGCAGCATGTTCTCGAGGTGGATGTCGGAGAGCGGGGTCTCGCGGGGCACGAGGACGAGCTTCCGCCCCTCCTTGATCGCCACGGAGGCGGCGCGATGGATGAGGTTCGACATCGTCCCCGAGGCGATCGTGCCGAGGGTGCCCATCGAGCACGGGCAGATGACGTAGGCGTCCACCTTCGCCGAGCCGCTCGCGTACGGCGCGCCCCAGTCGAACTCGGAATGGACGGAAACGCCGTCCGTTCCGTCGAGAAACCGCTCCAGGATCTCCTCGTGCGAGAGCGAGGTGTCCTGGTAGAGCTCGGTTGCCATCACCTCGAAGCCGGCGCGCGAGACGCACAGGCCGACGTCGACGTCGGCCGCCACGAGCGCGTCGAGGAGGCGTGCCGCATACGGAGCGCCGGAGGCGCCCGTGATGCCGAGGAAGACGTTCATGCCTCCCGCTCCGGGGGCGCTAGCCCCCGCCGCCGCCCTGTGGGCCCTTCGACTCTTCGAGGAACGTGGCGAGCTGGTGGAACTGCTCGTCCGTGAAGCTCGTGAAAGGCGGCATGGGCGAGCCCGGGTTCACGCAGCTCGGGCACTTGAGGTGGTTGATCTGGAAGTCCTCGCCGCGCCCCTTCGTGCCTTCGGCAGAGAGGTCCGGCGCGCCGAGGTTCGGGCTCCCAGCGCCGAGGTAGGTGTGGCAGCCCATGCAGCCTGCCTGGGCGAAGATCTTGGCTCCCTCCTCGCCGTCGGCGGAGAGGTTCTGCTGTTGCACCCACTCGGGAACGAGCGCGAGGTTCTCGCCGCCGAGGGACTCCTTCGCCGTCGCGCCCTTGTAGGTCAGGACGCCCATCGAAGCGACGACGAGGAGCGCGGCCACGACGGCGACCGGCCGGCGCGCGATTCTGCGCTCGCGGCGCCGGTCGTAGAACGGCACCATGATCAACAGGATCAGGAGGATGGTCGGGATCCCGATCGTCGCGAGGATGACCGTCTCAGGCCACTTGAAGATCCGCAGGAGGTAGAAGAGGAAGTAGAAGTACCAGTCCGGCCGCGGGATGAACTGCGTCGTGCCCGGGTCGGCCTGATCCGCGTAGCGCGGCCCGAGGACGCCCGCATCGCCCGGCTCCTCGCCGGACGTGAAGTACCAGATGGAAGCGAGGGCGATGATCACCCCCACGACCACGAAGCTCATCACCGTGTCGTGGAACATCGCGTACGGGAAAAACGGTTTCCCGCGCCGCTGGACGTCCTCCTTGTAGAGCTTGAACTGCTCGCGGTTGTCGCTCTTGCCCGCCATCGCCTAGGCCTCGGGCCTTCGCGGAGCGATCGCGCCGTTGCCGCGCGGCTTCGGATCGACGAGCCCCTTCCGCAGCGGCCGGCCGTCCGCCACCTCTTCATAGCCGCCGGCCGCCTTCGTCCACGGCGGCGCGGTGATCCCGAGGCGCACCACGAGATAGAGGTGCAGCCCGATGAGCGCGAATAAGCCGCCCGGAATGACGAGCATGTGCAGCGAGTAGAAGCGGGCTAACGTGTCGTTTCCGATCTCGGCCCCGCCGCGGAGGAACTCGCCGAGGTACGGGCCGACGATGGGCGCGTTCGCGTTGATGTTGATCGCGACGACGGTGGCCCAGTAGGCCGTCTGGTCCCATGGCAGGAGGTAGCCGGTGAGACCCTCGCCGAGCGCCATCGTGAGGAGGATCACGCCGACGAGCCAGTTGAGCTCGCGCGGGTATTTGTAGGCGCCGAAGAGGAAGACGCGCCCCATGTGCAGGAAGAGCAGGATGATGAAGACGCTCGCGCCCCACCTGTGCATGCCGCGCACGAGCCAGCCGAGCGTGAGGTCGTTCGTGATGTGCTGGATCGACGCGTAGGCCTCCTCCGGCGCCGGCTTGTAGTACATGGCGAGGATCACCCCGGTGACCGCCTGCACGAGGAACGCGGTCAGCGTCGCCGACCCGAGGGTGTGGAACCAATTCGTCTCGGCGGGGACCTTGCGGAAGAGGAAGTACTTGATCCCGCCGACGAGCCCGGAGCGCTCCTCGAGCCAGTCGACCGGGATCATCACGGCCTGCTGGAGCTGCTGCTGGCGCTTCGACCGCGTCCTGGCCATCAGTTGCCCTCGTAGGGCGGCAGCGGCCAGAGGTACTGCTCGAGACCGTCGACGTGCTGGCCGGGGTCGTAGCGCTTGTACGCGTAGATCTTCGCGTCGGCGCCGGTGCCCTCCACCTTCCCCACGCTGAAGCGCTTGCCGAGCACGAGGTTCCCGTTGCGAATCATGAACTGGTAGCGGTCGAGCGCGCGCACGGGCGGCCCCGCGATCCGGTTGCCCTCGGCGTCGTAGGCGCCTCCGTGGCACGGGCATTGGAAGCCCGACACGCTCGCGACCGGCGTGATCGTCACCGGCCCCGCGTCGGTGTTGACGTCCTTCGCGTTCCCGGGCAGGCCCTGGGGCTGGGTCGGGCAGCCGACGTGGGCGCAGCGGTTGGAGATGATCGTGAAGCTCGGAACGTCGTCCACCTGGCCGTTGTTGCGGATGAAGGCGGCGCGACGGCCGACGTCCTGGGGCTCGTCCTTCTTCGAGTTGAACTGCGCGATCACGTACTGCTGCTCGGGGAAGTTGTCGAGCGGGCCGAGATCGACGTCGTCGTCGCCCTGGCCGACGAATGCGGGCGCGATCATGAATCCGAGCGCGGGCACGGTGACGAGCGCGCCGATCGCCGCGCCGATGCCGAGCGTCGAGAGCTCGAGGAAAACGCTCCGCGGATAGCGCTCGGGCTCCTCGGGGCCCTCCTCCTCGACGGCGAGCTCGGAGACCGGCTCCTCGGCGACGACCGGCTCGGGCTCGGGAGCCGCGCGCACGTCCCGCGTGACCTCCCGGATCCAGGCGAATCCGAAGAGAAGGGCGAGGACTCCGCCGGCGACCGCGAGCCACCAGTTGATGATCAGCCCGATGAGGATGAGGGCCACTCCGCCCGCGAAGGCGAAGGGGAGGATCGTCGGGGTGGGGAGGTGCTGCTCGGATTCCTCGTGGGCCGGCTCGTCCGGCCGCTCTAGATCGTCCGCCACCCAGCTCCCTTCATCGCGCGGCCCCTGTCACAAGCTCCGGCATTCTTCCCGGCTTTCGGCGAATGTGTCAACGACGTACCGTTTGCCGCAAGACCCTGGAAATTCCGCCGTTCTGAGCCTCCGGCGGCGCGAGGCCGTACTCGCTCCAGCGGCGATCCACGAGGTCACGAACCTCGGCAGTCATCTCGATGCGCTCCGGCCACTCGCGGGCGCCCTCGCTCTCCCACTTGTGCGTCGCGTCGAGGCCGAGCTTCCCGCCGTAGCAGTACATGGCGGCAGCGTGGTCGAGCTGATCGGTCGGGCCTTCGGAGATGACCACGTCGCGGCCGGGATCGACGTTCGCGCACGCGTGGAAGAAGACCTGCTCGTAGTCGTGCACGTCGACGAAGTCGTCAACGACGACGACGGACTTCGAGAGCGACAGCATCCCGAGCCCCCAGATCGCATGCATGACCTTCTTCGCGTGCCCTGGGAAGCCCTTGCGGATCGAGACGATGACGCAGTTGTGGAAGGCCCCTGCCACCGGCAGGTCGTAGTCGACGATCTCGGGCACAGTCATCCGGATCGCAGGCAGAAAGATTCGCTCGGTCGCCTTGCCGAGCCACGCGTCCTCGGCGGGCGGGACGCCGACGACGATGGACGGGTAGATGGCGTCGCGCCGCATCGTCATGCACGTGAGGTGGAAGATCGGAAACGGCTCCGGAGGGGAGTAGTAGCCCGTGTGGTCGCCGAATGGCCCCTCGGTGCCGAGCTCGCCCTTTTCGATGTAGCCCTCGAGGACGATCTCCGCGTTGGCGGGCACCTCCAGGTCGACCGTCTTCGCCGGGACGAGCTCGACGGCTTCGCCGCGCAGGAACCCGGCGAGCATGAACTCGTCGATGTGCTTCGGGAGGGGCGCGCTCGCCGAGTACGTCGTGACCGGGTCGCAACCGAGCGCGACGGCGACGTCGAGGCGTTCGCCCATGCCGCGCCAGTCGGCCGCGCCGTCCTTGTGGATCTGCCAGTGCATGAAGGTCGTCGTGGAGTCGATCTTCTGCATCCGGTACATGCCGACGTTGCGCGTGCCGGTCCTCGGGTCCTTCGTGATCACCGCGGGAAGCGTGATGAAAGGCGCGGGGTCGCCGGGCCAGCAGTGCTGGATTGGGAGCAGGTCGAGGTCGGGCTCGAGGACGACGTCCTGCACGGGGCCGCTCCGCACCGTCTTCGGCATCGAGTCGGCGAGGCGCTTGAGCTTGCCGAGGCCCTTGACCTTCTCGACGATCCCCTGCGGCGGCTGCATCTCGAGCACGTCGCCGAGCTTCTGCCCGACCGCGTCGAGCGACGGCTCGCCGAAGGCCATCGCCATGCGCCGCTCGGTGCCGAACTGGTTCGCCAGAAGCTGGTGGTCGGCACCCTTCGGGTTCTTGAAGAGGAGCGCCGGCCCGCCGGCCTTCACCGTTCGGTCGACGATCTCCGTGACCTCGAGATAGGGGTCGACCTCGGCCTCGATCTCGTGGAGCTCGCCGGCTCGGCGAAGCTCGTCGATCCAGGAGCGGAGGTCAGCCGCGGGCACGACTTGAGTCTATCCGGGCGGGTCTGGACCTCAGTACGCCCTGCGCGCCGCGCGGCGTTCCTTGCGGCGGTGCCCCATCCAGCGGAAGAGCTGGCCAATCAGGACGACGCCGAGGAAGACGGCGCCGACCGCCAGCATGACGAGGACCACGTCCCGCCCTTCCTCCGCCGGCGTCTTCTCGGCCGCGAGCAGGGCGGCTGTGGCGAGGGCACTCATGCGGGGCCGATCCTACTCGACTCGCTCGGCGTGCAGGGAGAGAGCCCGGCCACGGGCCTGGTCGCTCGCCTCGCCGCCGCCGTCGAGCGCGGAGACCGTCGACGCCCACGCCTCGCCGTCCCCGGGAAGCCCCTCCGCCCGGAGATGAGCGCAGAGCGAGAGGAGCTCGGCCAGCGCCCCAACTGCGTCGACCTCACCGAGCGACGCGACGCGGACGAGGCCGTGCGCGTAGAGGTAATCGCCCAGGAGGATCCGCGTGTCGCGATCGTCCGCGCGGAAGAGCCGGGGCTTGCCGTAGTGGAGGAGGTAGCCCTCGTAGATCGTCTCGAGCCCGACGGCGAACCGTTCCTCGGCGAGCGGGGAGAAGACGGCCTGCTCCTCGCGCTCGGTCTCGGGCCGAAGCGCAGCAGCCCAGAGCTCGCTCTCCCTGCCGGCCTCGACGGCAATGGTCCCCCAGATGGATCCCGTGGCGCTCATCGCTTGCGGGCGAGGAACCACACGTACACGACTTCGCGATCTCCTTCGAGCTGCGGCTCGATCTCCTGACGAAGAAGGTCGAAGCCTGCGTCCTCCACCAGACGGGCCGTGGTCGCGGGATCGAACTGAGAGAAGAACATCGGCGTCTCGAGCCAGTCGCACACCGTTCCCGAGTCTTCACCTCGCTCGGTCGTGAAGAGGAGTTGGCCGCCGGGGCGTAGCCACTCCGCGAACCGTGCGAAGAGTGGGCCGTGCTCTTCGCGCGGGAGGTGTTCGAGAACATAGAGGGCTACGACGGCGTCGAACGACGACGCCGGGAAATCTTGAGCCGCGATGTCTCCGTGAAGCACAGTCGAATTCGGGACATTTCGCCTCGCCGCCTCGCACTGCGACGCCGAAACGTCAACCGCCGTTGCCGCGTGTCGCTCCGCGATCGCGGCGAGGCCCGGAAGCCCGTCCCCGCACCCGACATCGAGCACCCTGCTCCCATCGGCAAGCTCCGCGAGGAGAGCGTTCAACCGCCGGAGCCTGGGCCACTCCGAGCCGCCCGCCTCGAGCGCCGCGTAGCGCCCGCCGACCTGGTCGTACCCGGCTGCGACGATCTCCTTCGCGTCAGCCAACGAACTCCTTCGCCGCCTCGACCGTGCGCTCGACCTCGGCCGGGCCGTGGGCGGTCGAGACGAACATTGCCTCGAACGGCGAAGGGGCGATGTAGACCCCGCGGTCGAGCAGGTGGTGGAAGAAGGCGCTGTAGCGGTCCTGGTCGCAGGCAGCCGCGTCGTCCCGGTCGCGCACGGGGCCCGCGCCGAAAAACGGGGTCAGCATCGAGCCCACGCGCTGCACGGTGATTCCCTCCTGGCTCAGACCTCGCTGCAGCACGGTGCCGGTCTCTTCCAGCTGCTCGTAGATCCCAGGATCGCGAAGCCGGCGAAGCACGACGAGAGCCGCCGCCGTGGCGAGCGGGTTGCCGGAAAGCGTGCCCGCCTGGAAGACGGGTCCCTCGGGCGCCACGGCGTCCATCACTTCAGCGCGGCCCCCGAAGGCTGCGAGCGGGAGACCTCCGCCGACGATCTTCCCGAGCACGGTGAGGTCGGGCGTCACGCCGTAGAGCTCCTGCGCCCCTCCGCGCGCAACGCGGAAGCCGGTGATCACCTCGTCGAAGACAAGGAGCGCGCCGGTGTCGTCGCAGAGGGACCGGAGCGCCTCGAGGAAACCCGGCTCGGGCGGGACAACGCCCATGTTCCCGCCCACCGGCTCGACAATGATCGCAGCGAGGCCTTCCCCGGCAGCTCGAGCCGTCGCGGTGATGCCCTCGACGTCGTTGAACCTGCACGCGAGCGCTGACTCTCCCGAGAGCACGTCGGAGTGCCCGTGGTAGCAGCCCTCGAAGTGGATGACGAGCTCGCGGCCCAGGTAGCCGCGCGCGAGGCGCACCGCGCTCATCGCGGCCTCGGTGCCCGAGCTCACGAGGCGAACCTTCTCGACCGACGGCACGGCGTCGGCGATCTCCTCGGCGAGCTCGACCTCCCGCTCGGTCGGAGCGCCGAATGTCGTTCCCTCGGAAGCGGCCTCCTGCACCGCCTCGACGATCTCCGGATCGGAGTGACCGAAGACGAGCGGCCCCCACGACTGCACCCAGTCGACGTAGCGCCTACCCTCGGTGTCCTCGACGTACGCGCCCTCTCCCCGGCGAACGAAGAAGGGCTCCCCGCCGACTGGGCCCCAGGCGCGGACCGGGCTGTTCACGCCTCCCGGGACGACCGCCTTGGCGCGCTGCCAGAGACTCGTGGTTACAGCCACCCCGCGACTTCCTTCGCCCAGTACGAGACGATGACGTCGGCTCCGGCGCGCTTGATCGCCGTCAGGCTCTCGAGCGCGGCGGTGCGCTCCTCCAGCCAGCCCCGCTCCACCGCTGCCTTCACCATCGCGTACTCGCCGCTGACGTTGTACGCGAAGATCGGCACGTCGAACCGGGCCCTCGCTGCGGCGATGACGTCGAGAGACGGGAGCGCCGGCTTGATCATGAGCGCGTCGGCTCCCTCCTGGAGATCGAGCTCGCACTCGCGCAGAGCCTCGCGCGCGTTGGCCGGATCCATCTGGTAGCTCCGCCGGTCGCCGAACGAGGGCGCCGACTCCGCCGCCTCCCGGAAGGGACCGTAGAAGGCCGAGGCAGCCTTGGCCGCGTAGGACACGATCGGTACCTGCTCGAACCCGTCCGAGTCGAGCGCGCCCCTGATCGCCCCGACCCGCCCGTCCATCATGTCGCTCGGGCAGACGGCGTGGGCGCCGGCCTCGGCATGGCTGACCGCGGTTTTCGCGAGGAGCTCCAGCGAGAGGTCGTTCACGATCTCGTCGCCGTCGACGACCCCGCAGTGGCCGTGCGAGGTGTACTCGCAGAGGCAGACGTCCGTGAGGAGCACCATCTCCGGCGTCCGCTCGGCGAGCGCGCGGAGGGCCTGCTGGACGATCCCGTCCTCGTCGTACGCGCCCGAGGCGGCCTCGTCCTTCTCCTCGGGGATTCCGAAGAGGAGAACGGCGCCGATCCCCAGCCCGAGGAGCTCCTCCGCCTCATCGGCGAGCCGGTCGACGGAGCGCTGGGCGATCCCCGGCAGGCCCTCGAGCGGCTTCTCCACGCCGGAGCCGGGGCACGCGAAGAGCGGATAGACGAAGTCGCGCAGGTCGAGGCGCGTCTCGCGGACGAGCTCTCTCAGCGCGCCGGTCCGCCGGAAGCGGCGCAGACGCGTGGCCGGAAAGGCGCTCATGCCAGCAATCTTCGCATTCCGAGCCGGGCCGCCGCCCCGAAGGCCACCGCCAGCCCGGCGAGCCACGCGGCCTCGCGGGCGATGGTCGGCCAGGGGTCGACGTCGTAGAGCGAGGACTGGAAGAAGTCGACGGCGTGCGAGAACGGGAACGCCTTCGAGATCAGGCGCGCGGCCTCCACGGTCCCTTCGGGGAGGAGGCCGAGCAGCACGAGCGGGAGGGCGACGAGGAAGGCGACGAGCACCGCCGTCCGCGCCTCGCGCGCGACCACGCCGACGAGGACGCCGAAGGCCCCGAAGGCAGCGCCCGCGACGACGAGGCCGAGAGCGAGAAGCGGCAGCCGCGTCCACGGCTCCCCGCCCGTCACGTCGAAGACCGTGGCGAGCAGGCCGAACACGAGCGCGATGACGAGCCCGAGGACGACGGCCACGAGCGCGGCGAGGGCAACCTTCACGACCACGAGGTCGGTCAGCCGGACGAGCCCGCGCGCGAGCCGGCCGATGACGTTCTCGTCCCGCTCGGACGCGATCGCGGCGGCGGCGAGCAGAACGCAGATGAAGGCCAGCGTCAGCGCCAGGGCGTACGCCTGAAGTTGGGCGGACAGGAGCCACGAGCGGCCCGCCTCGGTGTCGATCTCGAGCTGGATCGGGTTCGCGGTCGCATGGAGGGACTCGTCGGAGGCCCCGAGTGCGAGCTGCGCCTGGCGGACGAAGTTGGAGAGCTCTCTGGCCCGCGCCGCGATCGCGGGGTCCTTTGTCGTCTGCTCGATCTCGGTCAGGAGCTCGCCCGCGCGCTCGAGCCCGACGACGTCGAACTCGTTGCCGAGGAACGTGCCGGTGCCTCCCTGCACGATCAGCCTGACGTACTCGAGGTTCGCGTCGATGTACGCGTCCTGCAGCCGCTGGTTCAGCTCGTAGACGAGCGCCTGGGTCTGCTGCTCGACGCGCGTCGCGACCCCGCCGCGTGCGGTCTTGAGGATGAGCTCGGGGCTCTCCACCATCCCGCGCAGGCGCGAGGCGAACCCGCGCGGCACGATGATCTCGGCGTTCACCTCGCCGTTTTCAAGCTTGCGGTCTGCCTCCTCCTGGTCCATCTCGACGAGCTCTGCGTTCTCGTTCACCTGGTCGAGGACCTGGGGGACGTTGAACGTCTGTCCGCCCACCGTGAGCTTGTCGGGCAGGCGGTCGAGGTCGACGAAGGCGATGGTCGGGCGGTCGCCCGCGTAGCGCACGACGGCGCCGACGAGCGCCGCGAAGACGAGGGGATAGACGATCAGCGCGGCGAGGAGAACCGGCGAGCGCCCGAGCACGCGCAGGTCCTTCCGGAGGAGGAGGCCGATGCGCCTCATGCGAACACGTCGGCTTCCGGGGAGGCCTTGAACTGCTCGAGGCTCCCGTCGAAGACGAGCTCGCCGTCGACCAGAGCGGCGACACGCGTGGCGAAGCGCTCGAGCTCCTCGAGGTTCTGGGTGGCGAAGACGACCGCTCCCTCGCGCTCGCGCACCGCCGCGGCCACCTCCCAGAGGATCCGCCTCTGGCGGGGGTCGAGCGACGCCGTCGGCTCGTCGAGGAGAAGGACGTCGGGCCCCGCGAGCAGGGCGACGGCGAGGTTGAGGCGCTGCTGGTTTCCCGCCGAGAGCTCGGCTGTCAGCCTGCCGTCGTCGGGGAGGTCGAGGAGGCTCATGTAGCGGTTCGCCGCGTCCTTCGGCTCTGGCACCCTCTCGAGGCGGGCGAAGAGCTCGAGGTTCTCGCGCGGAGAGAGGCGCTGGTAGTGCGCGGGCTTCTGCGGCACCCAGCCGATCCGCGGGCTCGCCCCGCTGACCGAGCCGCCACTCGGATCGAGCGCGCCCGCGAGAATCGAGAGCAGCGTCGACTTGCCGGCGCCGTTCGGCCCGATGAGCGCGAGAGCGTCCCGCGCGTGTACCTCGAGGCTCGTCGGAGCCAGCGCGACGATGCGCCCGTACCTCCGCGAGACCCCTTTTGCGCTGAGAAGCGGGCCGTTCAGCGTCCGACGTCCCTGGCAGGGTGAGAGCGAAGGACGGCCAACACGCCGCCAAGGCTAGCACCGTGCCCAACGCGTCCCGTCCCTACGATCAACGGCAAGAAAGCCCTGCAAACCCGAGGAATGTAGTCGGGCTCCGTCCGGCACCCTGGGACTGGTCGTTCGAGAGCGACGGGGCGCTCGCACTTTCGCCTGAGCCCCTCGAGGAGCAACGTACGCGTTTGAAAGCGGTGGGGACCTCCGCTAGCGTGCCGCGGATGGCTCAGCCCCAGGCTCCCGGGCTTGCCTACCGCGCCGCTGAACGGCAGGCGATGCGGGCAAGGGTTCGAAGGGCGCGACGGACGGCCGCACTGGCGGTCGTGGCGTGCGTCTGTCTCGTCGTGCTCCTGCTCACGGCGTTCGGTTCCGGCAGGAGCTCCGAGGCCACGAACACGGGGCCGGCGCCGACGGGACGCCTCCTGCCGGCGGGCCCGCCCCGCGCGCAGATCGTCGCCCTTCAGGACACGCTCCGGCTCCAGCTGCCGGTCAACCAGAGCCGCGTGACGGCGATCGGCTACCACGCCTCCGGCTCGAGCGCGCTCGCCCTCGACCCGAACGGGACGCAGGCGAACGCCGGCCTCCTGAAGCGCATCGTCAACCGCTTCTTCGGGGATTCGAGCTCGGGCATCCGCTACTACCAGATCAGCGGCGGCGTCGGTCCGGAGACGGGCGGGCTCGACGTCGGCGCGCCGACCGGGACGGACGTCTACGCCCCCGTGGACGGGAGTGTCATGGCGGTCTCGGACCAGATCGTGAACGGAAAGCCCTACGGGGTGCGGATCGACATCCAGCCGTCCGGCAACCCCGGCGTGGTCGTCACGCTCACGAACCTGAGGCCCGACCCGGCTCTCACCGTCGGCATGACAGTGTCGGCAGGACGTACGAAGATCGGCCAGATCATCGACCTTTCCTCGGTCGAGCAGGCCGCGCTCGCGCGCTACACGCAGGATCGCGGCCAGCACGTCCACGTCGAAGTGCACGCGGCCGGCTCGCTCGCGGTCCCGTAAGACCCGAGACCGACCTGGTCATCCTCTTCATCGCAGATGTCTTCGGCCCTCCGGGCCGGCGGGCGGTCGAGGCTCGGCTGCAGGCGCTTCGGGACGAGCTCGGCGCGGGCTTCTGCATCGTGAACGGCGAGAACGCCGCCGACGGCGTCGGGATCACGGCCAAGCTCGCGGACAAGATCCTCGCCGCGGGGGCCGACGTGATCACCCTCGGGAACCACGTCTGGCGGCAGAGGGACATCATCCCGGTACTCGAGCGCAGGGGGCCCGTCATCCGTCCGGCAAATCTCGGCGGCCCCGGCGCCGGCCTCACGGTGCAGCCGGCCGCGGACGGAACACCCGTGGCCGTGATCAACCTCCAGGGCGCGCTCTTCCTCTCGCCGCCGCAGAGCCCGTTCCTCGTCGTCGACGAGCTCGTGGAAGAGGCCCGGCGCGAGGCGAACGTCGTCGTCGTCGACTTCCATGCGGAGGCCACGAGCGAGAAGGTCGCGCTCGCGCGGATGCTCGACGGCCGCGTGACGGCCGTGCTCGGCACGCACACCCACGTGCAGACGAACGACGCGCGCGTGCAGCCCGGCGGGACGGCAGCGATTACCGACGCGGGCATGACGGGCCCGCACGACTCGGTCATCGGAGTCAAGGCGGAGCTCGCCATCGAACGCATGCGGACCGCCATGCCGGTCCGCTTCCATCCGGCCGACGGCGGCGTCCGCATCGAGGGCGCCGTGGTCGAGTGCGACGCCGACGGCCGCGCTACGCGGTGCGAGCCCCTCCGCGTCCTCGTCGACTGAAGGCTGCCAACAGAACGCCGTAGAGCGCGACGAGCACGACGTTGCGCACGAGGACGAGCCAGCCCGCCGGCTCGAGCGCGACGACGTCCCAGTAGCGGAACGGGAACCAGAGCTGCGTCGTGACGAGCCCGACGAGGAGGAGCCCACAGGCCGCAAGCCCGCCCGCGCCGGCCACGGCAGGGACGAGCGGGAGGAGCCAGATCAGGAACTGAGGCGAGAGCACCTTGCCGAACGCGACGAAGGCGGCCACCGAGGCGGCACCCGCGGTCAGCAGGCCCTCGCGACCCCGGTCGCGCGCCGCGAAGACAGCCCACACGACGCCGACGGCGACGAGCTGGAAGGCGGTCTGCAGCGCGGCAAGCGTGTCCGGCAAGGGGCCGGTCAGGTTCTGGGAGCCGTGAGAGCTCTCCACCGTCGCGTCGTAGATCCCGAGCTGCTGGGCCGCGAGGAGGAGCGAGGCGCCGAGACTCTCGATCTGAAGTGGGCGCCCGAGCTGCGTGCCGATCGAGTGGGCAACACCGCCGGGAGCGAGGATCAGGAACGGCACGAAGCAGGCTGCGAGGACTCCCGCGAAGCAGGCGAGGCCGATCCAGACGTCGCGTGTCCCCCGCCGTTTGGCCGCCCAGACGAGCGCGAGCGGGAGCAGCACCAGCGGGTAGATCTTCGCTGCGACCGCGAGTCCGAGGATTCCGAAGCCGAGCCGTTCCCTTCGCCCGACGAAGGCCGCGAGTGCGGCGATCGTGAGGGCCGCCGGCCAGAGGTCGTATCGGGAGAGGATCACCGTCCCGAGCGCGAGCGGCGCAAGCGCGAAGAAGGAGATCGCCGCAAAGAGCCGTGCCGGGCTCGCGTCGACAGCCGCGAGCGCGAGGCCGAGCGCCACCACCGCCGCGACCGCACAGGCCCACATGAGGAGCTCGAAGGCGGAGTCGTAGGCATCGTGCTCGGCGAGCGCCGGGAGCACGAACGCCGGGAGTGCGGCGGGCGGATACTCGAGTTCGAAGTCCCGGTAGGGGACCTGACCGTCGAGGACGGCTTCGCCGTAGCGCTCGTACACCGGCGTGTCGACGATCTGCGTCCCGCTCCAGAAGCCTGTGTGCAGGAGGGCCCAGGAGATCGTCAGGAGCACGATCCCGAGCGCGACAGCCTGCGCGACGCGGCTCGGCTCAGCTCGTGGGAACGAGTGCTCTTGGCTCGTGCTCAAGCTCGGACGGCGGCTCGGCCGGCTCCACCGCCGGGGCCGGGAGAAGCGCCGGGGCGAAGAACGCGAAGGCGACGAAGGGGAAGAACCAGGGGATGTAGAGGTAGAACCAATGCGTGAGCACGGCCTCGAAGCCGATGAGGAGCGCGGCCGAGAGCGCGGCGACCTGGAGCTCGTTTTTCACCCGCGGGACGAAGAAGACTGTCAGCGCCGCGAGCAGGAGGAGCACCTTGAGGCCGGTCTGTACGTCATGGAGGTCCGGGTAGCCCGGGTACTGGCCCCAGTCCCAGATCGAGAACGGCGACTCCCGCGTCAGCTGCCAGCCGAACGTCCGGTCCCAGAAGACGCGGGCAGCGTGCAGGGGATCGGGCTCGAGGAAGAGGATCCAGAAGCCGACCGCGGTGCCGAGCGCGAACCCGCCGAGGTAGGTGAGCTTGCTCCTGGCTGCGCCTCGCCAGTCAGGGTACGAGGCCCAGAGCGGGAGCAGGAGGAGGGCGGCGAACTTCGTCCAGGCGCCGAGGGCGAGGAAGAGGCCGCGCGCCGGCGGAGAGGTGAGGAAGACGAGCCCCCAGATGAGGAGGGCCGGCATGATCGCGTCGTTCGAGTTCGAGCTCGAGACGTACTGCGTGAACGGATACGCCGCCCACGCGAAGGCCAGCGTCGCCCCCAGCATCCGCCCTCCGAAACGGAGGCCGAGCAGGCCCATCCCCACGAGCGCGAGCAGATCCCAGAGAAGCGAGGTGAGATGCGCGGCGGGCAGCCCTGACCACTGGCTCGACCCTCCGTTCCATTTCCCGTCGAAGCCAACCGCGAGGTACCCGGGCACGTAGGCGAGGTAGCTGACCGGCCCGTAGGTGTCGCCGCGCTCGTTGGCCGACTCGCAGCGGCCGTTCGTCTGCACGTGCTCGCGAACGTAGCCGTCCCCATCCGGGAGACCGCACGCCTTCCCGTCATCGGTCGGCATGTGGCCGTACGGCATCTCGCCCTGGACGATGCGCTGGCCGCCGTCGATTCCCGCGAGGCCGACGTCGATCACGTTCGAGTCGGCGACGTTCAGGCCGGTGCGAAAACCCATGAGGAAGACTGTCGCCGCGAGGAGCGCCCAGGCCGGCCAGAGCGCCCGTGAAGGACCGCCTCCCTTCCCGCGGACGCCGATCCAGATCATGCGCCCGAGGAGATACGCGAGCACGGGATAGACGAGCGGCATCGCGGTGAAGACGTGGCCGTTGTTGAAGAAGTAGAGCGAGGCCGAGAACGAGAGCAGCACGAGCAGGTCGACGTTTCGCACGGACGCGATGCGACGGAAGTCCGCGAGCCCGAGCAGGAAGACGACGCAGAACGTCAGCCAGATCCACGGATGGTTGATTCCGCGGCCGAAGGCGCCGTCGTAGCCGCGCGCCATCTTCCAGGCGACCTGCGGCCCGGTCCAGGCCTCGGTCACGCGGCCCGTCGTGTCGTCCACCCTCGCGTCCACGATCTGACCGGCGTCGGGAAGGTCTGACCAGACCTTCACCGACCAGGCGCCGCCGTCCTCGTCGAGGGTTGCCTGCTTCGTCAGCCCTTTGGCGGGATAGCGCGAGACCCAGTCGGCCACCTTCGGATAGGCGAGGACGGCCGCGATCGCCTCTTTGTCGGTCAGCTCCGCCGGAGCAGGCTCGTCCTGTGGGACGAAGGGCGTGCCGATGAGGTCGCCGTGCGAGTTGTAGACCGGCGCCTTCGGAGCGGCCGCGGCCGCGCTCGGCGCTGCGAGCGCTGCGAGCGCGAGGAGGACGGGGGCTAGGCGGCGGGCTGCCGTCGGAAGCTCCAGAGCTTGTTCGCGACGAAGTTCCACGGCGTCACGAGGGCGATGGCGATCGCCTGGGCCGGGATCTTCGGCATGCCGATGCCGACGAGGACCGCAAGGAAGAGAAGGTTGGCCGCGAGGGCGATCGTCGAGACCACGAGGAAGCGGAGCCCTTGATAGGCGAAGTGCCCTCGCTCGTGCCTGAACGTCCAGAGCCGGTTCCACGTGTAGTTGTTCGTCACGGCCACGAGGAATGAGCAGACGGCGGCAGGGATGTAGTGCATCTCCGCCCAGTGGACGAGCGTCGCGAAGACGGCGAGGTTCACGACGTAGCCCGACGCGCCGACGATGCAGAACTTCGCGAGCTGGAACCAATTCGCCCGCTGGCGCAAGGCCACGCCGGCAGCGTCCGAGATCGCGCTCGCTCGCTTCGTCGCAGTGTCCGACGGCGTGGCCACGTGTCGAGAAAGGTTAGACGGCGGGGCGCAGGGCATCGGGGCCAACGACGAGGCCTGGGCCCGCCTCGACGGTCGTCTCGCCCTCGTCCGTCTCCACGACGATCTCGACGAGCTCGCCCTCGGGCGTGAACACGAGGTCGAGGACGATTCCGAGTGAGCGCCCTTCCCGTCGAACGGGAAAACCCCGGACTGCGGTGAGCGCACGGCCGCGGTCTCGGTAGAAGTCGAGCTCCTGCCGCATGAGCACGAGCGCCGAAGGGACCGAGATCACGTTCTCGCCGATCTCACAGGCGGGTAGCGGCAGATAGCGGTGGAGGCGGTCGCCGCAGAGGACGTCGAAACCCAGCACGCGCTGGAGCGAGTCGTCGAGAAGGACGTCCACGACGGCGCCGAGGCGGATGTCGGCGAAGCAAACCGCGCGGCTTTCGACCGCGCTCGCGCGGAGACCCCCATCCATCGCCCCCGAAGATTCCCGCACCGGGGAGGGCGAAACTAGAAGCCTTCGGCCCCGACGAGCGGGACGAAGCGGCAGGGAACCGAGCGCGCCACCGCCGGGCCTTCGGGGCTGCGGACGATGACCTCGAGGCGCTGGCCATGCTGTCCGCCCACCGGCACGACGAGCCTCCCGCGCTCGCGAAGCTCCTCATAGAGGGACGCGGGCATTGCGGGCGCCGCCGCGGCGACGACGATGGCGTCGTACGGACCGTGCTCCGGCAGCCCCAGCGACCCGTCGCCCACGTGCACCTCCACGTTCTCGTAGCCGGCGTCGGCGAGCCGCGCGCCCGCTCGCTCGGCGAGCTCCGGGATGCGCTCGATCGTGTGGACCGTTGCGCCGAGCTCGGCGAGCACGGCCGCCTGGTAGCCCGAGCCGGTGCCGATGTCGAGCACGCGATCTCCGTCGCGCACCTCCGCCGCCTGGCAGATGACCGCGACCATGTAGGGCTGGGAGATGGTCTGTCCGTAGCCGATGCGCAGTGGCATGTCCCGATACGCCTTGTGCAGGTCGCGCTCGGGGACGAAGAGATCTCGTCGAACGCGGCCCATCGCCCCGAGCACGCGCTCGTCGGTGATCCCGCGGTCCGCGAGCTGCTCGACGACCATCGCCTCCCGCTCGTCGGCGAAGTCAGACACCGGCCGAGACGCGCGCCCGCATGGAGGGCGGCGGCTGCACCCCGAAGTGTGCGAGCGCGAGCGGGGCGAGGTCCGTGACGCTCGCGTCCCGCGGCAAGGGCGGCTCGTCGAATCCCGCGGCGAGCATCGGCACGGTCGAGTCGCCCGCCAGCAGGGAGCCGTGGCTCCCTCCTCCCGCATGGTGCCGTCGGCCGAGGTCTTCGAACTCCCAGCCCTCCGCCGCCGAGACGATCACCTCGCCGGCGTTCGGGCACGCTAGGGCCGACCACACGCGCTCGAACGCATTCGGGTACTCGTCCCCGACGAGGATTCCGGCGTCGCCCGCAACCGACCAGCCGTTCTCGTCTGGGGCGAAGCGAACCTCGTTTCCGCCCTTGCGCGCAACGGCCTCCCCGTTCTCGAGGAAGAGCGCGAGGTCGACGCTCCGAGCGCCGTCGAGCCGCTCGGCGAGCTCGCGCGGCGCCGGGCCGTCGAGCGCGTAGACCATCCCGGAGCGGTTCGAGGCCGTCACCACCGCGTCGCACTGGTCGGGCACGGTCCCGCGCCGCCCGGTATACACGTCGAGGTCCGCGAAGGAGTCCTGCAGGCTTGCGACCCGGTCGACCCGGGTCTGGCCGTGGTCCGAGCAGACGACGATGGCGTAGCGCTCGAGGAAGGCCTCGTATCCCCCGGCGGCAGCCATCAGCTCGCCCACCGCCGCGTCGGCGCGCTCGAGCGCCTGCACGGCCGCGTCGGGACCGGAGATGTGGGACGCGTAGTCGTAGTCGGGCAGGTAGAAGACGAGAAAGTCGAAGCCGTCCCGGGTGACGAGCCAGCGCCCGATCGTGCCGGCGTATGCGTCCACGGAGCCCTCGGGGCGCGAGCGGATGGCGAGCGGCGCGCCGGTCACATCGGACTCGAAGAGGTTGAAGAAGAAGAATCGCCGCGGGCCGTACACCGCCTCGTACCAGCGGTTGCGCCCGGGACGGAGCGGCAGCTTCAGCGGGTGCCGGGTGCGACCCCGGTAGCAGGTGAAGTTGATCGCGGCCGTCTCGAGACCGGCGTCGTCGAGCGCCTCGAACACCGTCGGAGATCGCGGCGAGACGTGCTCGTGCGTCATCGCAAAGACCGAGTCGCGGATCGAGCGGCGGGCGCCCGCAGCCCGCACGGCGGAGAAGGACGACCCGTACTCGACGACGCGCCGCTCCCGCCGGTGGTACCAGACGAGGTGCGGGATGTGGTGGGCGTCCGGGTGGGCGCCGGTCGCAATCGAGGTCAGGCACACGGGGGTGACCGACGGGAAGGTCGTCGTGCCGCGGACGTACGAACCCGACTCGCGCAGAAAGGAGAGCGCGGGAAGGCGGCCTTCGCCGAGCGCTCGCTCGAGCATGGCCGGGGTCAGGCCGTCGATGACGGCGAGGACGAGTTTCTTCGGCACTAGTCCTTGGCGAGAACGCGGAGGCCTGCGTACTTCTCGCCCGCTCGGCGCCTGAGGCGCCCGCCTACGAGGGGGGCCGTCACGGCTTCGAAGTAGCCGACGAAGGGGACGAACGCGAGCACGGCGAAGGCGAGGAACGCTGCCGGGAACGCAGCGCGTGTGAGCCGCCTGAGCGCTATCCAGGCGATTGTCGCCGCGCCGGCCCAGACCGCCGGGCCCCAGGCCGCGACGAAGAACGAGACGAAGATCCCGACGAGCGCGGCGAGCGCGAATGCAATGGCACCGAGCGCGCGCGCGCCGGCGGACTGGATCCAGCCCGCGGCCGTCCCGGCGGCGACGCCGAGCCCAGCGCCGACGCCCAGCCAGTACCAATCGAAGAGCTCCATCTCACCCAGTCTAGCCGCCGCCTTTGCTGCTCCTGACCAGGCCGCTGGGGTCGAGATACCCCTTCCGATACCCCAATCGGGGCGTTTCTCCGCACGAAGGGCAGGGAATTCCTTCCAGGACTTAGAGAACGGAGTCGCTCTGCCTCAGCACACCCCCACGTTGCTCTTCTTCACGCAGCAAACCTCGGGCCCGGCGCGGCGAATGGAAAGCCTCCTTGCCCATCTCGCCCGCAAAGAACGCGGCCGTCTGCGCATCTCGCGCATCGATGTGACCGACTCGCCCGAGTGGGTCGATCTCCTCGGCATCACCCAGGTCCCAACGCTCGTCCTGCTGCAGGACCGCAGACCCGTCGAGCGTCTGGAGGGGCGCGTCAGCGCACCACAGATCGAGCGCATGCTCGGCCCTTACCTCCACCCGGTGGGGGCCGCGCCCGCAGTCGCCTAGCGAGCCTCGGGCGGCGGGTACGCCCCTCCCTCTCCCGCCGCCCATCGGCCCTTTCCCGAGCCCGGAGCGCGATCTCTCCCCAACTACGCGCTTCGGGCCCAGGGTGGTTCTCAGCTCGGTCCGTTCTCCGCGATCTGGCCGCGGATCTCGCCCGCGGGGAAGTCGCCCGGCCCCTCGTTCACGACGAGGTCGCCGTCGTTCGTGTGGACGTTGGTGTACACGCCTCCGCTCCTCATGAGGTCGAGGAGATCGGAGAGCGGACGGCCCGCGAGCGGCCCGACGAAGTCGGACGCTCCGAACGACCCCTGAACGATCACGCCGTTGATGCGGCCTCCGCCCAGCGGTGCGGTGACGCCGGGCGTCGTGCTCGGGTAGAGCCACACCACGATCGGGCCGGACACGCCCGGCGGCCCCATATGGATGTGCGCCATGAAGACGTTCTCGATGTTGGCGACGATCACCTTGTATTCGATGCGCGTGCCGTCGTCGGACAGCTTGTAGACCGCGTTCCCGCGAGCCTGCGTGTCCCTGGGCACAGGTGCCTCCTGCGCACCCTCCATCGGCGAGTTGAAGTGCATCGACACGGCCGCGATTGCGATTCCGGCCGCGACGAGCAGAGCCACGCTCGCTGCGATGAACAGCCGAAGCCCTCTCTCCATTTGCCTGCCTCCCTTCCCGCTGCGGCGGTGAAAGACGTTTGCCGGACCTACGCGGTCACAGGGGAAACGGATTCAGGCGGACTCGAGGCGCTCGATGACGGCGAGCAGAAACTCGCTCGCGCGTGCTCCGTCGACGACACGATGGTCGAAGGTGCAGGAGAGCCAGCCGATCTCGCGGGCGACGACCTCACCGTCCACGACTGCGGCACGCGGGCCGATGCGATGGAGCCCGAGGATCCCGACCTCGGGGTGGTTGACGAGCGGAGTGGCGAAGAGGCCGCCGAGCCGGCCGGCGCTCGTCACGGTGAACGTCGAGTCGCGGAGCTCCTCCGCGGCGAGGCTTCCTGCACGGGCGCCCTCGGCGAGGCGGGCCGCCTCCGCGGATAGCTCGTCCAGAGACTTCTCGTCCGCGCCGCGGAGGACCGGGACGACGAGCCCTTCCTCCGTCTGCACGGCGAGGCCGATGTCGTACCGCTCCCAGTAGACGATCTCGTTCCCGGCCAGCGTCGCGTTCAGCTCGGGATAGGCCTTCAGGCCGGCGACCACCGCCTCGAGAACGTAGGGGAGGTAGGAGCGCTCGCCACGCGCCTGGGAGAGCGCCGTGAAGTCGCACTCCTCGACGACGGTGACCGCCGGAACCTCGCGGTGGGAGCGTGTCAGGTGCTCGGCGATCTGCCGCCGCACGCCCCGCAGCGGCTCGCGTCTCTCGCCTTCCACGGGCCCGCCGGCACCGCGAACGTCGTCCTCCGTGATCCTTCCGCCGGGGCCGGTGCCCTTGATCGTGGCAAGGTCGACCCCGAGCTCATCCGCGACCCGTCGAACCAAGGGGGTAGCCTGGATTTTTCCTGGTTCAGATGCGACAGCATCTGAACCAATCAAGACGAGAGGGGTGCCGACGGGAACGAGCTCCCCTTCTTCGACGAGGATCCGGGCAACCTTCCCCGCGGCCGGCGACGGGATCTCGACTGTCGTCTTGTCGGTCTGGATCTCGACGAGCGGCTCGTCCTCGGCCACCTCCTGGCCGACCTCGACGAGCCAGCGCGCGATCTCGCCCTCGCGGACGCCCTCACCCAGGTCGGGGAGCTTGAACTCGTACGCCATCAGAACTGAAGGAGCTTCTCCGCCGCCTCGACGACGCGCGCCGGCGAAGGGATGTGCTCGTCCTCGATCGACCAGAAGGGGAACGGGGCGTCATACCCGGTCACACGGATCACGGGCCCGCGCAGGTCGAGGATCGCCTTCTCGGCGAGAAGCGCGGCGATCTCGGCGCCGAAGCCCGCCACCCGAGGGGCCTCCTGGACGATGACGGCGCGCCCTGTTTTCGCAACCGACCCGAGCAGCGTCTCCTCGTCGAGCGGCTTCAGGGAGCGGACGTCGACGACCTCGGCGCTCGCCTCGAGCTCCTCGGCCGCGCGCTCGGCGGCGGCAACCATCCCCCCGTACGCGATCAGCGTGACGTCGTCGCCCTCGCGGACGACGCGAGCCTTGCCGAGCGGCACGACGTGCTCGCCGTCCGGCACCTCGTCGCGCGGGCTGCGGTAGAGCACCTTCGGCTCCATGAGGACAACGGGATCCGGGGAGCGGATGGCGGCTGCGAGCAGGCCCTTGGCGTCGGAGGGCGTGGACGGGATCGCGACCTTGATCCCGGGCGTGTGGACGTAGTACGCCTCCGGCGAGTCCTCGTGGAGCTCGGGCGCCTTGACGCCGCCGCCGGTCGGCATCCGGATCGTGATCGGAAACTCCATCGCTCCGTTCGTGCGCCAGCGGTAGCGGCCGACGTGGCAGATGAGCTGGTCGAGGCACGGGTAGCTGAAGGACTCGTACTGCATCTCGCAGACAGGCCGCCAGCCGGCCATCGAGAGACCGACAGCGGTGCCGAGGATCCCGGCCTCGGCGAGCGGGGTGTCGACGCACCGGTCGGGCCCGAACCGGTCGAGGAGGCCGGCAGTCGCCCTGAAGACTCCGCCCGCGCGGCCCACGTCCTCCCCCATGACCATGACGCTCTCGTCGCGCTCCATCTCGACCTGCAGCGCGTCGTTCACCGCTTCGACCAGGGTCTTACTCGACATACGCGTTCCTGGTGACGAGATCCGGGTCGGGGTCGGAGAGCGATTCCGCGGCCTCGATCCCGGCGCGAATTGCGTCCTTCGCCTCGGCCGCGATCGACTCGACGAGGTCGTCCCCCAAGAGGCCCAGGCGGCGGAGGTAGCGCTCGTAGCGGCCCACGCACTCGTTCGCGCGCTCGGCCTCGACGCGCGCGGCGTCGATGTAGGCGCTCGGATCGTCCGCGGTCGCGTGCGGGGCACAGCGGTACGTGACCGCCTCGATGAACGTCGGGCCGTCCCCTGCCCGCGCCCGGGCGACCGCCTCCCGCGTCGCTTCGTAGACGGCGAGCACGTCGCCGCCGTCCACCCGCACGCCGGGCATCCCGTACCCGGCCGCCTTGTCCGCGAGGGTCGCCGCCCTGGTCTGCGCGCTGACCGGCGTCGAGATCGCCCAGCCGTTGTTGTTGCAGAAGAGGATCACCGGCGCTCGCATGACCGCGGCGAAGTTCGCGCCTTCGTGGAAGGCGCCCTCGGAGGTCGCCCCGTCCCCGAAATAGGCGATCGCACACGCGCGCTCACCGCGGAGCTTCTTCCCCCAGGCGAAACCGACGGCATGGGGGACGTGCGTCGCGATCGGCACGGCGATCGACGCCACCCCGTACTCGCGCGGGTCCCACCAGCCTGCGGGATGGCCGCGCCACCAGGAGAGGACGGTCTCGGGCGGCATCCCGCGCAGCAGACCGATGGCGGACTCGCGATACGACGGGAAGATCCAGTCCTCCCGCTCGAGCGCCTGGAACGAGCCCGCCTGCATCGCCTCGTGACCCCAGAAGATCGCGTAGGTCCCGATCCGGCCCTGGCGATGGAAGACGACCGAGCGCTCGTCGTACGTGCGCAACAACACCATCGCGCGGTAGAGCTCGAGGAGGTCCTGGTCGGTGAGGCCGTCGACCTCGCCGTCCGGCTGAGCTTCCCCGTCCCCGATCACCCTGCGCATGTCCCCTTCGGCGGGAACCACCTGGGCCATGCCGGAATTATTCCGGCACGAGCACCCGGAGCGCCGACCGCTCCGCTTCGAAGTGCGCCTCCTCCACGTCGCCGAGGTCCTCGCCGTCCACCTGCAGCGGCATCGGGATGTCGGAGCGCACGACGAGCTCGTCGGCGTCGTGGACGTAGAGGACGTGCGGCGAGCCGACCTGCCCCTTGCCGGCGAGCACCCAGGCCGCGACCTGTGGGAGCCGTCTCGCCTTCAGCTCGCGCGGGGCGACGAGGTCGAGGCCCAGCTCGAACTCCGCCTTGGGAGCGATCCGAAGCGGGACGCGGCCCACGTAGCTGTACGGGTGGCCGTTGGCGACGAGGGCGAAGGCGATCCGCCCGAGTCCCGCGACCTCCATGACGGGCTCGAACCGCGCCCGGTTCTCCGCGAAGATGCCGGCCAGGGCGCGGGCGAAGGCGAGGTCGCTCGCCCGCTTCCCGCTGGCCCGCCCGAGGGCGTCGACTCGGCGGACGAGCTCGGCGTCGACGCCGAAGCCGCCGCTGAAGGTGAAGCGCCGGCCATTCACCCGCCCCAGCGAGATGCGCCGCTCTGCCGAGGACCCGGCGAGGGCGCGGGCCGCCGCCACCGGGTCGCGCGGCAGGCCGAGAGCTCTGGGGAAGACGCTCGTCGAGCCGCCCGGGATGAACCCGACCGGGAGGTCTGCGTCGAGCCCGTTGACGACCTCGTTGAAGCCGCCGTCACCGGAGAAGACGAAGATGCGCTCCGTGTCGCGCCCGGCCGCCTCCGCGATCTCGCCGGCGTGCAGCGGCCGCTCGGTGAGGACCGTCTCGACCTCGCCGGCGGCTTGCAGAGCCTCCTCGACCGCGACAGTGAGGTCGGGTGTGACCCGGGAAGCGTTCGGGTTGACGATGAGCACGGTGCGAGCCACGGCCGCACTCTAGAAAGGAGTGAGCCGGCCCGAGGGCCGGCTCACGTTTCGTTCGGAGCTAACCGCCGACCTGCGGTGCGAAGGCGACCGGAAGATCGGCCGTCGTCGCGGCCGTGCAGTCGACCGGCTCCTGGATGCCGCCCTGCGCGAGGACGTTGGCCTGGACGCCGCAGACGGTCGCGGCGACGCCGATCGGCACCTGCACGTTGATCTGATCGTTGCTCAGCACATCGGTGACGGTGACGTTCACGAGACCGCCCGTGATGACCGGCTGCGCGGACGCCGTCGGCGCAGCGACGCCGACTGCGAGCAGCCCGGACGCGAAAACACCAGCAGCAAGTTTCTTGACCTTGTGCATTTGACCCCCTGAGTGGAGTGGCATGAAGGAGGAGGGTTCCCGCGCAGGCAGGGGCCTAACACGCTGTGCGGCGCCTTAATGAACTCTTTACGTGGGGGTCGAGTAGCCCCGGATCCCGTCGAGAAAAAGCGCGTAAAAACGGTCAGCAAGCCCGTCCGTGTCGGCGCCGGGAGCGAGCCACGTGTACGCCCAGTTGGCGGCCGAGAGGAAGGCGAGCGCGGCTGCGTTCACATCGAGGTCCGCGCGGAGGTCGCCGAGGTCACGGCCTTCCCGAAACAGGTCCCGGATGCGCTCCTCGTAGCGCCGCCGCTCGGCGACGATCTCCTCGAGCCGCTCGCCCTCGAGGTAGCGCCACTCCTGGACGAAGACAGTGGCGACGTCGAGCTGGTCGGCCACGACACGCAGGTGCGCCCGCAGGGCGAGCCGCACCTTCTCGGCCGCGGGCGCGTCTTCCGGCACCGAGTCGAGCGCGCCGTGGAACGCAGCCGCGCCGCCGCGCATCGTCTCGTAGAGCAGGTCCTCCTTGCCCTCGATGTGCGCGTAGAGCGAGCCCTTCTGGACGCCCATCGAGTCGGCGAGGTCGCCGATCGACGTGCCGTGATAGCCCTTCTCGGCGAAGAGGCGCGCCGCCTGGCGGGAAAGCTCATCCTTGCGCGACATCGTGTACCGTTACCCTAACGATCGTTTGGGTATGAGCGAAGCCGAATTCGAAGCGTACGTCCAGGGCGGGGGTCAGGTCGAGGCCGGCGACTCGCTGCCGGAGGGCTACCGCAAGGCGCTCGTCAAGTTCATCGAGATGCACGGGAACTCGGAGCTCATGGGCGTGCTGCCCGAGCGCGAGTGGATCCTCCGCGCGCCGACGCTGCAACGGAAGCTCGCGCTCACGTCGAAGGTCCAGGACGAGGTCGGCCACGCCCAGCTCATCTACCGCGTCGTCGAGGACCTCGGCAAACCGCGGGAGGCCTGTCTCGACGACCTGATCGCGGGCAAGACGAAGGTCCACACCGTCTTCCACTACCCGACGAAGACCTGGGGCGACGTCGGCGTGATCGCCTGGCTCGTCGACGCCGCGGCGATCATCTCCCAGAAGGCGCTCCTCAAGTGCTCGTACGCGCCGTACGCGCGGATCATGAAGAAGATCTGCTGGGAGGAGTCGTTCCACATCCTCCACGGCCGCGACGTGATTCTCACGATGATGAACGGCACCGACGAGCAGCGCGAGCTGGTGCAGGAGGCGCTCGACCGGTGGTGGGGGCCTCTCATGCAGTTCCACGGGAACCCGATTCCGGCCGACGACGATCCGATGTATCGCTGGCGCATCAAGAGCCAGGCCAACGAGGAGGCGCGCCAGCAGTTCCTCGACGGGTACGTGCCGCAGATCTGGGAGCTCGGCCTCACGGTCCCCGACGCGAGGCTCCGGAAGGGCGAGGACGGGGTCTGGGAGTATTCGGAGCCCGACTGGGACGAGCTCAAGTGGGTCGTCACGGGCCACGGCCCCGAGACCGAGCGCCGGCTCGGCTTCCGCCGGGCCTCGCGCGAGGAGACCGCGTGGGTGCGGCGCGCCGTCCTCGCAGACGCAGCGTGATCTGGGAGGTCTTCCGGCAGGAGCGCGAGGGTCAGCCCTTCCAGCACGGCGGCTCGCTCGAAGCGCCGAACCAGGCCTTCGCCGAGGCGTACGCGCGCGAGTTGTACGGGCGCCGCGGCGAGTCGTTCGCGCTCTGGATCGTCCCGCGCGACGCCGTCGAAGAGGTGCGGGATCCGTACGTCGCCGACGTCTTCGACCGGGACTACCGCCGCGTCGACGGCTACTCGCTCAAGGTGAAGCTGAAGGAGGCTCGTCAAGCCGCGCACGATGCTTCGCATCTTCGGCGGGAAGAAGCGCAGGCCCCCGAGAGCGTCCGCGAGGGGCCGTGACCGAGACACCTCGGGACACGAAGGGCGCTCGGGTTACGGGTTCTCCCGTTCCAGAATCCGCGCAGCGGATTCTGGAATTAGCTGACGACGAGCTGATTCTCGGCTGGCGGAACTCCGAGTGGACCGGCATCGCCCCGTTCCTCGAGGAGGACGTCGCCTTCTCGTCCATCGCGCAGACGGAGATCGGCCATGCGCGCGCCTGGTACGAGCTCGCCGCGAAGGAGCTCGGGACGGATGCCGACGCGCTCGCCTTCGACCGCGAGCCGGACGAGTACGTGTGCGCCCCGCTCGTCGAGATGCGCATGGCCGAGGACTGGGCTCGCACGATCGCACGCCACTGGCTCTACGAGACCGCCGACTCGATCCGAATCCAGGTTCTGATCAACTCGGTGGCTGGCGACATCCGAGGTCTCGCGGAGAAGATCGACCGTGAGGAGGCCTACCACCGCATGCACGCCGATATGTGGGCCGAGCGCCTGCGCGACGAGCCGGCCTTCCGCGAAGCGGTCGACGAGCTTTGGCCCTACGCGCTCGGCGTTCTGTCCGAAGGACAGCGCCCGCTCCTCTGCCAGGCCGTCGATCGGGACGAGGTCGAAGCCATCGAGCGCGGCGAGCACACGGACGATCTACGCCCGCTCTGGGAGGAGATGACGATGGTGCGCCGCTCCGTGCCGGGAGCGACATGGTGACTGCGAAGCGCGTGTGGGACGCGCTGGCCGAGATCCCGGATCCCGAGATTCCGGTCATCTCGCTCGTCGACCTCGGTGTGGTGCGCGACGTCGATGTCGACGGCGACCGGGTGCACGTCGGCTTCACGCCGACCTTCCTCGGCTGCCCGGCGGTCGAGGTCATGCGCGACCAGATGACCGAGCGCATCCGCAAGCTCGGCGCCGAGCCCGACGTCGAAGTGCTGAGCGAGGGCTGGTCGAGCGACCGCATCACCCCGGACGGTCGCCGTAAGCTCCGCGACGCAGGTTTCGCTCCTCCAACAGGCCGGGCGCCTGCGACGCTGCTGCAGATCCAGACGCGCCCGCATCCATGTCCCTACTGCGGCTCGACCGACACGCGGCTGGAGAACCTCTTCGGCCCGACGCCCTGCCGCTCGATCCGCTACTGCAACGCCTGTCGCCAGCCGTTCGAGCAGTTCAAGACGCTTTAGTGGAAGACGTTCGAAAAGAACACGAGCACGGCGCAGCCGAAGCAGACGGGCACTGTTAGCGCAATCCCGGCACGGCGTCGAAGCCACGTCATGATTCCGGTTCCGAGGGCGATCGTCGCACCGAGGTAGATCGCGAGCGCCGGCATGTCTCCTGCGTCAGCGTTCCGTGCGTAGGGCGGCGAGCCGTACACATCGAACGCGTAGTAGTGCGCCACGAGAAACGCGCCTGCCAGAGGCGCCACCAAAACCCAGAGGTAGGACGGCCGGCTACCTGGTGCGGCATCCCGGATGGCCACGAGTGGGAGAACCAGCACCGTGAGGAAGACGATCCACTGCGGCGCCCACCCCCGCTCGGTCGAGATCACCTCGAGATCGAGCAGCAACACCCAGATGTTCGCCACGGATAGGGCGCCGACCAGGACAACGATGGGGATGTCGCGTGGCCTCATGCCGCCTTCGCCCGGTGACGCCGCTGCCAGAGCTTCCGTCCACCGACGGCGACCGCAACGAGGGCGATCAGGACCGGAGAGACGAACAACAGGTTGAACCAGGTCGGAAACGGCTCG
>DASSBN010000064.1:0-20620 GCA_035698665.1 Gaiellaceae bacterium
ATCTACGAGAAGTCGGTGACGACGCTCATGAACACCGTCGACGTCGCCTGCGCGATCGAGGCCGACGGCGTCGTCTTCCACGTGGGGTCGCATCTCGGGGCGGGCTTCGAGGCGGGGCTCGAGCACGTCATCCCCGCCCTCGAGCGTGCACTGGAGCGCTGCTCAGAGACGACCTGGCTCCTGATCGAGAACTCGGCCGGGACTGGAGGAACGGTTGGGCGCTCAGTGGACGAGTTGGCGACGATGATCGATCGCCTCAACGGTCACCCGCGCCTCGGGATCTGCCTCGACTCCTGCCATCTCTACGCCTCGGGCGTGGACGTGACCGACGCCGCCGCGCTCGAGACCTGCCTCGACGAGGTGGACAAACGCGTCGGGCTCGACCGCCTCCGAGCACTGCACGTCAACGATTCGGCTACTGCGCTCGGCTCGAACAGGGACCGCCACGCAAACCTCGGCGAGGGCGAGATCGGCGAGGGAATGAGCGTCTTCCTCGGCCACCCGAAGCTTCAAGGGCTGCCGACGATCCTCGAGGTCCCGGGCCCCGACGGGCACGGCCCGGACGCGAGCGAGATCCAGAAGCTCCGCGACCTTCACCGCCGCGGCCTGAAGAGCGCTAAGCCTGTTCCTCGGAAGGCTGCTGCTCGACCACGCGGAAAGACGGCTTCCCGCGCGGGAGCTCGAAGAACTCGGGGTTGACGCAGCCGAGCTCGTCCGCGCGGTGGTCGTAGCAGGACGCGACCTCGGCCTTGCACATCGGGAGCGGCTGGCGGACAGTCTTCACCGCACCGAAGCCGCCCTTGCGCTTCTGCGCCTCGTGCAGGGCGTCGAGGTCGATCTCGACGTCGTAAACCTTCTGCATGCAGCCGATGTACGTGTGCCCCCACTCCTCGTACGCGTAGAGGAACGGGCAGGCGCGCGTGACGCAGGCGGCCGGGTAGACGACCTTGTCGCAATGAACCCCGCAGCGGCGACATTCAGTCTCGTCCTGTGGCCGCAGGGGAAGCTCTTGAACGATCGGCAATCGCCGTTGCATCCATCTGGATTGTGGGTGAGGTTCATACGTCCCGCAAGACTTGACACGCCCCGGGAGGGGGTGTAGGCGCGCGGCGGCTAGAGCTCGCCGCTGAGCCGCCGAACGACGTTCAGGACGTCCATCGGCGTGAACGCCTCGAAGTCGGGATCGAGGCCGCGCTCGTCGTCGTCGGCGCGGAACCAGAAGGCTTGGACGGTCGCCATCCCGACCTCCTTCGCGCCGCGCACGTCCTCGTAACGGCGGTCGCCGACAAAGACCGCGCGGCCTCCCTCGACGCCGAGGCGGCCGAGCGCCTCCTCGAAGATCGCGGGGTGAGGCTTCCGCTTGCCGGTCTCGGAGGAGAAGACCGCGACGTCGAGCCGTTCCCCGAGCCCCATCTGCTCGAGGTCGCGGTGCAGGAGAGCCGGTGGATCGAAGGCGTTCGAGACAAGCCCCGTCTTGAGCCCGCGGTCGCGCAGGACATCGAGGAGCGCGTGCGTCGAGTCACCGATCAAGCGGGCGGGCTCCCAGGCCGCGTGCTCGGCCTCGAGGAAGCGCTCGAGCTCGTCTTCGTCCACCTGGGCTCCGAGGCTCCCGAGGCACTCACGCACGAGCTCTGGGTACTCGATCTCCTCGAGCGAGCCGGGCTGCCAGAGAAGCGGCACGTAGCGCTCCTGAAAGCGGGCGGCGGCATCCTCGTGCCCCGGTAGCCCGTCCCGCCCGATCGCGGCGAGGCCGGCTTCCCACCCCGCTTCGAGGAGCGCCTCGTCATAGACGAACTGGAAGAGCGTGTCGCCCCAGTCGAAGAGGACCGCGTCGATCACTGGAGGGCGAACGTTAGGGTCCCCCGGCCGTGGTCCGCAAAATCCTGTTCGCGCTCCTCGCCCTCGGGCCACTCGTCGTCGTGCTCGACCACGCGGGGCTCGGCGAGATCGAGCTCTTCGTCATCTCCGCGCTCGCCCTCATCCCGCTTGCCTGGCTGATCGGGGAAGCGACGGAGCACGCGGCCCACCACACCGGTCCCGGGATCGGCGGCTTCCTGAACGCCACCTTCGGCAACGCGCCCGAGCTGATCATCGCGCTCTTCGCCGTGCACGACGGCTTGACGGAGGTCGTGCGTGGCTCGCTCACGGGTAGCGTCGTCGGGAACCTGCTGCTGGTCCTCGGCTTCTCGCTCGCGTTCGGCGGAGACGGAGAGCTGGACCGCCGGTCGAGCTTCATGTCCCTCGGGCTCGTCGCCTTCGCCGTCCTCCTCTTCCTCATCCCGGCGATACCGGGCTGGAGCGGCGATCCGGACCGCCATTCCCTCGCCGTCGCGTCCGTGCCGGTCTCGATCGTGCTCCTCCTCGTCTACGTGGGGGTCACCTGGTACTCGCTCCGGCGCCACCGGGCCCAGCACACATCGGACGAATCACCCGACATGGCCGCGTGGTCGATGAAGCTTTCGCTCCTCGTCCTCGCCGCCGCGACCGTCGTCACCGCCCTTGTCGCCGAGATCCTCGTCGGCACGCTCGAGGCCTTCGCCGAGAAGGCCCACCTGAGCGACTTCTTCGTCGCGGCGGTGATCGTCGCCATCGTCGGGAACGCGGCCGAGCACGGCGGCGCGGTCGTCGTCGCCGCCCGGGGGAAGATCAAGCTCGCAGCCGAGATCGCCCTGGCGTCGAGTGCTCAGGTCGCCGTCTTCCTCATCCCGGCGGTCGCCCTCCTTTCCTGGGCGATCGAGCCGCTGGCCCTCTCCTTCAGGCAGGTGGAGATCGCCGCCCTGGCGGGGGCGACGGCCTTCACCGCGGCGATCCTCGCCAACGGCCGCTCGAGCAGGGCGAAAGGAATCGCGCTGATCGTCGCCTACGGGCTCGTGGCGCTCGCGTTTCTCCTCGCCGGCGACCGCTAGGCCGGAACGTCGGCGGCTCGGCTCCGCCGCAGCGCTCCCCCCAGCGCCAGGACGACGAAACCGATCCCCGCGAGGATGAGCGCGATCCCGACGACGATTCCGAAGAGCGCCGTGCCTTCGGCGAGGAACGACGTGTACAGCGCGGTAGAAAGGGCGGTCTCGGTGACCCAGATGTTGCGCGCCCCGTTGGAGACCGGATTTCCGTTCTCGTCCTTCTTCGCGGCCGCAGGGTCGCTGGTTCCTGCGGGGTCCTCTGGGTCGGACGCCGAGACGTACTGGCCCATCTGCGCATAGCTCAGTCCGCCGGTCGACTCGAGCGCGTGGATTCGCATGTAGTCGGCAAAGCACTTCGCCTCGGAGCCGGTGTCGATCTCCTCGCCGGCGACGTCGCAGGTCGGCAGCTCGATGCTGTCGGGCAGCCCTGCCTCCTGCGCGCCCTTCGCGATCTCGTCCGGAGTCATGTCCGGGGAGCCGACGATGTGCTCGCGCGAGAGCTGCGTCCCCACCTCGCGATGCCCGGCGATGCTCAGCACGAGCGAGCCGATACCGAAGGCGATCAGGATCACCCCGGCCGCCACTCCGCCCCACTCCAGAACCTTCCGCCTGGTCACTGCCCGCTCCTTTCGCTCGGGTCCGCCGCAGTCGTCGCGCCGACCCTAACGCCTCGCGGGGGTGCGGTTAGCCGCACGTTAAGACTGGTGGTCGCCGCCTTTGACTCTCGTGCGGGTTTTGACACCCTAGACGAGACAAGAGACTTGGAGGTCCGAATGACATCGGCGATGAGTGAGGAACGGACTGCGGAGGAACGGCCGACCGGCGCAGTCGTCCAGGCAAACGAGATCACCCGCGTCTACGGAGAAGGCGAGACCGCCGTGCATGCCCTGAACGGCTGCTCGGTCACCGTCACCCATGGGGAGCTGACGGCCGTCATGGGCCCGTCGGGCTCCGGGAAGTCGACGATGATGCACATCCTCGCGGGGCTCGACCGGCCCACGTCCGGCAACGTCCTGATCGAGGGCTCGGACATCACCCGGCTGAACGACAACGAGCTGACGAAGCTCCGCCTTCAGCACATCGGCTTCATCTTCCAGTTCTTCAACCTCCTGCCGATGCTGACCGCGGAGGAGAACATCAGGCTTCCGCTCGACCTCGCCGGCGGCAAGATCGACAAGCAGTGGGTCGACGACGTCATCAAGCGCACCGGCCTCGACGACCGGCGCACGCACCGTCCCTCCGAGCTCTCGGGTGGACAGCAGCAGCGCGTGGCCATCGCCCGCGCTCTCGCCTCCAGGCCGACTGTCATCTTCGCCGACGAGCCGACGGGCAACCTCGACTCGGCGACGAGCGGCGAGATCCTCGACCTGCTCCGCGAGATGGTCGCCGAGTTCGGGCAGACGATCGTGATGGTCACGCACGACGCGCGGGCCGCTGCGATCGCAGACCGGATCCTCTTCCTCGCCGACGGCTGCATCGTCAAGGAGCTCAAGGGCGCGGATCAGAGCGAGATCGTCACGACGATGGACGAGGTCGCCCGGCAATGACACGCGTTGCACTGAGGGGCCTCTGGGGCCGGAAGCTTCGAACGATCCTGACAGCGATCGCGATCGTTCTCGGCGTCGCGCTCGTGGCGGGCACCCTGATGCTGACCGACTCCATCGACAAGGCGTTCGACTCGATCTTCACCGATTCCCGCCAGGGCTCGAGCGTCGTCGTCAGCGGCAAGTCCGCGTTCGACCTCACCGACGACAGCGGCGCGACCGCGCCTCCACTGAACGAATCGCTTCTCCAGACGGTCAGGTCGCAACCCGACGTTGCCGAGGCGGAAGGAAGCGTCTCGGGCGACGCTCAGATCATCGGGGACGACGGCAAGGCGATCGTCTACGGAGGAGCGCCGAACCTCGGCTTCTCGATCGCGAACGGAGACAGCCGCTTCAATCCGCTCTCGCTCACCGAGGGTGAGTGGCCGACCGGGGACGAGGTCGTGATCGACGGCCAGACGGCCAAGAAGGAAGGCTTCGAGATCGGCGACACCGTCGGGCTCCAGGGGCGGGGCCCCGTGGAGGATCTCCGCATCTCCGGCATCGTGAAGTTCGGCTCGGTCTCGACGATCGGAGGCGCAACGCTCGCCGGCTTCGACCTCCCGATGGCTCAGCGGATCTTCGGTCGGGAGGGAAAGCTCGACGAGATCGCGGTCGCCGCGAAGCCGGGCGTATCGGACAGCCAGGTAGCCGCAGAGCTCCGATCCGTGCTCCCGAAGGACACCCAGGTGCGCACCGGAGCCGAGCAGGCGAAGGACGATGCGAAGGACACGGACGAGTTCATCACCTTCCTGCGAACCTTTCTGCTCTCCTTCGGCGGCATCGCGCTCTTCGTCGGCGCATTCGTGATCGCCAACTCGCTCTCGATCACGATCGCCCAGCGCACTCGTGAGCTCGCAACCCTGCGCACGGTCGGCGCCTCCCGTCGGCAGGTGCTCAGATCGATTCTCATCGAGTCTCTCGTCGTCGGCGTGCTCGCTTCGGTCGTGGGCCTCTTCCTCGGCGTCGGGCTTGCCAAGGGACTCTTCTGGCTCTTCGACGCGGTCGGATTCACGCTTCCGAACAGCGGCCTCACGTTCGAGACGCGCACGGCCGTCGTCGCCCTCGTCGTCGGCATCATCGTCACGGTGGGTGCGAGCCTGCGGCCGGCGATCCGAGCCACGAGGGTGCCGCCGATCGCCGCAGCGCGCGAGGGCGCCACACTGCCGGAGTCACGCTTCGCCCGCTTCAGGGTTCCCGCGGCGGTGGTTCTTGCCGTGATCGGGTTCGGCCTCGTGATCTACGGGCTCTTCGGCAGCGGGCTCGGCACCGCCACGATCCTCATCTCCATGGGCGTCGGCGCGCTGCTCGTCTTCATCGGAGTCGCGCTCTTCGCCTCGAAGCTCGTCCCCGGGCTCGCAACGATTCTCGGCTGGCCCACGGCTCGCCTCGGCGGAGCGTCAGGCCAGCTCGCCCGCGGCAACGCGAAGCGCAACCCACAGCGAACAGCCTCGACCGCTGCCGCTCTCATGATCGGGCTCGCGCTCGTGACGCTCGTCGCGGTGCTCGGGGAGGGAATTCGCTCGAGCTTCACCGGAGCGGTGGACAAGATCTTCGTCTCCGACTACGCGATCACGGCGCAGAACAACTTCTCCCCGATACCGACCGACGCGGCCGACGCCGCCGAGCAGGCGCCGGGAGTCCAGGCCGTCGCAAGCGTCCGCGCGGGCCAAGCGCTTGTTTTCGGAAGCGTCGAGAACGTCACCGCCGTGACGCCGAATGCCGGCGATGCGATCGCGCTCGACTGGAAGGAGGGCTCGCAGGCCGTCTTCTCGGACCTGGGTCAGGACGGCGCTTTCGTCGACGACGGTTTTGCGGACAAGCACGACCTCCGAATCGGGTCTCCGGTCAAGATCACGGTTCCGAGCGGCGACGTCGTGCCGCTCGTGGTCAAGGGGATCTTCGATCCGCCCGCCGGCGGCTCACCGTTCGGGACGGTGACCTTCTCGAGCGCGACGTTCGACGCGAACTACGACCAACCGGAGAACCTCTTCTCGTTCGTGAAGATGGACGGCGGCGTCACGGACGCGAACACGCAGGCGCTCGACGCCGCCCTCAAGGACTTCCCGAACGCGAAGGCCCAGACCCGGGCCGAGTTCAAGGACAACCAGGTCGGCTTCCTCAACAACATCCTGAACATCCTCTACATCCTGCTGGCGCTGTCGGTGATCGTGAGCCTCTTCGGGATCATCAACACGCTCGCACTGACCGTCTTCGAGCGGACGCGCGAGATCGGCACGCTCCGCGCGGTGGGAATGACCCGCCGTCAGGTGCGGCGGATGATCCGCTACGAGAGCGTCATCACCGCGCTCATCGGAGCGGCTCTCGGAATCATCCTCGGGATCGTCCTCGCCGGGCTCCTCACCGCCCGCATCGACTTCATCAACTTCGCCGTCCCGGTCTCGCAGATCATCATCTTCGCGATCGCCGCGATCATCGTCGGCATCGTGGCGGCGATCCTGCCTGCCCGCCGGGCGTCGAAGCTGAACGTCCTCCAGGCGCTGCAGTACGAGTAGGAACGAGGGGCCCGGTTTCACGACCGGGCCCCTCTCTAGGCTTGCCGTGTGTCGAAGGGCAGGCTCGAAGCGTTCTCGGACGGGGTCTTCGCGATCGCGATCACGCTGCTCGTCCTCGAGATCGCCGTGCCGCATCTCGAGGAGCCGGGCGAGCTCGGCCAGGCGCTCCGCGACCTCTGGCCCTCGTACATCGCGTACGCGACGAGCTTCCTCACGATCGGGATCATGTGGATCAACCACCACAGCGTCTTTCGCCAGCTGGGCGAGATCGACCACCGCTTCCTCTTCCTGAACCTCGGCCTCTTGATGTGCATCTCGTTCGTCCCGTTCCCGACGACGCTGCTCGCCGACTACGCCTGGGGCGGCGACGGCACCTCGGCCGCTTTGGCGTACGGGATCACGCTCACGATCACGGCGATCTTCTTCAACCTGCTCTGGCGTTACGCGGCCTGGAACCGCCGCCTCGTTCGCGCGGATGCCGATGCACAGGAGATCGACGGGATCTCGCGCGCCTACCTCCCGGGCCCGTTCATCTACGGGCTCGCCACCGTCGTGGCCTTTCTGAGCCCCGAGGCAAGCGCGGCTCTCTACCTCGCGATCGCCGCGTTCTACGCCGGCTCTAGCTCGTTCTTCGGGCGGGAGGAAGCGGCGCTCTAGTAGGGCGTGGGAGCGTCGCCGGCGAGCTCGACGGGGCGCTGCGAGCCGCTGAAGGCGCGAACGGTTCCGGCGATCGCCTCTTCGATGTCGGCTGCGGAGACGTCGAGGTGCGTGACCGCCCGGAGGACGTTCTTGCGCGCGGCGAAGGAGAGCAGGACGCCCTCGGCCCGCAGGCGCGCGACCGCCTCGTCGGCGGTCAGGCCGAGCCGGGCTGCATCGAGCTGCACGAAGTTCGTCTCCACCTGCTCCAGGTCGACAGGCAGGCCCGCGTCGGCGAGGCCCTCCGCGAGCCGGCGCGCATTGGCGTGATCCTCGGCCAGGCGGTCGACGTGGTGCTCGAGGGCGTACACGCCGGCCGCCGCGACGACCCCCGCCTGGCGCATCGCCCCGCCGAAGAGGTGCTTGAACCGGCGCGCCTTGGCCATGCGCTCCTGCGACCCTGCGATGAGCGCGCCGAGCGGGCAGCCGAGCCCCTTGGAGAGGCAGAGCGTGACGGTGTCGAACTCGCGCCCGTAGTCGGCTGCTGACGCCCCGCTCGCAACCGCGGCGTTCATGAGCCGCGCGCCGTCGAGGTGGGCGGAGAGGCCACAAGCGCGTGCTGCGGCGACGACCTCGCGCAGATGGCCGATCGGCCAGACCCTGCCTCCGCCGCCGTTGTGGGTGTTCTCGATGCAGACGAGCCGCGTCGGCGCCGTGTGCAGGTCGCCGGGCGGATTGACCGACTCGCGGACATCCTCGGAGGTGAAGATCCCGTGCTCGGTCCGTAGCGATTTCATCACGAGCCCCGAATGGACGGCCGGCCCGCCGAGCTCGTAGCGGAACACGTGCGCCATCTCCTCGGCGAGCACCTCGTCCCCGGGCTCGGTGAGCGTCCGAAGCGCGATCTGGTTCGCCATCGTCGCCGTCGGGAGGAAGACCGCCTCCTCGTGGCCGAGCAGCTCCGCGCCGCGCTCCTCGAGCGCGATCACGGTCGGATCCTCCCGCTTCTGCTCGTCTCCGACCTGCGCATCGGTGATCGCGCGCCGCATCTCGGGCGTGGGCTGCGTGAGGGTGTCCGAACGGAGGTCGATCACGATGCTCAAAGGTAGCTAAGCGAAGAACGTGTCGGCGTCCGAATAGGGCGGCGCACAGCAGCAGAGGAAGCGCGCTCCCTCGGGGCCGGCGGTGATCTGGTGCCAGGCACCGGCCGGGATGAGGACGGCGTCTCCCGCGCCCACGCCCCGGCGGTCTTCCTCGACCTCCATCTCACCGCCGCCCTCGAGAAAGACGTAGATCTCTTCGGACTCGGCGTGGTAGTGGCGCTGGGTTCCAAGCCCGGGCTCGAGACTCGCCTCGGCGAGGCTCTGCTTCGCCGCCCCGCCGAGCGTCGCGTCGAGAAGCACGCGGATCGTCGAGCCGTCGAGCGTGGTGAACGCCTCGGCGCCCTCTCGCGAGCGGACCTCCATGGTCAGCGTCCCCGGCGTTCCCGCTCACGGCGCAAGGTGCGCTCGGTGCTCCCAAAGGTCCTCTTCAGCCACCCCCCGCGTTCGAAGCGATCATCGAGCGCGGCGTTGCGTTGGGCGTGCTCCCGGGAGCGCTCGAGCAGGATCTCCTGCAGGTCGGTCTGCTCCTCCGGGCGGAGCTCTTCGGCGAACTCGGCGACCGCGGCCGCGAAGGCTTCGCCGTCGTAGCGCTCGCGCAGGACGTTGACGCGGTCCTCGATATCGCGGCGCGACCAAAGGCGAGCCATCAGGCGCCCTTCTGAGCCTCGACCGCCTCGCCCTCGGCCGGCTCACCGCGCAGGTCCGGGTGCTGGTCGAAACCGTACTTCACGATTGCCCGCTTCGCCGCCTTGACCTCGTCCAGTCGCCGAACAGGGCGCCGGTGCGGAGCCTCCTTCAGGATCGAGGGGTCCGCGGCCGCCTCCGCGGCGATCTTCTCCATCGCGTCGCAGAACGCGTCGAGCGTCTCCTTGGGCTCGGTCTCGGTCGGCTCGATCATGAGCGCCTCGGGGACGATCAGCGGGAAGTAGATCGTCGGCGGATGGAACCCGTAGTCCATCAGGCGCTTGGCAACGTCGAGCGCGTTCACACCGTGGTCGCGCTTGAGGTTCCGCGCGGACAGGACGAACTCGTGCATGCAGAGCCGCTCGAAGGGCAGGTCGTAGGTGCCCTTGAGCCGGCTGAGCATGTAGTTCGCGTTCAGCACCGCGACCTCGGACATGCGGCGGAGCTCGGGCCCGTACGCCCGGATGAACGCATATGAGCGGACGAAGACGCCGAACGGCCCGGTGTACCCGCGCACCTTCCCGATCGACTTCGGCCGGTCGTAGTCGAGCCTGAACTCCTCCCCGTCGCGCACGACCGCCGGGGCCGGGATAAACGGCTCGAGGATGTCGCGCACGGCGACCGGCCCGCCCCCGGGCCCGCCTCCTCCATGCGGCTGCGAGAACGTCTTGTGCAGGTTGATGTGGACGATGTCGAAGCCCATATCGCCCGGCCGCGAGATGCCGCAGACGGCATTCAGATTCGCCCCGTCGTAGTACAGGAGTGCACCGGCATCGTGAAAGATCTCCGCGACCTCCTCGATGTGCTCGTCGAAGAGCCCGAGCGTCGAGGGGTTCGTGAGCATCAGGCCCGCGGTCTCCTCGTTCACCTTCGCCCGCAGGTCATCGAGGTCGAGGTTGCCGCGCGCATCCGTCTCGACCTTCTGCAGCTGGAAGCCCGCCATGGTGACGCTCGCCGGGTTCGTGCCGTGCGCCGTGTCGGCCGTGATGACGACCTTGCGCTGCTCCCCCTCGCCCCTGTCCGCGAAATATGCGCGCATGAGCATGAGGCCAGTGAGCTCCCCCTGCGACCCGGCGGCCGGCTGGAGCGAGACCGCGTGGAGGCCGCACACCTCCGCGAGGATCTCCTGCAGGCGCCACATCAGCTCGAGGGCGCCCTGCGCTCCGTCCTCCTCCTGTAGCGGGTGGAGGTCGCGGAAGCCGGGCAGTGCGACGACGCGCTCGTTCACGCGCGGGTTGTGCTTCATCGTGCAGGAGCCGAGCGGATAGAAGCCGGTGTCGACACCGAACGTGCGGTCGGCAAGCGCGGTGAAGTGGCGGACGATCTCCGGCTCGGCCAGCTCGGGCAGACGTGGCGGCTCGCTCCGGCGGAGATCCTCTGGGACCTCCGCGGGAGGCAGGTCGTAGGTCGGCAGCGTGCCGGCGCGGCGGCCCTTCTGAGACTTCTCGAAGATGAGCTTCACGCCGCGAGCACCTCCGCCAGGCGGTCGATGTCTGCGGGCGAGCGCCTCTCCGTCAGGCAGACGAGAAGCGCATCTTCCATTCCCGAGTAGTCGCGCTTGAGCGCGTAGCCGGGATGAACGCCCTGCTCCCGGGCCACTCGAATCGCCTCCTCGGCGGGTCGTCCGGCGCGCACGGCAAACTCCTTGAACGTTGTCTTTTCAGGAAACACCAATGGCAGCTCCAGGCGATCCTTTGCATAGGCCGCGAGGCTCATGCAGGTCTCCCCCAGCTCGCGCAGCCCCTGCGGGCCCAGCCACGAGAGGTGCGCCAGCCCGGCGAGGGCGAGGAGCGTCTGGTTGGTGGTGATGTTGGAGGTCGCCTTCTCGCGGCGGATGTGCTGCTCGCGGGTCTGCAGGGTAAGGACATAGCCGCGTTCACCCGCGGTGTCGGTCGTCTCGCCGACGATTCGGCCCGGCATGCGGCGGATGAAGTCCGAGCGCATGGCGATGAACCCGTAGTGCGGCCCGCCGTACGACTGGTAGTTGCCGGCGGCCTGGCCTTCGCCGATCGCGATCGCGCAGCCGTAGCGGCCGGGCGCCTCGAGGACTCCGAGCGAGACCGGGTCGACGTGCGCCACGGCCAGCGCCTCGGCGTCGTTCGCGGCTGCGGCCAGCTCCGGGGCCGGCTCGAGGCAGCCGAAGAAGTTGGGCTGCTGGAAGACGACGCAGGCGGCGCCCTCGGCAGCCTTGCGCAGGTCGTCCGGGTCCGTGACGCCGTCCGAGTGCGGTACCTCGACGACCTCGAGGCCGAAGCCGGGCGCGTAGGTCTTCACGACCTGGCGCACCTGCGGGTTGACCGTCTCGGCGAGGACGACCTTGGTCCGCCCGGTGGCGTGCTTGGCGACGTAGCAGGCGTCCGCCGCGACGGTGGTCCCGTCGTACCCCGAGGCGTTCGAGACGTCCATCCCGGTGAGCTCGCAGATCGCGGTCTGGTACTCGAAGATGGCCTGCAGAACGCCCTGGCTCATCTCGGGCTGGTACGGCGTGTACGCGGTCAGAAACTCGCCGCGCGCGAGGATCGCGTCGACGATCGCCGGCACGTAGTGGTCGTAGATGCCTGCGCCGAGAAACGAGAGCTCGCGGCTCGTGTCGACGTTCTTGCCGGCGAGCTCCTCCAGGTGGGCGACCAGCTCCGGCTCCGAGAGGGCGGGCTCGAGCTCCAGGGGCCGGTCGAAGCGGAGACCCTCGGGAATGTCCTCGAAGAGCTCCTCGATCGACGAGACCCCGATGGCGGCGAGCATCGCCTCCTGGTCGGAGTCCGTGAGCGAGAGGTAGCGCACGCTACTGCTCTTCGAGGAGGGCCTTGTACGCGGCCACGTCGAGAAGCCCGTCCGCCTCGCCCGGCTCACTGAGGCGGATCTTGATCAGCCACCCGTCCCCATACGGGTCGTCATTGACCTTCTCCGGCTCCTCGAGGACAAGCTGGTTCACCTCGGCGACCTCGCCCGAAAGCGGCGAGATGAGGTCCGAGACAGCCTTGACGGACTCGACCTCGCCGTAGCTCTCGTCGGCGGCGACCGAGGCACCCTCCTCCGGCGGCTCGAAGTGGACGAGCTCGCCGAGGGCGTCCTGGGCGTACCACGTGATGCCGACGGTGGCCGTGTCACCGTCGACACGCGCCCAGTCGTGCTCGCGGTGGTACTTCAGATCTTCCGGATACGACTCGTCGGCAGCCAATTACTCCTCCCGTTTGTAGATCGGCTTCTTCACGATATGAGCAGCGCGGGGCCTCCCGCGGAGGTCGACCGTCACCTTCGTCTCGGGCGCGGCGAGCTCCGAGCTGACGTACGCGAGACCGATGCCCTGATCGAGCATCGGTGAGAGCGAGCCCGAGGTCACGGTGCCGCCCTCCTCGATCGCCATCCCCTGGCGGGGAATGCCCTTGTCGTCCATGACGAAGGCGACGAGCTTCTCCGCGGTTCCCCGCTCCTTCTGCTCCCGCAGGACCGCGACGCCGGTGAACTCCTTGTCGAGGGCGCAGGCCCAGCCGAGGCCGGCCTCGATGGGCGTCCGGTCGGGCGAGATGTCGTTCCCGTGCAGCGGGTAGCAGACCTCCAGCCTGAGCGTGTCGCGCGCGCCGAGACCACATGGGACGATGCCCGCGTCGAGGATCGCGTCCCAGAGCCCGACCGCGTCGTCAGGAGCGCAGCCGAGCTCGCAACCCCGCTCGCCCGTGTAGCCGGTGCCGGCGATCAGGCAGCGCACGCCGAGGACATCGTCGTCGCGATAGGTGAACGGCTCCACCTCGATCCCGAGCCTGCTCAGCGCCTCCGGGCCTTGCACCGCGAGCAGCGCCCAGTCGGAGGAGACGTCTTCCGTCTCGGCAAGCGCCGCGTGGTCGGGCTCCACGTTGGAGGCGTTCACGACGAGGAGGAACTGGTCTTCCCCGCGCCGGTAGACGATCAGGTCGTCGACGATGCCGCCCTGCTCGTTCGTGAGCAGCGTGTACTGCGCCTCCCCGTCGCCGATTCTGTCGAGGTCGTTCGAGAGGCGCGCCTGCAGGTAATCGCGCGCACCGTCGCCCGAGATTCGAAGCTGGCCCATGTGCGAGACGTCGAAGACGCCGGCCGACGTGCGCACAGCACGGTGCTCGCCCACGATGGACGTGTACTGCACCGGCATCTCCCAGCCGGCAAAGGGAACGAGACGCGCGCCGAGAGCGGCGTGGCGCTCGTACAGAGGCGTGCGCCGGAGCGTCTGCACCGCGGCGGATCCTATCGCTTACGCAACGGGCTGAAGCGGGCCGTGAAGTGGCGCAGCACCAGCGCTTCCGAGGTCATCTCGAGGCCCGGGACGGCGCCTGGGTCGGCGACGATCTCCGCCGCCGCGTCGGCCGCCTGCTCGAGCTGGCGCGAGCTGTAGACGCGGCGCGGCACGGCGAGGCGGACGAGCTCCAGCGCGGGCACGCGGTTCTCCCCCGTCGCCGGATCCCGCCCGGCCATGACCGAGCCGATCTCGACCCCGCGCACCCCGCCCGCGAGGTAGAGCGCGCACGTGAGCGCCTGGGCCGGAAACTCCTCGGCGGGCAGCTCGGGGAGCATCCGCCCCGCGTTGAGATAGACGGCGTGCCCGCCGACGGGCCTGAGGAGCGCGGCGCCCTGTTCCTCGAGCCGAGCGCCGAGGTAGGCGACCTGCTCGATCCGGTGGCGGAGGTAGTCCTCGTCGAGGACCTCGCGCAGGCCCGCGGCGATCGCCTCGAGGTCGCGGCCGGCGAGCCCGCCGTAGGTCGGAAACCCTTCGAAGACGATCCCGCGCGCCTGCAGCCGCTCGAAGAAGACCTCGTCCTCGCGGATGGCGACGAAGCCGCCGATGTTCGCGATCGCGTCCTTCTTCGCGCTCATGAGAACGCCGTCCGCCTCACCGAGCATCTCCCGGACGATGCCTGGGAGCGCACGGTCGGCGAATCCCTCCTCGCGCTCGCGGATGAACCAGGCGTTCTCGGCGAAGCGCGCGATGTCGAGCACGAGCTTCTTCGCGTGCTCGCGCGCGATGCGGGCGACCTCGCGGATGTTCGCCATGGAGACCGGCTGCCCGCCGCCCGCGTTGTTCGTCAGCGTGAGCATCACGATCGAGACTCGCTCGCCGTCCTCGCCCTCGAGGAGCTCCGCGAGGCGCTCGGTGTCCATGTCTCCCTTGAAGGGCGCGTCGAGGTCGGGGTCGAGGGCAGCGGGGACGGGGAGGTCGAGCGCGATCCCGTCCCTGACCTCGATGTGCGCGCGCGTCGTGTCGAAATGCGCGTTCGACGGGACGATCTCGCCCGGGTCGATGACGGCGCCGAAGAAGACGCTCTCCGCTCCGCGGCCCTGGTGCGCCGGGACGACGAGCGGGAAGCCGAGGACGTCGTTCACCGCGTCCCGGAAGCTGTCGAAGCTCCGGGAGCCGGCGTAGGACTCGTCCCCCTGGATGAGCGCCGCCCATTGCGCCTGGCTCATGGCGCCGGTCCCGGAGTCGGTCAGCAGGTCGAGCTCGACGTCGCGCGCGGCGACCCGGAACAGGTTCCAGCCGGCGGTTTCGAGCGCACGCTCACGCTCGGCGCGCGTGGTCGAGCGAATGGGCTCGACCATCTTGGTCCGGAACGGCTCGCGTGGCGGTCGCATCGACCGCCGAGCGTATGGCAGGTGCTACCGGCGGCGCAGGAAAGACGGAACTTCGAGCACGTCCGCGGGGACGTCGAAGCCGCCGCTCACGGGCTCCCGCTCGCGGTCGAGCTCGAGATCCTCGCGCTCGCGCCGCTCACGGCGGAGCGCCCGGTCGAAACCCGTGGCGATGACGGTCACCCGCACCTTCCCGTGCATGCCCTCGTCGATCACGGCGCCGAAGATGACGTTCGCATTCAGATCGGCCGCGCCGGTCACAACCTCGGCGGCCTCGTTGACCTCGAAGAGGCCGAGGTCCGAGCCGCCCGTGATGTTGAGCAGGATGCCGGTCGCGCCCTCGACGGAAGCCTCCAGGAGCGGCGAGGAGACCGCGGCGCGCGCAGCCTCGGCCGCGCGGTTCTCGCCTTCCGCCTCGCCGATGCCCATGAGGGCCGAGCCAGCGTCGGTCATGATCGTGCGCACGTCGGCGAAGTCGAGGTTTACGAGACCCGGCACGGTGATCAGGTCGGTGATGCCCTGGACACCCTGCCTGAGGACCTCGTCCGCCATCCGGAAGGCCTCGACGACGGAGGTCCGCTTCTCGACGACCTGGAGCAGCCGGTCGTTCGGGATGATGATGACCGTGTCGACCTGTTCGCGGAGCTTCGCGATCCCGGCCTGAGCCTGCTCGGCGCGTTTACGACCCTCGAAGTTGAACGGCCGCGTGACGACAGCCACGGTCAGAGCCTTGAGGTCCTCCCGGGCGATCTGCGCGATGACGGGCGCCGCGCCCGTACCGGTGCCGCCGCCCTCGCCCGCAGTGATGAAGACCATGTCCGCGCCCTTGAGCGCTTCCTTGATCTCGTCCTTCGACTCGAGTGCGGCTTCCTCGCCGACCTCGGGGTCGGCGCCCGCGCCGAGACCGCGCGTGCGATGGGTGCCGATGTGGAGCTTTTGCTCCGCCTCCGACATGAGGAGCGCCTGCGCGTCGGTGTTCACCGCGACGAACTCGCAGCCCCGCAGGCCTGCCTCGATCATCCTGTTCACGGCGTTCGTTCCGCCGCCGCCGGCACCGACGACCTTGATGACGGCGAGATAGCTCCCGGACTGGTCTCTCACCTGGTTCCTCTCCTCGTTACCTCAAGCTCATCTTGAGCGTGCGCCTGAGAGTACGCCCGCTCCGGAAGTATGTCAAACCGGTATTTGCAGGGAAGATGCGGGTGAACTCTAACCCTCAACCTGAGACTAGAGGGTTGGTCGAGGCGACCGGTCTGTCGGGGAGGGTGACGTCGAGGTACGTGAGCGCAGCCCGCTCCTCGAAGTCGAGCTTGCGCAGAACGAGCGCGGCGACGCGCAGCTTCGTCCCGACGTCGACCGGCTCGCCGAGGAGAAGGAGCGGCCGGGAGCCCCCCTCGCCCGCCAGCACGAAGGTGAGCTCTCCGTCTTCGAAGCGACCCTGGTGGATAGGGAAGAGCATCCGCCGTGGAGCCTCTGCGAGCGCGGTAAGGACCGTCTTGATTCCTTCGTCGGAGACGAACTGTCCCGCGGCCAAAGGCGTGGCCGACTCGTAGCGAATTCGCGGGAGGTCCGGGCTCGCATCCGCGGACGTCCGGCCGATGACGCGCCCGCGCACCGAGGTGACCCAGCGGTCGGAGCCGTCGTCGAGGACGGCGACCGGTCTCTCCGGCACGACCTCCAGACGCAACGTGTGCGGGAAGGAGCGGTCGTAGGTGACCGACTGCACGGACGGCAGCGCCTCGAGACGGCGGACGACGGCATCGCCGTCCAGGGAGACGAGGCTCGTTCCGCGCGTCTCCTCGAGCGTTTGCAGGATCGACTGGCGCACCTTGGCCGGGGCGCCTTCGACCTCGACAGCCCGAAGCGCGAAGACAGGTGTCTCCCGGGCGCCGAGGTAGAGAAGCCCGAGCACGGAGACGATGCACGCACCGAGGATTGCGCCGCGGCGCCAGCGCCCTGACAGCGCGGGCACGGTCCGCGGGCGCGCGAGTGCGAGAGCCGGTTGCCGGGCCATACCCGACAGTTCGGCGCGACGACGTGCCGTCCTACCCGAGCGGAGGGATCTCGACGGCGCCGAGGAGCTGGACCTCGGGCTCGAGGACGACGCCGAACTGCTCTCGTGCCCGGCGCCGCGCCTCGGCGATCAGTGCGACTGCATCCTCCGAGCGCGCCTCGCCCGCGTTCTCGATGAAGTTCGCGTGCTTGGGCGAGATCTGCGCGCCGCCGATGCGGAAGCCGCGGAGCCCGCACACCTCGAGCATCCGCCCCGCGCTGAGCTCGTGCTCGGGGTTCTTGAACACACTGCCGAAGGTGCGCTTGTTCGTCGGCTGCGCGTCCTTGCGCTGCTTCTGCATCCCGGCGACGATCTCCTTGATCTCGGCCTCCGGGCGCGGCACGCCGTGGAACTCCGCTGCGGCGACGATCTGGCCCGGCTCGAGCGCCGAGCGTCGATACTCGAGACCGAGCTCCGCGGGCGAGCGCCATTCTGCCGCGTCGGCGTCCGCGACTAGCGCGCGCACGAGCACCGACGCGATGTCGCCGCCGTAGGCCCCGGCGTTCATCTTCACCCCACCTCCGACGGTTCCGGGGATGGCGCAGACGAATTCGAGACCGCCCAGCTCGGCCGCCCGCGCCCGGTGGAGGCACACGGCGAGCGGTGCCCCGCCCCCCGCCGACAGAAGACCTTCGTCGACTCGTGCTGAGGCGAGCTTGCCGTCCAGCTTGAGCACGAGGCCCGGGAACCCATCGTCCGCCGCCAGCAGGTTCGACCCGAGGCCGACCGCCGCGACGGGCAGACCCTCGTCCCGCGCCCAGGCGAGCATCTCGACGAGCTCCTCGAGGGTCTCCGGGGTGCCGAGCCCCTGGGCGGGCCCGCCGGTGCCGAGCGTCGTGTACTTCGAAAGGAGGACGTCTTCCTGCAGGTTCACCGCAGGCGCTCCTCGATCAGCGGCAGCGCCGAGTCGACGTCGCCGGCGCCGACGGTGAGCACGAGATCGCCGGGGCGAGCGAGCGAGGCGACGATCGCGGCCGCATCAGACAGAGAAGGCGCCCAGCCCACCCGCATTCCCGGGCGAGCCTCCGAGAGCCGGTCGACGACGAGCTTGCCGCTCACTCCGGGGATCGGCTCCTCGCGTGCGGGGTAGATCTCGCTGACGCACGCGATGTCGGCGCGCCCGAGTGCCGCGGCAAGCTCGTCCGCCAGGTGCAGGGTCCTCGAGTAGAGGTGCGGCTGGAAGAGCGCGAGGACGCGGCCTCCGTCCGCCAGCTCCCGCGCGGTGGCGAGCGTCGCGGCGATCTCCGCCGGATGGTGGCCGTAGTCGTCGTAGAGTCGGACGCCGTTCACCTCGGCGTGGAGCTCGAAGCGGCGATGCGCACCGGTGAACTCGGCGAGCACCGGCCCCGCCTGTTCGCGCGGCACGTCGACTGCCTCCAGCGCGGCCAGGGCGGCCGCTGCGTTCAGCCGGTTGTGCTCGCCGGGCACCGCCAACTCGACGTCGACGGGCTGGAGGTCTCGTCCCCAGATGACGGTCTCGATCCCGCTCGCCCACTCCTCGAACGCGTCTTCGAGCTCGGCGTCCGACCCGAACGTCGTGTGGTGGTCGAGCTCCACGTTCGTGACGACGGCTACGGTCGCGGGGAGGCGGAAGACGCTTCGGTCCGACTCGTCCCCCTCGACCACGAGCCAGCCGCTGCCCGCGCGCGCATTGCCTCCCAGCTGCGGAATCTCGCCGCCGATGAGGAAGGACGGCTCGCGGCCGAGCCGGTCGAGGACGAAGGCGATCATCGCGGTGGTCGTCGTCTTCCCGTGCGCGCCGGCCACGACGATCGAATCGGCGAGGCCGACCAGCTCGCACAGGAGCTCGGCGCGGCTCGCTCCCTCCACGCGCCCGGCGAATGCCGTCGAGACGAACGCCTCTGCGTCGGCGGGCGGCTCGGGCGGATCGTCGGAGATCTCGACCGCGATCCCGGCGGCCCGCACGCCATGGAGGTACGGCGTCTCGCGCCGGTCCCAGCCGCTCACGTCCGCCCCCCACGCCTTGGCGAGGATCGCGTAGCCGCTCATCCCGGCCCCGCCGATTCCGGCGAGCCAGAGCTTCCGGCCGCTAAGAGGCAAGGCGGAAGAGCTCCTTCGCGATGTCGTCGGCAGCGTTCGGGCGTGCGAGAGACGTCATCGCCTCGCCCATCTTTTGCAGGAGCTCGGGGTCGGCGAGGAGCTCGTCAACCTGACGGCGCAGGTCGAGGCTCTGCTCGGGGACGACCACCGCCCCTCCACCCCGCTCGAAGTAGCGCGCGTTCTCGGTCTGGTGATCCGCAGTCGCGTGCGGGTACGGGACGAGGAGGGCAGGCCGACCCGCTGCCGCCACCTCCCAGACCGATCCCCCTGCACGCGCCACGACGAGGTCGGCGGCCGAGAGTGCGGCACCGAAGTCGTCCGTGAACGGAAGCAGCCGATAGTCGGGCCGGACGGTCCGCGCGGCGAGCGCCGGGTAGTCGCGCTCACCGGCGAGGTGGAGCACGGCGGGGCCGGAGCTCCCGTATGCGTCGAGCGCGGCCTCGTTGAGGCGCTGGGCGCCCTGGCTTCCGCCGAAGACGAGGATGACCGGGCCCTCCTCCGGCAGCTCGAAGCGACGGCGGGCCTCAGCCGCGGCCACCGGCTGAGAACGTGCTGGGATCGGCCTGCCCACAACCTGGTACTTGGGCGGCTCGAGACCTTCGATCGGAAACGCGAGGAAAACCGACTTGGCGAAGGGAGCGGCCAGGCGGTTGGCCAGCCCGAAGCGGGCGTCGGCCTCCGAAAGAGCGGCCGGGATGCGCAGGCTACCGGCCGCGAGCACCATCGGGCCGGCGACGTACCCGCCTCCGCCGAGGACGACGTCCGGACGGCGCTTGCGCAGTATGCGCACGCATGCGGGGACGGCAGCCGCGGCCCTGCCGATCGCCTTCGCGAGTCGCATGCTCAGCTCGCGCGGAAACCCTTCGACGCCGAAGACGTCGAGGTCGTAGCCGGCGTCGCGCACGAGCCTCGAGTCCGCGTTCGACGCGAAGGAGACCTCCGCGCCGAGCTGCCTAAGCGACTCGGCGACGGCGAGTGCCGGCAGCACGTGTCCGGCGGTTCCGCCGGCCGCGAGCAGGCACTTCGGTTTCCCGGACGACGGCATGGTTCGACGCGATGTTAAGGAGGATGCCCACGGCGGCGAGGCCGACCACCAGGCTGGAGCCCCCGTAGGAGACGAAAGGAAGCGGAATCCCGGTCAGCGGCGCGATGCCCATGACCGCGCTCACGTTCACGGCGGCCTGCCCGCAGATGAGCGCCGTGATCCCCGCTGCGAGCCGCTTGCCGAAGGGATCACGGCAGTGCAGCGCGATGTTGAAGCCGGCGTAGGCGAAGACCGCGAACGCGGCAATGACCCCCATCGCACCGATGAGCCCGAGCTCCTCGCCGACGATGGCGAAGATCATGTCGGTCGACGCCTCGGGCAGGTAGTAGATCTTCTGCACGCTCTCGCCGAGGCCGACTCCGAAGAAGCCGCCGGAGCCCAGGGCGATCATCGACTGGACGGACTGAAAGCCGGCGCCCTGGGGGTCGTGCCAGGGATCGAGGA
>DASSBN010000065.1:0-27291 GCA_035698665.1 Gaiellaceae bacterium
CTCGGAGAAGAACCGCATCAACAAGGTTCTCTCCAACGCCGAGATCCAGTCGATCATCACGGCGATCGGGACGAGCATCGGCGACGAGCTCGACCTCGAGAAGCTTCGCTATCACCGAGTCATCGTCATGACCGATGCCGATGTGGACGGCTCCCACATCCGCACGCTCATCTTGACCTTCCTCTACCGGAACATGAAGGAGCTCGTCGAAGGCGGGCACGTCTATATCGCCGTGCCGCCCCTGTACCGGGTCAAGGTGGGAAACCGCGAGCTCTACATCGAGAAGGAGTCCCAGTTCGAGGATCTGCTCGTGCGCGAGCGGGTCAAGGACATCGAGGTCGCCGACCGCGACGGCCAGCCGCTCAAGTTCACCGAGGCCAAGTGGAGCAAGTTCTCGAAGGCGCTCCACGAGTTCGATGGTTGGCTCGCGAAGGTCAACTCGGAGTTTCGCGACTACGCGTCGCCGGCAACGTTCGCGGTCGCGCACCGGTTTGTCGAGCACGCGATCGAGGACGTCGCCACGGCGCGCAAGGCGTTGCCGGAGCTGAACACGAACGGCTACGAGCTCGAGGAGGTCAAGGCGCGGGTCGACAACACCTTCCGGCTCAAGGTGACCGAGCGCTCGACGAGCGCGGCGAACCACGTGGACGTGCCGGGTGAGCTCTTCGGCTCGCCGAGCTACGCGAGCCTGCGCAAGGCCTACGAGAAGGCCGCCGAGGTCGTCGGCCTGCCTCCCTTCTCGATCACGCTGGGCAAGAAGGCTCGCCGCGCGGAGACGTTCGGCGAGCTCAAGTCGCAGACGCTCGAGCTCTCCAAGGAGGGAATTCAGGTGGCCCGCTTCAAGGGTCTCGGCGAGATGGATCCCGCCGAGCTCTGGGACACCACGATGGATCCGGCTCGGCGGATGCTGATGCGCGTCGAGGTCGAGGACGCAGCCGAGGCCGACCGCATCTTCTCGATGCTGATGGGCGACCAGGTCGAGCCGCGGCGCGAGTTCATCGAGCAGAACGCCCAAGATGTGAGGTTCCTCGATGTCTGACCTCGAACGGCTCGGCGCGGGCCGCATCGAGGGCCGCGAGCTCGAGCAGGAGATGCGCTCGAGCTTCCTCGACTACGCGATGAGCGTCATCGTGGCGCGCGCTCTACCCGATGTGCGCGACGGCCTGAAGCCGGTGCACCGCCGCATCCTCTACGCCATGCAGGAGGGCGGCCTGCAGCCCAACCGCCCGCGCGTCAAGTCGGCGAGCGTCGTCGGCGACGTCATGAAGAACTACCACCCGCACGGCGACTCGGCGATCTACGACACGCTCGTCCGCATGGCGCAGACGTTCTCGATGCGCTACCCGCTCGTCGACCCGCAGGGGAACTTCGGGAACATCGACGACTACCCCGCGGCCGCGATGCGCTACACCGAGGCACGCCTGGCGCGGATCGCGACCGAGCTTCTGCGCGACATCGACGCCGACACCGTCGACTTCGCTCCGAACTACGACGAGCGCCGCCGCGAGCCGACGGTTCTCCCGTCCCGCTTCCCGAACCTGCTCGTCAACGGCGCAGCCGGCATCGCGGTCGGGATGGCGACGAACATTCCGCCGCACAACCTCGCCGAGGTGATCGACGGCGTGGTCGCGATGATCGACGACCCGGACCTGAGCGTCGAGCGGCTCGCCAAGCACGTCAAGGGCCCCGATTTCCCGACGGGTGGGATCATCCTCGGGCGCGAGGGCATCCGCGAGGCCTACCGCTCCGGACGCGGCCGCATCGTCATGCGCGCGCGCGCTCACATCGAAGAGCTGCGGGGCGGCAAGTCCGCGATCATCGTCACGGAGCTGCCGTACGGGGTGAAGAAGGGCGGCGATGCGGGCGTCATCAAGAAGGTCGCCGAGCTTGCGAACGACAAGGTGCTGCCGGAGATCTCCGACCTGGCCGATCACTCGGACAAGTCGGGAATGCGGATCCAGATCGAGCTCAAGCGCGAGGCGATCCCGCAGGTCGTCCTCAACAAGCTCTACAAGCACACCTCGCTCCAGTCCACCTTCGGCTACAACGCCGTCGCCCTCGTCGACGGAGTGCCGCGGACGCTCTCACTGCTCGAGCTCGTTCGGCACTATCTCGACTTCCAGCGAGTGGTCGTCACGCGGCGCTCGAAGTTCGAGCTGCGCAAGGCGGAAGAGCGCGCCCACATCCTCGAGGGCTATCTCACCGCGCTCGACAACCTGGACGCGGTCATCGCACTCATCCGCGCTTCGGCCGATCCGGACGAGGCCCGCGCCGGCCTGATGGAGACCTTCGAGCTCACCGAGATTCAGGCGCAGGCGATCCTCGACCTGAGGCTCCAGCGCCTCACCGGGCTCGAGCGCAAGCGGATCGAGGACGAGTACGCCGATCTGCAGGAGCGCATCGCCGAGCTCCGCGGGATTCTCTCGGACGAGGCGAAGATCGACGCGCTCATCCGCGAGGAGCTCGTCGAGATCAAGGGCATGTACGGCAAGGGGGACGACCGGCGGACCGAGATCGTGGCCGCCGAGGGCGACCTGGAGCTCGAGGACCTCATCGCCGAGGAGGACATGGTCATCGCGATCACGCGCTCCGGCTACGTCAAGCGCCTGCCGGTGACGACCTACCGGGAGCAACGGCGCGGCGGCATCGGGGTCATGGGCATGGAGCTCAAGGACGAGGACTACATCGAGCACCTCGTCGTCGCCTCGACGCACGACTACCTGCTCTTCTTCACCTCGGTCGGAAAGGTCTACCGGCTGAAGGTGCACGAGCTCCCGCTCGGAAGCCGTCAGTCGAAGGGCCGCGCGCTGGTGAACCTGCTGCCGCTGGCGCAGGGCGAGAGTGTCCGCACCCTCATCGCCACCCGCGACTTCGGTGAGGCCGAGTTCCTCGTGCTCGCGACGAAGAACGGCGTCGTCAAGAAGACGCGCTTCGCCGAGTACAACACGAACCTGAAGGCCGACGGCATCATTGCGATCAAGCTGCGCGACAAGGATGAGCTCGTCGCCGTGCTGCACTCCTCGGGGGAGGACGACATCCTGATGGTCTCGCGCAAAGGCCAGGCGATTCGCTTCCCCGAGAGCGGCGCGCGGCCGATGGGCCGAGCCACCGAGGGAGTGCGCGGAATGAGCCTTCGTGAGGGCGACGAGGTGATCGCAGCCAGTCTCGCTGAGAACGAGGCCGACGTCCTTGTCGTCACGCGCAACGGGTTCGGGAAGCGGACGCCGATCCGGGACTACCCGGTCAAGGGCCGCGGGGGTCTGGGCGTCCAGACGGTCAAGCTGACCGAGGCCCGCGGCGAGCTTGCCGGCGCGCTCGTCGTTCGCGACGGCTACCAGATCATGCTCATGTCGACCGGCGGCACGGTCATCAAGGTCCCGGTCGAGGAGGTCAAGCGCCTGGGGCGCTCGACGCAGGGCGTGATCGTCATGCGCATGCGAGAGGGCGAGGAGGTCTCGACGCTGGCTCCGGTGATCGAGCAGGCCGAGGTGCCATCCTCCACCGGAACGGACGCGGCCGAGGCGGTCGAAGAGGTCGGCGAGGAGCCGATCGAGGACGCGCCCGAGCCACCGGCAGACGCCTCCGAATAGGGCCGCTCCCCTTTTTCGGGAGATTTCGGCAGATTCGACCTTCACAAAGCTGCGGGAGGGTGGTAGCTTCCCCCTGAGTCGTCCCTCCCGATTCGAAAAGAGTGTTTCCATGGCGGTTCCTAGGCACGTTGACCTGCTTGAACCGATAAACCTGTCCGAGCATCTCGAGAAGGTCGAGCTCTATCTCGGCCAGGTATGCCAGGTAGCGGGTATCTCGAAGATGCAGCTCGACTACTGGACGAACAAGGCTCAGATCCCGACGAAGGGCAAGAAACAGCGCATCTACGACATGGATGCGCTCGAGACGGTGATGCTCATCAAGCAGGGGAAGGACAAGGGCCTCAACCTCTCGACGGCGATCGAGGCGGCCTCGAAGTTCAAGGAAGAGCGCTCGCCCCGCCGCGTGCTGGCGGAGGTCTAGGCCTCGCGCAGGACGCCGGCGGCCGACTCGGGCGCCAGCGTGTTCACGAAATAGCCCGCGCCGAGCTCGAGGCCGGCGAGGACGGAGAGCCGAGGCACGACCTCCAGGTGCCAGTGTCCGGAGGCGTGCAGCCACGCGTTCAGCGGCACGGCACCTTCGGCGACGCGGAGCCGGCGGATTCCCTCGGCGAGGAGGCGGAGCGCAGCGGCGAGCTTCGGCCCCTCGAAGGGGTCGTGGGAGCATTCCCGCGGGACGACGAGCATCTCGTAGGGCTGGCGTCCCGCGAAAGGACAGAGCAGGAGGAGCCCGTCGCGCTCGTCGACGATGCGGATCCGCTGCTCGATCTCCTCGGCAAGGACCCGGCAAAGGACGCAGCCGCCCTCGGCCTCCTGCGCGGCGCGTTCCTGCGCGACGAGCGGAGGTTCCTCTTCGAGCCAGAAGAGCTGCGAGTGGCTGTGGGCGAGGCTCGCGCCTGCCGCACGCCCTTCGTTCACGAGCGCCTGGACGTAGGGGAAGCCCTGCTCCTTCGCGGTCGCGGCGCGGTTCTGCCAGGCCTCCGCGACCTGCTCGACCTCGCGCCCGGTGAGGTCGGCGAACGTGCGAACGTGGCGCGGCGAGTGGACGACGACCTCTTGCCTGCCCCGCGCCGCGCGCCGCGCGAACAGGCCGCCTTTGTCGCCCTCGTCCGACCAGGGCCCGAAGGCCGGGAACTTGTTCGGAACGACGCGCACCCACCACCCCGGCGCGTCGGCCGCCCGGCCTGGCGGGCCGATGGCAAAGGACTCCGGCGGCGTCGCCGACTCGCGGCCCGCGCAGAACGGGCAGCCGCTGACGTCGTCCGCCCGCTCGGCCTCCTCGACCCGCCCCGCGCCCGGTCGATGCGCTCGTGCCGGCGCGATCACGACCCAGCGGCCTGAGACCGGGTCTCGGCGAAGCTCCGGAGGGGTCTCGGCGTTCAGCTGGACTTGTCGTTCCCGCCGCCGAGGAACGGCTTGAAGAGCTCGAGCGGGATCGGAAGGATCAGGTTGGAGGTCCGCTCGGAGGACATCTCGAGCATCGTCTGCAGGAAGCGGAGCTGGATCGTAATCGGGTTCTCGCTCATGACGTTGGCCGCGTCCTTGAGCCGCTCGGAGGCCTGGAACTCACCTTCGGCGGCGATCACCTTGGCGCGGCGCTCGCGCTCGGCCTCGGCCTGACGCGCCATCGCGCGCTGCATCCCGGTCGGGATCTCGACGTCCTTGACCTCGACGATAGAGACCTTGATGCCCCACGGCGAGGTGGCCTCGTCGATGATCTCCTGCAGGATCGCGTTGATCTTGTCCCGCTCGGAGAGGAGCTCGTCGAGGACGTGCTGGCCGAGCACGCTCCGGAGCGTGGTCTGCGAGATCTGCGAGGTCGCGACCATGAAGTTCTCGACCTGCACGATCGCCTTCTCGGGGTCGATGATCCTGAAGTAGGCGACCGCGTTCACGCGGACGGGCACGTTGTCCTTCGTGATCACTTCCTGCGGCGGGATGTTCAGCGTCACCGTCCGCAGGTCGACGCGGACCATCTTGTCGACGACCGGGATGAGGAGGAAGAGACCCGGGCCCTTGGGCGGCGAGTGCAGTCGGCCGAGCCGGAAGATCACGCCCCGCTCGTACTCCCGCGTGATCCGGATCGCGGACGAGAGCAGGAAGAGCAGGATGACGACGACTGCTGCGATTGCGATGAGCGCCGCGACCATTGGGCTCCCTTTCCTCGGGGGCTTCCTATCCTATGCCGTGAGGGGCACAGGAGCCTCGGCGCGGCGGACGTGGATCACAAGGCCTTCGTCGAGGCTCTCGACGATGACTTCCTCGCCGACGCCGATCGGCTCGTCGTCGGAGCGTGCCTGCCAGAGCTCGCCGCGGACGAAGACGAGCCCCGCCGGGTCGAGCGCCCTGCGGACGACGCCGACCTGGCCTACGAGCTCCTCCTGCCCGGTCACAGGCCGCCGCCGCCGGGACTGGAGGATCTTCGTGAGCGCGAACATGAAGAGGAGGACGAACGTGCCGGCGATGGCGAGCGCGACCCAGATGGAGACCTGGTAACCGGGACCTGCCGGGTCGAAGAGCATCAGTGAGCCGATGACGAAGCAGGCAGCGCCGGCGAGGGCCAGCGCGCCGTGGCTCATCACGAATGGCTCCGCTGCGAAGAAGGCCGCCGCGAGCAGGATGAGCAAGACGCCAGCGGCGCTGACCGGCAGCACCTGCAGCCCGTAGAAGGCGACGATGAGCGAGATCGCTCCGAAGGTGCCCGGGAAGATGAGCCCGGGGTTGAAGAGCTCCACCGTGATGCCGAGCGCTCCCAGCGACAGGAGCAGCACGATGATGTTGGGGTCGATGAGCGTGTCGAGGACCCGTTTCCAGAGCGACATGTGGATCGTGGTGACCTCGGCGCCGGCGGTGTGGAGCACCAGGCCCTTCGGCTGCGTCTTCATGCCGTCGATGTCGTTCAGCAACGTTGGAAGGTCGGGCGAGACCACGTCGACGACGTTTTGGTCGAGCGCCTCCTCGGCCGTCAGGTTCGAGGCCTGCCGCACCGCCTGCTCGGCCCAGTCGGCGTTACGGCCGTGCGTCTCGGCGAGCCCGCGGATGTAGGCAGCCGCGTCGTTGATCACCTTCCGGCGAAGGTCGCTCGGGATGTTGCCGCCGCTCGTCGAGATCGGGGTCGAGGAGCCGATGTTCGTGTTGGGCGCCATCGCGGCGACGTCGGCCGCCATCGTGATGAACACTCCGGCGGAGGCGGCCCGCGAGCCCTGGGGATAGACGTAGACGACAACCGGCACGGTCGACTCGAGCTCCTTCTTGATGATGTCGCGCATGGCGGAGTCGAGCCCGCCCGGCGTGTCCATGAGGATGACCACGGCGTCGTACCCGTCCTTCTCGCCCTGGTCGATTGCGCTCGTGAGGTAGTCCGCCGTGACGGGGTTCACGTCGTTCTCGAACTCGACGGCGAGGACGCGTGGCGGCTCGGCTGCGAGTGCCGTCCCCGTCAGCACCAGGGCGGCCGCGAGGGCGCAGAGAAGCGCCGAAAAACCCCGCAGGAGCAGCATCTTCGAGTGTAAGAATTCTATCAGGGTCAAGCTTTCGCTCTTGAGCGCCGAGAAGGCCTTTGTTTGCCTTCCGAGAAGGCAGCTGTATCGCAAATGACCCTGCTTCGCGCCGCCCTCGCCGCCCTCGCATTCGCCCTCGCAGTTCCGGCGATCGCTCTCGGATCGGACCGCTTCGTCGTCCGGGACGAACCGGTTGGACCGGCGGGCGACGTGCACGCGCGACAGGCGGCGCAGACGTTCAACCTGGTCGGGCTGCACTGGCAGGGGCCGGGGACGGTCTCGTTCCGCACCGCTTCCCTCGCCGGGAAGTGGAGTACCTGGCGAGAGGTCGCCACGGAGGCCGAGGACGCTCCGGACCGGGGGTCGGCGGAGGGAGCGGCAACACGGCCCTGGAAGCTCGGGAGCCCCTACTGGACGGGCCCGTCGAGCTCGATCCAGTACCGGTTCGACGGCAGGGTCTCGAGGCTGCGCGCGTACTTCGTCTGGAGCGATCCGGAGGCCTCGACCGCTTCTCTCCCGCCACGCACGGCGGCGCGCGCCTCGCAGCCGGCGATCATCCGCCGTGCCGAGTGGAATGCCGACGAGTCGATCGTCCGCGCGAGCCCCGACTACGCGTCAGCCGTCCATTTCGCGGTCGTCCATCACACGGCCGGCACGAACTCCTATTCGGCGTCCGAGTCGGCCGCGATCGTGCGCGGGATCGAGCGCTACCACGTGCTCGGCAACGGCTGGAACGACATCGGCTACAACTTCCTCGTCGACAAGTACGGCCAGGTCTTCGAGGGCCGGGCGGGCGGGATCACGCGCAACGTCGTGGGCGCCCATGCCGAGGGGTTCAACACCGGGAGCACGGGAGTCGCGGTGCTCGGCAACTACGCCTCGCAGAAGATCTCGGCTGCCGCGCGGGCCGCGCTCGTCAGGCTCCTTGCCTGGCGGCTCGACGTCGCCCACGTGAATCCGCTCGGCAAGCTGACCTGGACGTCCGGTGGAAACCCGGAGTACCCGGCCGGCACCAAGGTGAGCCTCCGGGCGGTTTCGGGGCACCGTGACACGGGCCCGACGAGCTGTCCCGGCGGTTCGCTCTACGCCCAGCTCCCCGGCATCGCGGCCGACGTCGCGGCGACAGGCCTTCCGAAGCTGTACAAGCCGGTGGTCTCGGGCAGCCTCGGCGGCCCCGTTCGGTTCACGGCGACCTTGACCGAGGCTCTGCCGTGGACCGTGACGATACGAGACGCAGCCGGCGCGACCGTGGCGAGCGGGGGCGGAAACGGGAGCGCGGTCGACTGGACGTGGGATGCCTCCGACACTCCGTTCGGAGAGTTCACCTACGAGATCGGAGCCGGCTCCGACCTCCGCCCGGCTCGAGGGACGGTGCCCGGGCCGCCTCCACTCGAGGTGACGAGCCTGGCAGTGAGTCCTCACACGGTGACGCCGAACGGCGATGGGACCGGAGAGTCCGCGTCCGTGTCGTTCTCGCTCTCGGCGCGGGGGAGCGTGGCCGTCGAGGTGCTCAATTCCGACTCGAAGGTCGTGCGCACGCTGGCCGGCTCGTACTCGTACCTGGCCGGGCGCGCGGGACTGACCTGGAACGGCCGGAACTCGTCCGGGAACGTGGTTCGCGACGGGCACTACCGCGTTCGCCTCACTGCAACCTCGCCGGGCCAGGAGGTGCGCAAGAGTCGCGGGGTCGTCGTCGACCGCACACTCGGCCATCTCGACGCCGCGCCGACGTTGTTCTCGCCCAACGGGGATGGCCGTCTCGACGTGACGGCCGTCTCCTTCACCCTCTTTCGAGACGCCGACGTTCGGGTGCGCGTCATGCGTGGCGACCAGTCGGTCGCCACGGTTCACCGGCTGGGTTCTCTCCCGGCCGGCGCCGCCTCGCTTCCCTGGGACGGCCGATCGAAAAGCGGACAAGTGGCCGACGGCCGGTACCGGGTCCTCGTGGAGGCGACGACGAGTCTCGGAACGCGCTCCCTCTCCGTTCCGCTCACCGTGGACACCCGCGCGCCGACCGTGCGGATCGTCTCGGCTCACCGTCGTGAGGACGGGCGCACCGCCGTCCGTCTCTGGCTGAGCGAGGCGGCGTTGGTGCGGCTCCGCTACGGATCTCCCAACTGGCGAGTCGTACGCAGGGTGGAGCGCCAGGCCGGGTACTCGAAGGCGATCCTCCCACGGGCGACCCGCGTGCGGGCGCAGGCGATCGACGCGGCCGCGAACACGGGCCCGCGCGTGACCGTTCACGTGGCGAGCTAGCGCTCGAAGAGGATCTCGCCGGACTCGACGGCGCGCTGCTCGCCTCCGAGGTCGACGAGGAAGCGGCCGTCGCGGTCGATCTTGACGCCGATCCCGCTCTCGCCATCGAGGGCGATCCGCCGGCCGCGGAGAAAGTCGCGGGAGCCGAGGCTGTCGTAGACGCCGTCGAGGCCCCGCTCGAGCCACGCGTCGTAGTTCGACTCGAGCCGCTCGAGGATCGCGGCCAGGAGCGGCGCCCTGTCGCGTTTGATTCCGTCGCTCGTGTACAGGCTTCCCGGCGGGACGTTCGCATCGTCGGGCAACTCGTCCCGTTCCTGGTTCACGTTCACGCCGATTCCCACGACGACGGCTCCGCCGGAAGCCTCGGCCAGGATCCCCGCCACCTTGCGCCGGTTGAGCATGACGTCGTTGGGCCACTTCACCTGGACGGCGAGGCCGACCTCGCCCTCGATCGCCTCCGCGACAGCCGTCCCGGCGACGAGCGAGAGCTCTGAGACCGCGCGCTCCGCGGGAGGGCGCAAGAGGAGGGAGGCGAGGATAGCTCGGCCCGGAGGCGCGCTCCAGCTCCGTCCGAGCCGCCCCCGTCCCGCCGTCTGCTCGTCGCAAAGGGCGAGCGCTCCCTCGGGCGAATCCTCGGCCAGGAGCTCCTGGGTCGACTCGCAGCTCGCCTCGTAGACGTATGGGTGTCCGAAGCGGCCTCCCAGAAGGTCGGCGAGACGCTCCGGCGCAAGCGAGTCAAGGGGGGTCACTAGCACTAGACTAACGCCGTGCAATCGACAGCCGCCAAGCCTCTGCAAACCGAGTCGATCCCGTCGGTGCCGCGACTGATCGTCTACTCGAAGCTGACGGATTCGGAGCTCGTGGACAAGGCCACGAACGGCGACGGGCGCGCGCTCGATGCTCTGGTCGAGCGCTACGCGCCGAGGGTGAACCGACTTGCCTCGCAGCTCATGGGCGACCTCGAGGAGGCGAGGGACGCGGCGCAGGAGTCCCTCGTGAAGGTCTGCACGCGCCTGAAGCAGTTCCGCGGCGAGGCGCAGTTCGCCACCTGGCTGCACCGCCTGGTCGTGAACACGTGCCGTGACCGGATGGCGTTCCAGCGCGTGCGCCGCGCGGAGCCGCTCGAGCTCGACGAGCACACCCCGTCCGACGACGACGACCCGTCGAACGCGGCGATGCTCGGCGATCTGCGGCGCGATCTCGCAGATGCCCTCTCGCGCCTGTCCAACGACCAGCGCATCGCGGTCGTGCTGCGCGACTCCTTCGGCCTCTCCTACAAGGAAATCTCGCGGGTCGCGCGGATGCCGGTGGGCACGGCCAAGTGCTACGTCCACCGCGCGCGGGCCCGTCTCAGGACGCTGCTCGAGGAGTACACGCCGGCGTGAGCGTCGCGCTGGGGCGCGAGCAGATCGAAGAGATCCTGCCGCACCGTGACCCGTTCCTGTTTCTGGACGAGGTGACCGTGCTCGAGCCCGGCTCACGCGTCGTTGCGCGCAAGCAGGTGCGGGACGACGAGTGGTTCCTCACCGGCCACTTCCCGGGCCGGCCGATCATGCCCGGCGTGATCATCGTCGAGGCGATGGCGCAATGCGGCGCGGTCGCGGTTCTCGCCGACGAGGCGAGCCGCGGCAAGCTCGCCCTCTTCGCCGGGATCGACGACGTGCGCTTCAAGCGGATGGTCCTCCCGGGTGACGAGCTCGAGCTCACGTGTGAGTTGGAGCGGATGCGCGGACCGGTCGGCCGCGGCAAGGCGACCGCGACTGTGGACGGGGAGCTGGCGGCACGCGGCACGCTGATGTTCGCGGTCACCGAAAGCTGAGCGGATGCTCGCCGACGTCTCGCAGAACGGCTCGATCGGCATCGTCGGCGTGGGCTCCTACGTGCCCGAGAAGGTGCTGACGAACGACGACCTTTCGAAGCTCGTCGAGACCTCCGACGAGTGGATCACCGAGCGGACCGGCATCAAGGAGCGGCACATCGCCGATCCGGGGCAGGCGGCCAGCGACCTCGCCCTCCCGGCCGCAAGGCAGGCTCTCGAGCAGGCAGGCGTCGCTGCGGCCGACCTCGACCTCGTCGTGGTCGCGACGGTGACCCCTGACATGTTCTTCCCCTCCACCGGCTCGCTGCTCGCGTCCGAGCTGGGAGCACCCGACGCGGCGGCCTACGACCTCTCCGCGGGCTGCACCGGCTTCATGTACGCACTCGCCCAGGCCTACGGGACGGTTGCGGGCGGGCTCACGAAGAACGCGCTCGTCGTCGGCACCGAGACGCTCTCCAAGATCATCAACTGGCATGACCGGGCGACGTGCGTGCTGTTCGGGGACGGAGCCGGCGCGGTCGTCATCGGCCCCGTGCCGGATGGGGGTTTCAAGGGCTTCGAGCTCGGCTCGGACGGCGAGGGCGGCAAGGAGCTGTCGATTCCGGGCGGCGGCTCGCGCAACCCTTCAAGCGCCGAAACCGTCGCACAAGAGATGCACTTTCTGCAGATGAACGGCCGAGAGGTCTACAAGTTCGCGACGCGAGTGCTCGTCTCGTCCGCGGAGAAGCTTCTCGGCGAGATCGGCCTGACCGTCGAGGACGTCGATCTCTACGTCCCCCACCAGGCGAACAAGCGGATCATCGATCACGCCGCATCGAAGCTCGGCATCCCCGAGGAGAAGGTCTTCGTCAACGTCGACCGCTACGGCAACACCTCCTCCGCCTCGATCCCGCTCTGCCTCGCGCAGGGCGTTCGGGAAGGGCGGTTGCAGGAGGGCACGCGAGTGCTGATGACCGGGATGGGCGCCGGCCTCACCTGGGGCTCCGCGTACACGGTCTGGGGTAACGGGACGCCGTGAAGATCGCTTTCTGCTTTCCGGGCCAGGGCTCGCAGGACGTCGGCATGGGCCGTGCGATCGCAGAGCGGTTCCCCGAGGCCCGCGCGGTGTACGACGAGGCCTCCGAGGCCGTCGGCTACGACGTCGCGCAGGTCTGCTTCGAGGGGCCGATCGAGAAGCTCACGCGGACCGACGTACAGCAGCCGGCCCTCGTGGCGACCTCGCTTGCGTGCCTGCGCGCGGTGGACACGCTCGGGATCAGGCCGGACTTCGTCGTCGGCCACTCGGTGGGCGAGTACTCCGCCCTCGCCGCGGCCGCGTCGCTCGCCGACCGGGACGCGATCGCGCTCGTTCGTGAGCGCGGGCGTGCGATGGCGGAGGCGGCCGACCGGCATCCGGGCGCAATGGCCGCGGTGCTCGGCCTCGAAGACACCATCGTCGAGGAGCTCTGTGCCGGGATCCACAACGTGTGGCCGGCGAACTACAACTGCCCGGGCCAGGTCGTCGTCTCGGGCGAGAATGCGGCCGTCGACCGGCTCATCGAAGAGGCCTCGGCCCGCGGAGCGCGGAAGACGGTGAAGCTCCGGGTGAGCGGCGCCTTTCACAGCCCGCTCGTCGAGGGAGCCGCCGAGATCCTGCGGCCCGCTCTCGAGCGCGTCAGCTTCTCGAGCCCGGTGACGCCGTTCATGTCGACGGTCACCGCTCGGGTCGAGGAGGCACAGCGCATCGGCGGGCTTCTCGTCGAGCAGCTGACGGGGCCCGTGAAGTGGACACAGGCCGTCCGCGAGCTCGTCCAGCAGGGCGTGTCGACCTTCGTCGAGATCGGCCCGGGCCAGGTGCTGAGCGGGCTGCTGCGCCGCTGCGACCGTTCGCTCCGGACCGTTTCGGTGGGCGACCCGGAATCGCTCGAGAAGTTGCAGGAGACGCTCTCTGCCGCCTAGCGAGTTCGCGTCCCTCGAGGGGAAAGTGGTCCTGGTGACCGGCGGGTCGCGCGGGATCGGAGCCGCGATCAGCCGCGAGCTCGCCGGGGCGGGCGCCCGCGTCGCGGTGAACTACCGGTCCGACCAGGCTGCTGCCGAGGAGATCTCAAGCGAGATCGGCGGGCTGGCGATCCAGGCCGACGTCTCGGTCCCCGACGAGGCAGTTGCGCTCGTCGAGCGGGTCGAGTCGGAGCTCGGAGACATCGACGCGCTGGTCAACAACGCCGGCGTCACGCGGGACACCCTCATCGCGCGGATGAGCGACGACGACTGGGAGACGGTGATCGAGACGAACCTGCGCGGCCCGTTCAACACCTGCCGGGCGGTTGCGCGCAAGATGCTGAAGCGGCGCGCGGGGTCGATCGTGAACATGTCCTCCGTCGTCGGCTTGCACGGGAATCCCGGCCAGGCGAACTACTCGGCCTCGAAGGCCGGCATCATCGGCATGTCGAAGGCACTCGCCCGCGAGCTCGGGTCAAGAGGGGTTCGCGTCAACGTGATCGCGCCCGGCTACATCAAGACCGCGCTCACCGACGTCATCTCGGAGGAGATGCGCCAGCTCATCCTCGGGAACACCGCGCTCGGACGTCTCGGCGAGCCGGAGGATGTAGCGCGTGCGGTACGCTTTCTCTGCTCCGACGAGGCCGCGTTCATCACGGGCGAGGTGCTGCTCGTCGACGGTGGCCTAGGGATGTAGGGAGAGGAACGAGCGTGAGCATGAACGGACGCAAGCGCGTGGTCGTGACCGGAGTGGGAGCGGTCACGCCGCTCGGCAACGACGCAGAAACCTTCTGGACGAACCTCACCGCCGGCAAGAGCGGGGCGGCGCCGATCCAGCAGTTCGACCCCTCCGATTTCGCGGTTCATTTCGCCTGCGAGCTGAAGGACTTCGAGCCGACGAAGTGGCTCGAGCACCGGAAGGCGCGGAAGCTCGACCGCTTCGCGCAGATGATCGTCGCCGCGGCGCGGATGGCCGAGGAGGATTCCGGGATCGAGGTCGAGCCGGAGACCGATCGGGTCGGCGTTTCCGTCGCGACCGGGATCGGCGGGCTGAAGGCATTCCAGGACTGCTACGACCAGCTGCTCCAGCGGGGGCCGGACCGCGTGAATCCGTTCTCGATCCCGGCGATCATCCCGAACATGGGCGCCGCCTGGGTCTCGATGGAGCTTGGAACCCGCGGCCCTCTCTGGTCGGAGTGCACCGCCTGCGCGGCGTCCAACATGGCCATCGGGCAGGCGCTCGACGACATTCGCCTCGGGCGTGCCGACGTCATGCTCGCCGGTGGCACCGAGGCGGGGATCACCAAGGTCGGCATCGGTGGATTCGGCGCCATGCGCGCGCTCTCGCGCCGGAACGACGCGCCCGAGCAGGCAAGCCGCCCCTTCGACGCCGAGCGCGACGGCTTCGTCATGGGCGAAGCCGGGGCGATCGTCGTGCTCGAGGAGCTCGAGCATGCGAAGAAGCGCGACGCGAAGATCTACGCCGAGCTCGGCGGCTACGGCATCTCGTCGGATGCGCAGCACATCACCGAGCCGGATCCGACCGGCCAGCATCCCGCCCGCGCGATGAGGATGGCGATGGACGACGCGGGCGTCGAGCCCGATGCGATCGACTACATCAACGCGCACGGCACGTCGACCCCGCTCGGAGACGCGAGCGAGACGCGTGTGATCAAGGTCGCGCTCGGCGAGGACAAGGCCCGCAAGACGCCGATCTCTTCGACGAAGGGCGCCACGGGTCACTGCCTCGGTGCGTCCGGGGCGATCGAGGCGATCACCTCGATCTTCGCCGTGCAGCGCGACGTCGTCCCGCCGACGATCAACTACGAGTATCCCGATCCCGAGTGCGACCTCGACTACATCCCGAACGAGTCGCGCGAGTGGCAGACGGACGTGGCCCTGTCGAACAACTTCGGGTTCGGCGGCCACAACGCCTGCTTGGTCATCAAGAAGTTCGAGGGGTAACCGGCTTTGGCCGACGAACGCTGGGTCACGTTCGACGTCTACGGCACGATGATCGACTGGATGGGCGGGATCCGCGGCGAGCTGGCGCGGATCTGGCCTGAAGAGGACGCCGACCGCCTGCTCGAGCGCTACCACGAGCTCGAGCCGCACGTCGAGGAAGGCCGGTCGATCCCGTACCGAGAGGTGCTCGCGGAGACGCTCGCGCTCCTCGCCTCCGAGGAAGGCCTCGGCCTTCCGCCGGGAGAGGAACGCGTGCTCGGAGACTCTCTTCCGAGCTGGAGGCCGTTCCCGGAGGTCCCGGGCACGCTCGCCGAGCTTCGCAGCGGCGGCTTCAAGCTTGCGCCGCTCTCGAACACGGATCCGGAGTTCCTCGCGGCTTCGTTCGAGCGCATCGGGGTGCCCATCGACGGGCAGATCACGGCGGCCGACGCCGGTTCCTACAAGCCGGCTTCGGGCCACTGGGAGCGGTTCTTCGAGCGCTACGGCGCCGATCGGGACCTGCACGTCCACGTGGCCGCGAGCCTCTTCCACGACATCGAGCCGGCGGGCCGGCTCGGCCTGCGCGCGGTGTGGATCAACCGCCTCGGCGAGAAGAGCGATCTGCCGAGGGCGGCGGAGCTACGGGACCTCTCCCGGCTCCCCGCCGTCCTCGACGAGCTGGTCCCAGCTACCGTGTAGTCCGTGTCGACCCTCCGGGCGCGCTGTCCCCAGTGCCGCACGTTGACCGCGGTGGCTCTCGAGGGTGGCGAGTACGAATGCCACTCCTGCGGGCGCACCTACCGCGCCGGCCTCGTACGCGTGCCGCGGGCGTGGGGCGAGGACGGCGAGTCCATGGTCGAGGCGGCCTTCCTCGAGCTGCCGTACCCCGAGGCCGGCGTCATCGAGGAGGACACGCTGACCGAGCAGTCGCTCGCGCTCGCCTGCTCGCTCCCCGAGCGGCCGCTCGTCGTCGGCGGCTGCTGCTGCGCGCACGTCGGGGCCGTCGAAGCTCTGGCCACGCGCGTCGGCCGCCTCGGGATCGTCTGGTTCGACGCGCATGGGGATTTGAACACGCCCGAGTCGTCGCCCAGCGGCAACGTGTGGGGGATGCCGCTGCGCATGCTCATCGACTCCGACACGGTGGCCGCAGAGGACGTGGCGCTCGTCGGCGCGCGAAACCTCGACGCGCCGGAGGAGACGTTCATCGTCGAGAGCGGCCTGCGACTCGGCGAGGAGCGCGTCGCCGACGCAATCGACGGCGTGGATGCCGTGTACGTCGCGTTCGACTGCGACGTGCTCGAGCCCGACTGCGGGGTCTCGATGTTCATGCCCGAGCCCGGGGGGATGACTCCCGAGGCGGCCGAGGACGTCCTCCTCGACGTGGCACGGCACAAGCCGGTCGCCGGCCTGGGCTTCTCCGGGCTGGCCGCCGATCCGGCCAACGTGGCCGGGCTCGCCAGGTTCTGCCGCGCAGTCGGTCTCTGAGAGACCTCTAAGATAGGCCGGTCATGGCCAGCCGGATCGACGTCTCCATCGAGCACCGCGGGCCTGAGCCACCGGAACCGCCCGGAGGGAAGCACCCGAACACCTGCCCGAGCTGCCATTCCCACTACCGGGACGAGGAGCTCGACGAGGCGCTCTGGGTCTGCCCGCACTGCGGGCACCACTTCCCCATCCGCGCGCGCCGGCGGGTCGAGCAGCTCGCCGACCGAGGCACCTTCGAGGAGCAGGACACGGACTTGCGCTCGGCCGACCCCCTCGGCTTCTTCGACCTGCGCGCCTACACGGAACGGATCGCCGAGGCCGAGATGGCCACCGGGCTCGGAGACGCGCTCATCGCCGGAGGCGCGAGCATCGAGCGCAGGCCGTGCGAGCTCGCGGTGATGGACTTCGCGTTCATGGGCGGGTCGATGGGGAGCGCGGTCGGCGAGAAGTTCGCCCGCTCGTGCGAGCGCGCCGCTGATCGTGGCGTGCCTCTCGTCTGCGTGACGGCCTCGGGCGGCGCGCGCATGCAGGAGGGGATCCTCTCGCTCATGCAGCTGCCGAAAACCGTTGCGGCTGTCGACCTTCTGCAGCAGAAGCCCTCGGCGTTCGTCTCCGTCATGACGCACCCCACGACGGCCGGCGTGCTTGCGAGCTTCGCCAGCCTGGGCGACGTGATCGTGTCCGAGCCAGGTGCGCTGCTCGCGTTCACCGGTCCCCGGGTCGTCCAGCAGACGACCCGGGAGAAGCTGCCTGAAGACTTCGGGCTCGCCGAGTCGAACGCCCGCTTCGGCCACGTGGACGCGATCGTCCCGCGGCCCGAGCTTCGGCCCTACCTGGGCCGGGTCCTCGCGCTCTTCGAAAATGGCGACTGAGAGCTCCGAAGGCACCGTCGAGCAGCTCAGGCTGCGCGAGCGCCTGGCCAGGCTCCGGGAGCTCCCGCTTCTCCGTGGGGTGGGCGTCTCCGGGGAGATGGCGAGGCTCCAGCACCAGATCGACCGGATCGCCGAGGAGCCGAGCGCCGACGACGTGTGGCGCGCGGTCGAGCTCGCCCGCCACCAGGACCGGCCGTACACGCTCGATTACGTCGAGCGGATCTTCGACGACTTCATCGAGCTGCACGGGGATCGCTCCTTCTCCGACGACGCGGCGCTCGTGACCGGCATCGGCCGTTTCAGGGGTGAGACCGTGGCGCTCGTCGGGCACCAGAAGGGACGCGACATTCGGGAGCGCACGCACCGCAACTTCGGGATGACGTATCCCGAGGGCTACCGCAAGGCGATGCGCGTGATGGAGCTCGCGGACCGGCACGGGTTTCCCGTGTTCACCCTCGTCGACACGCCGGGCGCCTATCCGGGAGTCGTCGCGGAGCAGCACGGGCAAGGCGGATGGATTGCCCGCTCGCAGCTCCTCATGCTCCGGCTAGGCGTTCCCACGGTGTCCTGCATCATCGGCGAGGGCGGTTCGGGCGGCGCCGTCGCGATCGCTGTCGCCGATCGCGTCCTCATGCAGGAGAACGCGATCTACTCGGTCATCTCGCCCGAGGGCTGCGCCGCAATTCTCTGGCGGGATGCGGGCGAGGCGAAGAAGGCCGCCGCTGCGTTCAAGCCGGACGCGCTGCACTGCCTCGAGCTCGGCGTCATCGACGGCGTCGTCCCCGAGCCTCCCGGGGGAGCGCACGAGAACGTCGACGTGGCCGCGGAGCTCCTCGGGGAATCCCTGGGAATCGCCCTCGACGAGGTCAAGCAGATGGATCCGGCGAAGCGAAGGCGCGAGCGGGGCCAGAAATTCCGCAAGATGGGGATTTTCCTTGAGTGAAACGGGCGTTCGACCCCGTTTCCCACAGCATCCACAGAGTTTTCCCCCACCAAACAAGACCTTTACACAAGGCCTCAAGGCCGGTTCGCACCGGCCTTGAGTGCCAACCCCCCCTGGTCGGCAGAGAAGTCGCTAAGGACCCTCTCGCGACGACGTTCTACCCAAGCCCGAGTCGGATAAACATACGGCCGTGGCGAGGCTCAGCGACTACGAGCGAAAGCGCAATCGGAAGAAGACGCCGGAGCCGTTCGGCGGCAAAAAGGGCCGAAAGAAGGCGCCGATCTTCGTCGTCCAGCGCCACGACGCGCGCCGCCTTCATTACGACTTCAGGCTCGAGCGCGACGGCGTGCTTCTCTCCTGGGCGGTGCCGAAGGGCGTGCCGCTCGAGACCGGCCAGCGCAATCTCGCGGTTCACGTCGAAGATCACCCGCTCGACTACGCAGGCTTCGAAGGCGAGATCCCCAAGGGCCAGTACGGGGCGGGCACGGTCGAGATCTGGGACTCCGGCACCTACGAGCTGCTCGAGGAGAAGCGCGACGGCGGACTCACCGTCCGCCTCGAAGGGGAGCGCCTTCAGGGCGTGTGGACGCTCGTGCCCGCGCGTCTCTCCGGTGAGGAGAAGAACTGGCTCCTGATCCGCAAGCGCGACGAGGCGCCGCCGAAGGCGAGCGGGAAGCAGGCGCAGTACTCCCCGATGCTGGCGACGCTCTCCGAGCGGGTTCCCCCGGGCAAGGACTGGAGCTTCGAGGTCAAGTTCGACGGCTACCGCGCGCTCGCCTACCTGCGCGGAAGCGAGGCCCGCCTAGTCAGCCGTAACGGCAACGACCTCACCGAGCGCTTCGAGAACGTCGCGCGGGCGCTCTCCTCCGCGGTCAAGACTCCCGACTGCGTCCTCGACGGGGAGGTGTGCGCGCTCGACGAGGAGGGACGGTCGAGCTTCTCCAAGATGCAGCAGGGAAACGGGGCGATCGTCTACTACGCCTTCGACGTGCTCGAGGTCGAGGGCACCCCGCTGGTCGATCGCCCGCTCGAGGAGCGGCGCGAGACCCTGGCCGGGCTGCTCGATCGCCGGAACCGCACGATCCTCCTCTCCGAGGCGTTCGACGACGGCCCTGCACTCGCCGAGGCCGCGGAGGAGCAGGGACTCGAGGGGGTCGTCGCCAAGAAGGCGGGCTCGCGCTACGAGGCGGGCCGGCGCTCACGCAACTGGTTGAAGGTGAAGACGCATGGGCGCCAGGAGTTCATCGTCGCCGGCTTTACCCGGGGGAAGGGGCGCCGGTCCGGAACCCTTGGCTCCCTCATCCTCGCCGTCAACCGTGGGCAGGGGCTCGAGTATGTCGGAAACGTCGGAACGGGCTTCACGGAGAAGGAGATCGACAAGCTCCTGCGCCGCCTCCGTCCGCTCGAGCGAAAGGAGTCGCCGTTCGGCTTCGTCCCGAAGATGCCCAAGGTGCGCCGCGGCGACATCGTCTGGGTCGAACCGACGCTCGTCGCCGAGGTCGAGTTCGCCGAATGGACGCACGACAACCGGCTTCGCGCTCCCTCTTACAAGGGCCTGCGCGAGGACAAGGAGGCCGAGGAGGTGCGGCGAGAAGTGCCGATCGAGACCGAGATCAAGCGGGGCAAACGCGTCCTGCGGCTGTCCAACCTCGACAAGGTGTTCTTCCCGGAGAGCGGCCTGACGAAGGGCGACCTCCTCGGGTACTACCGTGACGTCGCGCCGGTCCTCGTGCCGCACCTCAAGAACCGGCCTTTCACCATGAAGCGCTACCCGGACGGGCGGGACGGCAACTTCTTCTTCCAGAAGGACTCGCCCAAGCACATGCCCGAGTGGATCGACCGCAAGGCCTTCAGAGCCACCTCGAGGGAGTCGCGGCAAAAGCGGATGATCGCCTACCCGCTCGTGAACGACGAGCTCGCGCTGCTCTGGATGGTGAACATGGGCTGCATCGACATGAACGTCTGGTACTCGCGGGTGGACAGGGCCGAGCGGCCCGACTTCGTCCTCTTCGACCTCGACCCGTCACCGGATGTGGGCTTCCCGGAGGTCGTCCAGGTGGCGCTGCTCGTGAAGGAGGTCCTGGACGCGCTCGAGCTGAAGGGCCTTTCCAAGACGAGCGGCTCGGACGGGATGCACGTTCTTGTCCCGATCCAGCGCCGCTACACGTACGCGGACACGCGCGAGTTCGCCGAGATCGTCGCAAGGACGCTGGAGCGGACCCATCGCGGGCTCGTGACGACGGAGTGGTCGAAATCCAAGCGGCGCGGCGTCCTCATCGACTCGAATCAGAACGGCGAAGGGAAGACCATTGCGTCCGTCTACTCCGTGCGGCCGCGCGAAGGCGCGCCGGTCTCGACGCCGCTTCGGTGGGACGAGGTGAACGAGTCACTCGACCCGCTCGCCTTCACGATGGACGCCGTCCTGGCGCGGATCGAGAAGCACGGAGACCTCTTCGAGCCCGTGCTGCACGGAAAGCAGTCCATCGGCAAGGCCTTGGACAAGCTTCGTTAGTGCCGTAGGAAGGCGAAGCGGGACCCGACCTCCTCGAAGCCGAGGCGGTTGTAGAGCGCCTTCGGCCAGGCGTCTCCGTCGGCGACGAGGAAGATGAAGTCGTGGTCGCCGGCGAGGGCTTCCTCCACCGCCTTCGTGACGACGGCCTTCGCATGGCCCCGGCCGCGGTGCGACGGGAGCGTGGCGACCTCCTCGACCTGCGCCGTGCCTCCGTCCGAGTAGAGCTGTGCCGAGCTCACGACCTCGCCTCCCTCGACGATGCCGAAGATCCTGGAGTTCGCGGCCTTCCACATGAGGTTGTCGGCGGCGATGATCTCCTCCACCGTCGCCGGGTCGGCATGCGTCTGCCATTCGCGGACGATCTCCTCGCGCAGCCGATGGAGGCGCTCGGGAGCGACCTCCTCGACGTGAGCGGTGTCCGCCGGCTCGCCGCCGCTGCGATACGCCATGAAGAGGAAGTGGTCGACCTCCCAGCCGAGCTCCCGGAACCCGCTCTCGAGCTCTTCTGCGCCCAGCGGGAGGATGACGCGGCGGTGCCCGAGGCCTGCCTGCACCCGGTCGACCTCGGCCGCGACCTCCTCCGCGGTCGCGTCGCCGGGACGCTCCGCGCGAACGACGTTCAGGTTCCAGATCCGCGCGAACGTGTCGTTGAAGAGGGCGGGGCCGAAGCGGGTCTCCACGACGCGCTCGGCGCAGCGGTCGCGGATGAGCTCCTCGAAGGCGGCCGCGCGCTCGAGCTCCCTGTCAGTCATCGCCGAGGCGGCTCGCACGCCCGAGCATCGAGAGCTCGGCGATGTCGCGGCGGAAGAAGAGCCCGACCGTCCAGTCGGTGACGACGCGGAGCTTCCGCCGGAGGAGCGGAAGCTGGTACAGGTGGTACGTCCGCGTGATGAACCAGCCGATGAAGCCGCGGAAGCGGAGCCCGAGGACGTCGGCGATCCCTTTGTGCCGTCCCAATGTGGCGACCTGGCCGAGCATGCGGTACCGGTAGGGCTTCGGCTCGCCCTGCAGGTTCTTGGCGAGACGGCGCGCCTGGCGGAGGGCGTGCTGGCAGGTGGGCGGATCGAACTGGCCCGGCGTGGCCTCGTTCGGCACGCGGGCGCAGTCACCTAGCGCCCAGACGTCGTGCCGCTCCTCCACGCAGAGCGTCGGCCCGACCTTGACCCGACCCTTCTCGTCCACCGGAAACCCGAACCGGCCGACCGCCGGCGTCGCTCGGACGCCCGCGGTCCAGACCAGCGTGTCGGTGTCGATCCGCTCGCCGTCCGAAAGCGTCGCGGCGTGCTCCTCGACCGATTCGAGGGTCGTTCCGACTCGGATGTCGACCCCGCGCTTCTCGAGCTGGCTCGCGGCGTAGTCGCCGAGGCGCGTGGGGATCTCCGGAAGGATCTTCGGCGCGGCGTCGACGAGCACCCAGCGCTGCTCGATCCCGCGCAGGCGCGGGTAGTAGCGGAGCGCGTCGCGGACGAGGTCCGCGAGCTCGGCGAGCGCCTCGACTCCCGCATAGCCGGCTCCCACGAAGACGAATGTGAGATGGCGCTTCGCGACCTCGGGATCGACCACGGCGTCAGCCGCCTCGAGCTGGCGGAGCACGTGGTTGCGAAGGGCGATCGCGTCGGCGAGGTCCTTGAACCCCCGTCCGTGCTCGGCCAGGCCGGGGATCGGCAAGGTGCGCGCGATCGCTCCGAGCGCGACGACGAGGTTTCGGTATTCGAGCTCGATTCCTCCTGCCTCGGTGTCGACGGTGACCTGCCGCGAGGCCTCGTCGATCTTCGTGATCTCGCCGAGGAGGAGATCGGCGTGGGGGCACATCATCCGGAGCGGCACGACGACGTGCCGCGGCTCGAGGGTCCCCGACGCGGCTTCGGGCAGGCTCGGCGTGTAGAGCATGAAGTTCTCGCGGCTCACGATCGTGCAGCCGGCCTTGCCGAGGAGCCGGCCGACGTAGCTTCCCGCGAACCCTCCTCCGAGCACGAGCGTGCCGCCCTTGGCGTGGCGATGCTGCATCTAGGCGGCCGCCTTTCGCATCCGGGTGAGGAGCGTAAGGGCCCCGGCCTTGTCGAGGAAGTCGTTGAGGTTCCCGCACTTCGGCGACTGCACGCAGGACGGGCAGCCGCTCTCGCAGGGGCAGCCGTCCAGGAGCGCGGCGGTGTCGCCGACCCAGCCTTCGAGCTGGTCGAAGCCGCGGCGGGCGATCCCGACGCCTCCCGCATGGCCGTCGTAGATGAACACCGTCGGGCGCCCGGTCTGGTGGTGGAGGTTGGTCGAGAGCCCGCCGATGTCCCAGCGGTCGCACATCGCCCAGAGCGGCAGGAGCGCGATCATCGAGTGCTCGGCCGCATGCAGGGTGCCGAGGAGGCGCGGCATCTCGTCGAGGTCCTCCAGCATCCAGTCCTCGGGGAGGTACCAGACGGCCTCGGTCTCGAAGGTCGTCTCGGGCATGAGAAGCGGGACGAGGTCGAGCGTCGCCTGGTCGCGGATCGACTTCTTCTGGTAGCCGATCACCTGCTCGGTCACGCTCACCCGGCCGAAGGAGACCTCCATCCCCATCCGCGTCTCGACGATCTGGGGCTCCTCGATCGAGGTCATCGTCTCCTTCTTCGCCTGCGTGTAGTAGTCGCCGCTGAAGGGCTCGACGAGAGCGGTATGGCTGTCGTGGTCGAGGACGAGCACGTTGTAGGCCTCGCCCATGTGGAGGTAGACGGCGCCGTCGTGAACGGTGGAGTAGGCGCGCTCCGTCTCGACGAGGCCGAGCACCGAGCCGGACTCGGACTCCACGACCGCGTACGACTCCGGGCTCGTCGAGCGGAGGGAGAAGCGCCCGGCCGGGTAATCGCGGCCCGACCACACGTAGCCGGTCTTCGTCTTCCTGAGCTCGCCCGTCTCAACGAGCGCCTCGGCGCGGATCAGTGCCTCCTCGCCGAGAAAGACGGTGTCGCGCTCGTCGAGCGGCGCCTCGAACGCAGCCGCGAGGACGTGGCCGTCGAGCACGCGCGGGTTGGCGTGGTCGAGGATGGCCGCTTCGACTCGCCGGTTCATGAGTGTCTCGGGCTCCCGCATGAAGAACTGGTCGAGGGCGTCCTCGCTCGCCACGAGGACGGCGAGACCCTGGCTGCGCCTTCCCGCCCGGCCCCACTGCTGGCGCAGGCTCGCAACCGTTCCGGGGAAGCCGACAGAGAGCGCGCAGTCCAAGAGGCCGATGTCGATGCCGAGCTCGAGCGCATCCGTCGCCGTCACGCCCAGGAGGTCGCCTTCGACGAGGCGCTGCTCGATCTCGCGCCGCTGGGCCGGGGTGTAGCCGGCCCGGTACGGGGAGAGGCGCGCGGCCAGCTCGGGCCCGACGCGCTCCGAGGCGAAGCGGTGGATGAGCTCTGCGGCCTTCCGCGACTTGGCGAAGCAGATCGTGCGGAGGCCGCGCTCGACGAGGTCGGCGAGGAGCTTCGCGCCTTCCCCGAGCGGGCTCGCGCGAAGCTGCAGCTCCTCGTCGAGAAGCGGCGGGTTCCAGAAGGCGACCGTGCGCGCCGCGTGCGGGGCCGCGTCCTTCTCGACCACCGTGGCCTCGACGCCGAGCAGGGACTCGACGAGCTCGCCCGGGTTGGCGATCGTCGCCGAGGCGAGCAGAAACTGTGGCTCGGCGCCGTAGACGGCGGCCGCGCGGCGCAGACGGCGCAGAACGTTGGCGACGTGCGAGCCGAAGACGCCGCGGTAGACGTGCGCCTCGTCGACGACGACATAGCGGAGGTTCTGGAGCACGTCGCCCCAGCGGTCGTGGTGTGGCAGCACGCCGACGTGGAGCATGTCCGGGTTCGTGAGGATGACGTTCGCCCACTTGCGGATCTGCCAGCGCCGCTCGGTCTCCGTGTCGCCGTCGTAGATCGCCGGCCGCAGGCGGGGGAGCCTGAAGGCGGCGAGCGCGCGGGCCTGGTCCTGGGCGAGCGCCTTGGTCGGATAGAGGTACAGCGCGCGAAGCTTCGGCTCCTCCGCGAGCGCGTTCAGGACGGGCAGGTTGAAGGCCAGGGTCTTGCCGCTCGCGGTTCCGGTCGAGACGACGATGTGCTCGCCCCGCTCCGCCGCGTGGAAGGCCTGCGCCTGGTGGCGGTAGAGGTCGTCCAGGCCGAGGCCGGCGAGCGACTCGAGCAGCTTCGGATGGAGCCCATCCGGGATCGGGACGACGTCGGCCCGCTGGGCCGGGATCTCGCTCCGATATGCGAGCTCCTCGCCCTGGAGGAGCTCGTCCCAGGTCACGATCGTCACGGGCCCGATGCTAGCCTCAGCCGCGGTGATTCCCCGCTGTCTGACTATCGCGGGCTCCGATTCCGGCGGTGGCGCCGGGATCCAGGCCGACCTGAAGGCCTTCGCCGCGCTCGGCTGTCACGGCATGAGCGCGATCGTGGCGCTGACCGCGCAGTCCACGACGGAGGTGCGCTCGGTCCACGAGGCGCCCCCGGAGTTCATCCGGGACGAGCTCGAGGTCGTCTTCGCCGACATCGGGGTGGACGCGGCCAAGACCGGCATGCTCTTCTCCCGGCGCATCGTCGAGGCGGTTGCGAGCTTTCTTTCGGCGCACCGCGTCCCGCTCGTCGTCGATCCGGTCATGGTGGCTGCCTCCGGTGCGAAGCTCCTGCAGGACGACGCGGTCGAGGTCCTCGTGGCCGAGCTACTGCCTCTTGCGAGCGTCGTCACCCCGAACCTGCACGAGGCCTGCGCGCTTGCGGGAGTGCCGTATTCGGACGGCGCGGACCGTGAGATGCTGGCCGAGCGGATTCACGCCCTTGGCCCTACAGCCGTGATCGTCACCGGCGGTCACGGGACCCAGGCGGTGGACTGGCTCTACGACGGAGAGCGCCACGTCCCGATCCCGGTGGAGCGCCACGAGTCGGACGCCACCCATGGGGCCGGCTGCACCCACTCGGCGAGCCTGACCGCACTGCTCGCTCGCGGTGAGTCGCTGGAGGACGCGGCGCGCGGCGCCGCCCGCATCGCCTCCGAGGCCGTTCGCGCCGGGCTCGACGACCTCGGCGCAGGCTCGGGCCCCGTCGACGTCATCGGTCTTGAGGCTGTTCGAAGCAGGTGAGTTCGGGCTCCTGCGGGAGCTCGAGCGGCTCGGCCTCGTCTCCGGACAGGATGCGGAGGGCGCGCTACTCGGCGACGGCCGGGTCGCGACAGCGGACGTCCTTGCGGAGGGCATCCACTTCCGCCTCGACTGGACCTCGTTCCGGGACCTCGGCTACAAGGCGGCTGCGGTCAATCTGAGCGACCTCGCTGCGATGGGTGCGGCAGTGGAAGGCCTGCTCGTCGGTTTGGGTGCGCCTGCGCACGCCGAGGTGGCCGAGGTCGTCGAGCTCTACGAGGGGCTGAACGAGACCGGTGTTCCGGTCGTCGGGGGCGACACCACGCGGACGCCGTTCTGGTTTCTCTCCGTGACCGCTTTCGGTACGAGCGAACGCGTGCCGGGCCGGGCCGGCGCCCGACCGGGAGACGTGCTCGTTGTCACCGGCCCGCTCGGAGGCTCGGCAGCGGGTCGCCAGGTCCTGGAGCACGGCCTCGAGGGCTTCGACGAGCTCGTGGAGGCCCACCGTCGGCCTCCGCTTCGGCTCGAGGAGGGACGTGCTCTCGCCCGCGTCGCACACGCGCTGGTCGACCTGAGCGACGGGATCGGCTCCGACGCCGCGCGGATTGCCGAGCGGTCGGGCTGCAAGATCGTCCTCGACGTCGACGCGATTCCGCGGGCGGCGCGGATCGAAGAGGTCGCCGACCTGCCGTTCTGGACCATGGGCGAGGACTACGAGCTCCTGGCGGTCCTGGCGCCCGAGGACGCCGATGCGAGCGGCTTCACCGTCGTCGGCCGCGTCGAGGAAGGCTCAGGCGTCGAGCCCGCCCTCCAAGGCTGGGATTCCTTTCGGGGCTAGGCGGCTTTGCCGAGCCAGCGTTCCCAGGCCGACTCGTAGTGGCTCTTGGAGCGGGCGCCGATGACGGTCTCTTGCGGCTCGCCGCGCTCGAAGAGGATGACCGTGGGGATCGAGAGCACGTTGTAGCGAGACTGCGTCTGCAGGTTCTCGTCCACGTTCATCTTCAGGAACTTCACGCGGTCTCCGTGCTGCTCGGCGAGGTCGTCGATGATCGGGCTGACGACGCGGCATGGACCGCACCACGGCGCCCAGAAGTCGACGACTACGGGTCGGTCAGAGTCAAGGACCTCAGCCTGGAAGTCCTCGTCGGTGACGTCACCCACCATGCTCCCATTCTAGCCGCGGTTACAGACGATTCAGAGCGGTGCGAACGCGAAGCTCGGGCACCTTCCACACCGCCTCGAGGACGATGCCGCGCGTCATCTTCGAGCCGCCGGAACGGCGCTCGGCGAAAACGATCGGAATCTCTGCGACCTCGGAGCCCGCG
>DASSBN010000066.1:0-22867 GCA_035698665.1 Gaiellaceae bacterium
CCGCTCCTTGAAACGCTCGAAGTTCGCCGGGTCGTGGTTCGTCGGGCGCCAGGTACGCGGGCTCTGCGTGAAGATCTGGAGCGACTCTCCGCCGATCGCCTCGATGCGGTCGACGGCCGTGTGGATCCCGCCTGAGGTCGACATGTGGGCGCCCGGGATCACCCGACTACGATAGCCGCGTGCCACCGGTCGTCCGCTTCGCTCCGAGCCCGACGGGGTTCCTGCACATCGGGGGAGTCCACACGGCGCTCTTCAACTGGCTCTACGCCCGCCACGAAGGCGGCGAGTTTCGGCTGCGGATCGAGAACACGGACACCAGTCGCGAGGTCGCGGAGGCGTCCGAGCAGATCATGGAGTCGCTCCGCTGGCTCGGCCTCGACTGGGACGGCGAGGTCACGTACCAGCTCGACCGCATGCAGCGGTGCAAGGAGGAGGCGCAGCGGCTCGTCGCCGAGGGCACGGCCTACGAGGACGAGGGCGCGATCAGGATCCGCATGCCCGACGAGGGCTCGACCTCCTGGGACGACCTCGTGCGCGGCCACATCGAGGTGCCGAGCGAGAAGCTCGAAGACCTCGTCGCGGTGCGGGCCGACGGGCGCCCGACCTACAACTTCGCCTCGCCCGTGGAGGACTGGCTCGACGGGATCACGCACGTCATCCGCGGCGAGGATCACATCTCGAACACGCCGAAGCAGATCCGGGTGCTCGAGGCCCTCGGCGCGCCGCTGCCCTCCTACGCGCATCTCGGCAACATCTACGGTCCCGACGGCAAGAAGCTCTCCAAGCGGCACGGCGCGGTGTCGGTGGAGGAGTTCAGGACCGCCGGCTACTACGCGCCCGCGCTCCTCAACTACCTCTCGCTCCTCGGCTGGAGCTACGACGACCGCACCGAGATCTTCAGCCGCGACGAGCTCGTCCGGCTCTTCACCCTCGAGCGTGTGGGGGCGAGCCCGGCCGTCTTCGACTACGACAAGCTCAACCACCTGAACGGGCTCTACCTGCGGGCGCTTCCGCCTGACGAGTACGCAGGGGCGCTTTCGACCTGGCTCCGCGAGCAGGGCTACGAGTGGGACGACGAGCTCGTGCGCAGGGCCGCGCCGCTCGTGCAGGAGAAGATCGGGACCTTCGGCGAGTTCCCCACCTTCGCCGGGTTCTTCTTCGAGCGCGTGGTTCCCGATCCATCGCTCCTCGACGGATCGGGACCGCTTCTCGCCGAGGCGCGCTCGACGCTCGCGGACGTCGATCCCTTCGACTCCGAGCAGATCGAGGCGGCCCTTCGTGAGCTGGCCGAGCGGCAGGGCCTGAAGCCTCGGCAGGCATTTCAACCCATCCGCGCGGCGGTCACGGGCTCGAACGTCTCACCGGGTCTTTTCGAGTCGATCGAGCTCCTCGGCCGCGAGGAGACCCTGGCGCGGCTCGACGCCGCGGCGGCCTGAGAGCGCGCGATGCCCGAGGACTACTTCGGCGAGCGCGCAGCGGAGAGATACGACGAGTCGAGCCGCGCGATGTTCGACCCTGCGGTCGTCGGGCCCGCGGTCGACTTCCTCGCGGGCCTGGCCGGAAGCGGCGCCGCGCTCGAGCTCGGCATCGGCACCGGCCGGATCGCGCTGCCGCTCGTCGCGCGCGGCGTGCCGGTCCACGGAATCGACCTCTCCGCCGCGATGGTCGCGAAGCTGCGGGCCAAGCCGGGCGCCGAGCAGATCGGCGTCTCGATCGGCGACTTCGCAACGACCAGGGTCGAGCGGACGTTCTCGCTCGCCTACCTCGTCTTCAACACGATCCAGAACCTGACGACCCAGGACGAGCAGGTCTCCTGCTTCGAGAACGTCGCCGCACACCTCGAGCCGGGCGGATGCTTCGTGATCGAGGTCGGCGTCCCGCAGCTGCAGCGGCTTCCGCCGGGCGAGACCCTCCGCGTCTTCGCCGTGAGCCCCGAGCACTTCGGCTTCGACGAGTTCGACGTCGCCTCGCAGCACCTCGTCTCGCACCACTACTTCGTGGTGGACGGCGAGCTCGAAGCCGTGCCGGTGCCGTTTCGCTACGTGTGGCCGGCCGAGCTCGACCTGATGGCGCGCCTCGCCGGCCTGAGACTGCGCGAGCGCTGGAGTGACTGGACGCGGGAGCCGTTCACGAGCGCCAGCACCAAGCACGTCTCCGTGTGGGAGAAGCCCGGCCCCGGAGAATAGGGGCTAGGGCCGGTAGAGGATGAAGCCGCCTGCGAAAAGCGCGAGGCCGGCGGCCCATACCGGCCAGGCGACCAGCACCGCGCCGGCGGTGAAGAGGAACGCGCCGCCGAGAATCAGCACCGTCGCGACGATCGCCGTCCACGAAGCACTCTCGTGTTTCGCCTGGCGCCGTCGCGGGGGCTCCGCCCTGGTCTCTGCGAGCGCATTCGTTCGCTCCAGGGCTCGAAGCCGAGCAAGCCGCACGCGAAAGAGGGAGCCGCGCCATTCCGGCAAAAGCGGCTCCACACCCTCCGCCTCGTCGATCTCCACGGCGTAGGCGACCTCGGCGGTCGCGTCGCGCGCCTCGGTCAGCGCTGCGACCAGCTCTTCGTGGAGATCCTCGGCCGTCGGTGGCGGCTCGATCCCGACCGCGAGCTCGGCGCCTGCGTGGAGGGAGTACTGAAGGCCCGGAAGCTCGTCGGAGTGTTCCTCGACGAGCACGTCGGCCGGACTCTCGGCGATGCGCTCGAGACGGGTCAGAGCCGTCCCGACGCGCTCCCAGAGATCCGTGACGGCTGCCGAATAGGTCTGCCGTCCGCCGGTCCGAACGGAAGGTTCCATGCGCTCTCTCATCATACGCCGTTCCCTCAACCCGGAAGAACGGAACGCGAGGGCTGAGCGGCGGGCTCCCCCGGCGCGGGCTCGGAGGTCGCCTTCCGCAGCTCCTGGTCGGCGAGAACGTGCTGCTTCCAGCGCAGGGTTCGCAGCATGATTGCGATGAAGCCGAAGCCGAGGACGACGTTCACGGCGGTGGTCACCAGCTGCATGCCGACGCTGAAGCCGAGCACCGTGCTCGCGGCGGCCGTTCCGCTGAACGCGTAGACCAGCACAGCCTGTTGCGTCCCGGCGCCGCCCGGCGTGAAGGGCAGGAGCGTCGAGAGCCCCTGGACGACGAGCACGGTCACCGTCGCCTCCACGCTCGCGGGGATGTGGAAGGCCTCGAGGAAGAAGTACACGGCCGCGCCGCGCGCCAGCCAGCTCGCCGCCTGCCAGGTGACCACTCCGGTGAGAAAGGCCCGGCGGTCGTGAAGGATCGCGAAGCCCTGGGCCAGCTTCTCCCCGAACTGAGCCACGTGATGCGAGGCCCAGGACATCCCGATGATGACGAGGCCGATGAGCACACAGCCGATGAACGCGGCGATCACCGGGTGGCGGATGACGAACGACCAGTCGAATGCAGGGAGGGCAGGGAGGTCCGGCACGCCCGGCAGGAGCCCGAGCTTGATCGCCCAGAGGAAGAGGACCGACGAGACGACGAAGTCGAACAGCGTCTCGACGACGAGGCTGGACGCGAGTGTCGGATAGCTCGAGTCCTTCACCTGGCGCCTGACGAGGTAGAGCTTGACGACGTCGCCGCCGCGCGCGGGCGCGAGCGAGTTGACGCCGACCCCGGCCATGTACGAGCCGAACACGCCCCAGTAGGGGACGTGCGACTCCGGGTACGAGGAGCGCAGGATGTTCTGCCACGCCCGCCCTCGCAGGAGGAGCTTCACGACATGGAGCGTGACGGCGAGCAGGAGCGGCCAGAACGCGACCGACGCGATCGTGTCGAAAAACGCCTGGCAGGCATCGAGAAAGCCCCTGACATCGTCCATGGACTGAATGTAGCGGGCGCGCCGCGGCGCCGTTAGGCCGCGCGGCTCGTTCCGCCTCGACCTTCGAGCTGCTCGCTCAGGCGCTGGTAGAAGAAGCCCGCGAAGAGGAGAACCGCGCCGACCACGACGAAGGAGAGCGCTCTGGTCAGCGGGCTGAGGAACGCGAGGTCGTAGAGGAAGAGCTTTGCGAGGCTGACCCCGAAGAGGGCGAACCCCGCGGTGCGCAGCTGCCAGCTCCGGCGCTTGAGGCCGGCGTAGAGGAATCCGAGGCTGACGAGCCCCCAGAAGATCGTCACGGCCGTGTGGCCGCGCTGGAACTTCGTTCCCACGTCGGCGTCGGTTGCGATCTCGGCGAGCTCGAGCAGCGCGAGCGAGACGGCATAGAAGCAAAGCGCGCCGGCGATTCCTATGGCGATTGCCCTTGCGTGCCGGACCGGTTCAGGGCGCCAGAAGACGATCGCGGCCGAGGCGGCGAGGGCGAGCAAGGCGGGGACGCCGCTTCCGGGGTGCGCCGACTCGACGAAGAACTCCCGCGGAGGCGCCTCGACTACGAGCGCGTATCCGAGCGAGAGCACGTAGACGGCTGCCGCTGCGACCTGGAGCCGCGGCTCGCGCACGATCTCGCCGAGGAGATAGAGGGCTGCCGCGCCCGCAGCGCCTGCGAGGACGAGCCAGAAGCCGTCGACGAGGAGCGCAGCTCCCGCCACGGCAAAGCCGAGGCCGATCCCCCAGAGGCACGTCGCGAGGTCGCGTTCGCGCCGGAAGAGCGCCGAGCAGAGGCCTGCGTACACGGCGCCGGCGAGGACGAAAAGGCCGCCGACGACATCGATCCGGTGCCACGTTCCGCTGCCCAACGTCGCCAGGGCGAGGGCGGTGAGCCCTGCGCTCGCCGCGAGCGCGACTCCGGCGGGGACGAGCCGCTCGCGAAGCTGTGCGAGCCGTCCATATTCGATCCCCGCGCCGAGCGCGGCGGCCGCGACTGCCAGGGAGGCGATCGCTGCCTTCGTGTGGCTGCCCAGCTGGTCCCAGTCGTAGCCGAGCTCGATTGCGGCGAACGTGAGGAGCGCTCCGGCGGCGACCTGGAGGTCGAGCCTGTTGCGCCGCAGGGCCGCCTCGAGAGCGGCGAGTGCAACTGTGCCCCAGAGGCCGGCAAGCGCGACGTGGCCCCAGCCGAAGTCCGAGACGCGGACGAAGAGCTCCAGGACGCCGAGCGAGGTTGCATACAACGCCAGGCCTCCAGCAGTCCAGAGCGCCGCGAGCCGGAGCGGCTGGCGCCTGAACGTGAAGGCGCCCACCAGCGCGGCAGCGAGAAGGACGAGCATGGATGGTGCGCCGCCGCCGGGATGAGCGGTCACGGTGAAGAGATCCTCCGGCGGCGCCTGCGACCCGAGCGCGTAGACGCCCGTGAGGACGAAGGCCGCCGCTCCCGCGAGCTCGAGCCTCGTCTCGGCGGTCAAGCGGGCAAGGAGGACGAGTGCAGTCGCGCCGGCTGCACCGGCGAGCACGAGCCAGAAGTCCGCGACGAGCAGCGTCAGGGCGCCGGTCGCGATCGCCAGCGCAATCGACCAGTAGATCGTCGAGAGGTCCCGGGGGGCGCGGATGATGGGGACGGCAAGCGCTGCGTACACAGCCGCGACGAGAACGAGTGCGCCGCCTTGCGTCGAAACCCCGTGCCACTCGCCGTCGGCGAGTATCTCGACTCCGCCGATCGCGAGAATCGCGCTGACGACGGCGGCGGCGCTGCCGGGAATCAGGCGGAACTCAAAGGGCGAGAGGCGGCCGTATTCGAAGCCGGCCAGAGCTCCGGCCGAGGCGACGAGGAGGAACGACGTTCCCCACGCCGTGTCGTCGAGCGTCGTCGAATCGAAGGCGACAACCTCGACGGCCGCTAGGGCGAGGAGTGCGAGGCCCCCGATGTCGACGCCGCGCCCGACCCTGACTCCCGTGGCGACGAGGCCGAGCGCGACCGAGGCCCAGAGCCCGGCAAGGGCGGTGTGGCCCCAGTCGAAGTCCGAAGTCCGCACGAAGAGCTCGAGGACGCCGAGCGAGGCCGCGTAGAGCACGAGAGCCCCGGCCGCCCAGAAGTAGACCCGAGCCTGATCGCAGACCAAGCGCACGGCCAGGTCGAGGGCCCGGCCGAGCGGCGTTTCCGAGACGCTCACGACCTGTCGTCCGGCAAAGAAGGCGAAGAGGGAAAGCGACGCTGCCGCGGCGGCGATTGCGAGCGCCCCGCTGCCCGGATGCGGTGCCTCGACGAAGAGATCGCGAGGCTCGGCCTCGACGGCAAGCGCATAGCCGACGGCGAGCGCCGCATAGGCGAGCGCGGGGAGGAGCAGTCGGCTTTCGCGCGCCTTGCCGGCCAGCCAGGCGAGGAGGATTGCAACCGCGCACCATACGAACGTGAGCGACCTCCCCGAGAGCAGGACGCCGCCTGCGATCGCACCCACGACGAGGGAAACGGCGCCGAGGACGCTCGACAGGTCGCGGTAGGGCTCGAGGCGCAGGAATCCGGCGGCGAGCAGGCCGTAGAACGCCGCGACCGCGAGCAGCCCGTATCCGGCCCGCTCGTCGAGGAGGAAGAGGGTGGCATACGTGGCGAGCGCTCCGCCTGTGATCACGAAGACTCCGGAGACCGCCTCGATTCCTCCGCTGCCCCGAAGGAGTTGCCAGGCGAGGCCGACGCCGAGGTAGAGGAGCCAGAAGCTCGATGCGAGCCAGAAGACCCTCCGGTCGACGCCCTCCGCCTGAGCGGTCAGCGCCGCGATCTGCACGAGGCTCGCTGCCCCGGCGAGAAGCATGAGCTCGCGCCATCCCGTGCGGAGCGCGACGACCGCGGTTGCCGCAAGCATGAGCGCGACGAAGCTCGTGCCGACGAAGCTGAGCTCGCCGTCCTCGACGAAGGCCATGAGCGGGACGAGGATCGCGCCGATCAAACCGAGGCCGGCGACGGTCTGGGAGGACCAGGCGAGCGCGGTCAGCGCGCCTGCGGCCGCGATCCCGGCGGCTGCCACGAGGGCCCACGGCTCGGGCACGAACTCGTACAGTGCCGTCGCGGCGAGAAGCGTTGCGTACGCACCGGCGATGCCCGCGCCCGCCGCCGAGACGGCCGCATACAGGGAGCCGAACCGCCGGCGCGCCCAGAAGCCCGCGCCGAAGAGCGCGGCTGATGTCGTCGCGCCCAGGGCGACGCGGATCTCGGGCAGGAGCCAGCCCCGGTTCGCGGCCAGCACGAAGAAGAAGAGGATTCCGAGCACGGTCACGACCCCACCTGCCCAGGCGAGCGCCCGGGCTCCGAGGAGGTCGGACCAGTCGAGCTCGCGCTCGAAGGAGGGGCGGCGCGGCGCTGGGGTGCGGATTGCCGGGCTGAATGCGGACGCCGGGGGCGGAGCTGGGGGGACGGCCGCCGCCGGCGCGGGCCGCGGGGTGGCGATCAGGTCGCGCAGCTGTGCCTCGAGCGTGTCGAGCGTCGATTCGAGGGCGAAGAGCTTGCTCTCGTACGCGCTCATCGGCGCGGCGGCCGGGCGAGGCGGCGTCGCCGAAGCGCGCGACTGAACGGCGAGCCAGACGAGCCCGCCCAGCAGGATGACGACGCCGAGCGCGGTGAACCAGGCGGCGAACGGCCAGACGAGCGGAGCGAGCCAGACTCCACCGGGCGACTTCTCGCGAAAGTCGAGAATCAGAAGGAGCCCGCCGAACCAGAGCAGCCCGGCCACGGCCATCTGCGCGTCGCCGAAGTCTGCGTACTGCGCGAAGCCCGCAAATATGGCTCCCACGAGGCAGTGGAGCCCGATCGCGAGAGCGACGTTCAGGTTCTTCATGTCGAACACCTGAATCGCATAGCTGCTATATAGCAATATTGCGATTGAAGGTCAAGATCGTCCTCGCAAAAGGAATCGACCCCGTCCGGCGCAGGCTTTACGACTCGATCTGGGCGCCTGCCGAGACGTACGATGGGCCGAGATGCGGGGACCGAGACCGCGCCGCCGGAAAGAACGCCTGCTCGAGCTCGACGACGTCGAGGAACGGCTGAAGCCTTTCGGCCGGCGGTACCTCGGCGTTCGCGAGGTTCCGCTCGACGCGCTCGTCGGAACCGACAGCCGAGCAACCTCGTTCACGCGGGACTTCCGGCCGCTGCACTCCTTCAGCCGCGACCGAATGCGCTCCCTCGAGGCGGCCTTCGCCGACGGCGCCTTTCCCCCGATCGTGACGGTGAAGCTCGGCGAGACCTACTTCGTCATCGACGGCCACCATCGAGCTGCGCTCGCCCGCCGCTCGGGCGCCGAGATGATCGACGCCGACGTGACCGAGCTCGTCGCGCGCGTACCGCTCCCGGCCGGAGCCGACATGCTGGATGTCGTGCTAGGTCAGCTCGAGCGGATCTTCCTCGAAGACAGCGGCCTGACTGCGGCGCGTCCCGGCGTCCGCATCCCTGTGAGCCGTCCCGCGCATTACCTCGAGCTCCTGGAGAACGTCCAGGTGCACGGGTACCACAGGATGAAGGGATTCGAGCGCGTCCTGGACGACGCCGAGATCGCAGCCGACTGGTACGAGTCGATCTGGGAGCCCACGGTCGCCGCCATCGAACGGCTCCACCTGACCCGCGTCTACGAGGATGAGCCGGCCGGCGACCTCTTCCTGCTGCTGCACCGCCACCGCCGCGACGGCTTCCCGAGGGACGGGTGCCCGCACCTGGCTCAGACCGTGGTCTCGGTGATCGGAGACGGCGGGCGGCGCAGGCGGTTTCGCCTGCCGCGCCTCAGGCGGGACGCGCCGGCCGAGGCTTGACGGGCCCAGAAGGTTGCGTCAAGCCTCGGCGCTGTGATGAGCTCAGCCCGCGCTCCTCGAGAGCATTCCGGCGAGCCCCTGCACGCCGGTCGTGTCGAGGATGCGGAGGCGCTTGAGGGCCAACGGCCGCCTGGCCGACTGAAGCGTTCCCCAGTCCGTCGTGACGGCGAGCCTGTAGCCCGCCTTGCGTGCCAGCGACTCGATGCGAGAGTCATAGTGACCGTACGGATAGGCGAGCCACGGGACGCGGTGGCCGAGCTTGCTCTCGAGCTTCTTGCGCGAACGGGTCAGCTCGGCCAGGGCTGCTGCATCGGACAGCGACGTCAGGGAAGCGTGCGACACGGTGTGTGAGCCGATCTCGACACCGCGCTTCTCGAAGAGCCGAACCTGCTTCCACTTGAGGAAGCTGGGATCGTCACCCGAGATCCGCTCGGTGATCAGGTACGAGATCGCGCGCATCCCGAGACGGTCGATCACGGGCGACGCGTAGCGGTAGACGTCGCGGTATCCGTCGTCGAACGTGACCACGAGGGGCTTGCGCGGAAGTTGGCCGCCGCACATGAGCGCGCTGAAGAGCGAGCGCTGGGTGATCGTGTGGTAGCCGTGTCGCTTCAGCCAGTGCATCTGGCGGCCGAAGTCCTCCGGGCTGACCGTCAGCGCCTTCGTCGCCGCCGGGGTCGAAGACGTCACGTAGTCGACCCGGTGGTACATGAGGATCGGGACGACCCGCTCACGGCTCGGCAGCGGGTTCGGGAAGCGGAGCCCGCAAGTGGAGGTGGTTCGCTCGGCGGAGGTCACGGCGGGCTCGGAGGGAGCCGGCGAGACCGTCACTGAGCCGGTCGATGCGGCGCTCTCCTGCCGGCCGAACGCGCAGGCCGTGAGAGCGAGGGCGACGGCGGCAAGCACGGCGCCGGCGCGGAGGTTGAGGTGGTGCGTCTTGGTAGCCATGCGGCCACCGTCCGCCTCGCCGCTAACGGGCTCCCAACGGGCCGCTAATGGCCCGGCAACGGGCCTATTCAGGCGGAATTCAGGGTGCTACAACCACTCTGTGGAATTCCGCATCCTCGGACCGCTCGAGGTTTTGGACGGTGAGGCTCCCGTGCGGCTGGGAGGCCGCAATCAACGGGTGCTGCTGGCCCTCCTGCTGCTCAACGCAGGCGAAGTGGTCTCGACCGACCGCCTCATGGAGGGACTGTGGGGTGAGGAGCCGCCACGAACGGCGGCGACGTCACTCCAGAACGCGGTCTCGCAGCTCCGCAAGCTGCTGAGCCCCGCGCGCATCGTCACGAAGCCGCCCGGGTACATGATTCGGCTCGAAGGGGACGAGCTCGACACGGCCCGGGTGCTCGGGCTCGTTGCGACGGCACGCACCGCCGACCCTGAGGCGCGCGTCGCATTCCTCCGTGAGGCGGAAGCGCTCTGGCACGGACCGCCGCTCGCCGAATTCGCGTTCGACGCATTCGCCCAGCCGGAGATCGCACGCCTCGATGAGCTCCGGATGAACGTCGTCGAAGACCGGATCGATGCCGAGCTCGAGCTCGGCCGTCACGCGGGAGTCGTGAGCGAGCTCGAGGCGCTCCTCGGCGAGCATCCGCTGCGGGAGCGGATTCGGTCCCAGCTGATGGTCGCCCTCTACAGATCCGGACGGCAGGCCGATGCGTTGCGCGTCTACCAGGAAGGGCGCCGCGTGCTCGTCGACGAGCTGGGGATCGACCCGAGCCCGTCCATGCAGCGGCTTCACGGGTCGATCCTGCGTCAGGATCGAGCGCTGGAGACGGTCTTCATCGAGCCGACAGCAGAGGAGAGCGTCGAGGAGATCGCGGATGCGTTGCTCCGCGGGCGGCTCGTACCGGTCCTCGGCACCGAGGTCGGCGAGCTCGCGCACAGGCTTGCCGAGCGGTTCCGCTTTCCTGCAGAAGGCGGTACGGAGCTGACGAGGGTTGCCGAGTACGTCGCGCTCATGAAGGGTGCGGGGCCGCTCTACGACGAGCTCCACGAGCTCCTCTCCGCCCGCGCGGTGCCAACAGCGGTCCACCGCTCGCTGGCGTCGCTCGCGCCCGTCCTGCGCGAGCAAGGGGCGGGGCAGCAACTGCTCGTGACGACGAGCTACGACCTCGCGCTCGAGCAGGCGTTCCTCGACGCAGGCGAGGAGTTCGACGTCGTTTCCTACCTCGCGTCCGGGCGGGACGGGGGGAAGTTCTGCCACTTCGGCCCGGATGGGACCGCCCGAGTCGTCGATATCCCGAATCGCTACGCCACGGAGCTCGACCTCGGGCAACGGACGGTGATCCTGAAGCTGCACGGGAGTGTCGATCCCGGCCCTGAGCGCGCCTGGGAGAGCTTTGTGGTGACCGAGGACGACTACCTCGATTACCTGCCGGAGAGCGACCTGCCTGCCGCGATCCCGGTGGCCCTGGCAGCGCATCTGCGCCGAAGCCATTTTCTCTTTCTCGGCTACGCGATGCGTGACTGGAACCTGCGGCTCGTGCTCAACAGGTTCTGGGGCGGCGCGCGGCTCAGCTATCGCTCCTGGGCGGTCGCCCCCGGAATGCCCTCGCTCGAGCGCGCACTCTGGCGCCACCGGGACGTCGACGTGCTCAACCTCGGGCTCGAAGATTTCGTCGATTCACTGCTGCGCCGGGCCGGCACAGAGGTCGAGGCGGCGCGATGAACGACGCGCGGCCGTTCGTCTCGAGCCCCTACAAAGGCCTAACGGCCTTCGAGGACAGTGACCTCGACGCGCTTCTCTTCTTCGGGCGCGAACGAGACACGGACACGATCGCCGCGAACCTCATGGCATCCCGCTTCACGGTCCTCTACGGGCCGCTGGGCGTTGGAAAGAGCTCGGTGCTGAGGGCAGGTGTCGTTCGCAGGCTGCGGTCGGTGGCCCCCGATGCGGCAGTCGTCGTCAACGATTCGTGGGCGGGCGATCCGCGGGGCGAGGTCGCACGTGCCGTCGCCACCCGACTCGGCGTCGAGCCGCCAATCGATGGTTCCCCCCTGGCAGACGGGCTGGCAGTCACCACCAGCCGCTTCCCTGGAGAGGTCTACCTCGTGTTCGATCAGTTCGAGGAGCTGTTCGTCTATCCGAATGCCGAGGCAGTCGCGGCCGAGCTCTCCGAGGTAGTGAGTGCGAAGCATCTGCGGGTGAACGTCCTGCTCGCACTCAGGGAGGACGCACTCGCCGAGCTCGACGTTTTCACCGGGAGGATTCCGAACGTGTTCGGCAACTATCTCTCCCTCGAGCGTCTCGATCGCGCTGCCGCCCGCGAGGCCGTCCTCGGGCCCCTCGCACGGTACAACGAGCTCGCGGAGGCGCACGTCGAGATCGAGCCCGACCTCGTCGAGGCCGTCCTCGACGAGGTGGAGGCCGGTCGCGTGAGCCTCGAAGGCAATCCGCTCGGCGCCACTTCGAATGGCAATGCGCCGACGATCGAGGCGCCGTACCTCCAGCTCGTGATGCAGAGGCTCTGGGATGCCGAGCGCGGGCAGGGCTCCGAGGTGCTTCGCCTGGCGACGTTCGATTCCCTCGGCCGCGCCGAGGCCATCGTGCGTGCCCATCTCGACGACGCCATGGAAGCCCTGCCGGACAGGCAGCGCGACGTGGCGGCACGGATCTTCAATCACCTGGTGACGCCCTCCGGGACGAAGATCGCGCATGACGTCGATGATCTGGCCGGCTACGCGGATGCGGGCGAGGAGGAGGTGGGCTCCGTGGTCGCCTCTCTCGGCGAACGTCGAATCCTGCGGCCCGTCGACGGGCGCTGGGAGATCTACCACGACGTCCTTGCCGAGGCTGTGCTGGCCTGGCGAGCCCGGCACGAGACCGAGCGTGCTCTCGCGCGGGAGCGCGAAGCAGCCCGCCGCCGCCACCAGCGGCTCCTCGTCCTGCTGGTCGCCGCGCTCGTTGCGCTCGCGGCCATGGCCGCAGTGACGATCTATGCGCTCACCCAGCGCGCGAACGCGCGCGAGCAGGCGAACCTGGCACGCGCCGAGGCCTCGAACGCGGAGGCGAACGCACTGAGCGCAGAGGCGGGGGTGCTCATTCCGGTGACCCCGCCCGAGACCGACCCCGAGCTCGGGCTGCTGCTCGCTGCGGAGGCCGCGAGGCGCCTCCCGACGCACCGGGCGGCCGACACCCTGCGCCGCGCGCTGCTCGTCTCTCACCTTCGCGCGGTCCTGCCGGACCGGCATGTGGCGGCGGCGTCGTTCAGTCCGGACGGTGAGCGGATCCTCGTCGCCACACTCGGCGGCGCGGTCCGCGTGTATTCGAAGGAGGATCAGACTCGGCTTTCAGGATTTCGGGCGGAGGGGCCTCTGACGAACGCCTCCTTCAGCCCCGACGGAGCGCACATTCTCACCACGGTGCGCGCCGGACCGGCGACGATCTCGGACGCGACAGGAGAGCGATCAGCCTCCTTCGGACGGGCGCCGACATCCGCATCGTTCAACTCGGATGGATCGCTCGTCTTGACGGTGGAGGGCGGTAAGGCGAAGGTCTGGACGGCTGGAGGCGCGCCTGTCGCCACGCTGCACCAGCCGCAGCCGGTCACGGCAGCGTCCTTCGGGCCGGACGGCGGCTCGGTGGTCGCTTTCGGAGACGGGCCCAAGGCGTGGGTGTTCGGGACGGGCGGGCGCTTGATCGGGACGGTGAACCAGCACAGCCAGGTCACGAGCGCAACGCTCGTGCCGAAGAGCGGACTGCTCGTGACCGCGGGAGTGGACGGCGCCGCGCGCCTGTGGTCCGTCGTTCACGGAGTGCGGCTCCTCCATGTGCTCCGCGGGCAAGGCTCGCTCACAGGCGCGGCGGTCGCCCCAGACGGACGACTGCTCGTCACGACGAGCAAAGACACGACTGCCCGTGTCTGGACACTTCCCTCGGGGGCTCTCGTATCCGACTTGATCGGCCACAGCAACCGCGTAAACGGCGTCGGGTTCAGCAAGGACGGGAGCGCGTTCGTGACGTGGAGCGCGGACGGAACCGCCCGCGTGTGGGATCGGGGACGCGGCGCCGCGCGCATCATCCTCGCTGGTCATGGAGACGTCGTCACGGGTGCTGCCTTCGACGAGTCCGGCAAGCAAGTCCTGACCACGAGCGCAAACGGCAAGGCTCGTCTATGGGCGTCCCGCGTCGACTCCGAGCTGCAGCCAATTGCGGAAATCTCGAGGCCGATCGTGGCGGCGGAATTCAGCCGGGACGGAAATCGCGCCGCGGTAGCCGGGAAGGACGGCATCGAAGTCCTCGACGGCGAGGGCCGAAGGCTCACCACCCTTCCCGCGCGCTCCCCAAAGGCCTTGGCGGTGAATCGGGACGGTTCGCTCGTCGCAGCCGCGACGGGCCTTCAGATCTCGATCTGGCGGCCACCGGGCACCGAGGCTGCGGACACCGTGGACATTCCAGTAGCTCCGACCGCGCTTGCGCTCGACCCGGTCAGGGTGCGACTCGCGATCGGCGCCCCGGATGGACGCACCCGAGTCTGGACGCAGGGTCAGGAGTCCTTCATAACGCTCCCCGGCCCGGATGCCGTGACGAGCATCGCCTTCAGTCCCGAGGGCGAGCGCCTTGCGGTCGGCTATGCGAACGGCGCGCTCCAGGAGTGGGATCTTCCCGACGGACGCATGCTGTTCCGCACCACGAGGCACAGCCCGGGGACGGCCGTTCTCTCGATCGCCTTCAACACCACCGGCGACCGCCTGGTCACTGCAGGCGCCGACACGACCGCCCGCGTCTGGGATGCCGCTAGCGGGCGGATCCTCTACACGCTTCGGGGACACGCGTCGAGCGTCAACGACGCAGCCTTCGATCCGACTGGCCGGTGGGTCGTCACGGCGGGGCGCTCGCTCGCAGGCCTGTGGGATCGCGCGAGCGGGCAGCGCCTGCTGTTCCTGACGGGGGGAGAGAGTCATTTGCTCGCCTCCTCGTTCGACCCGAGCGGGCTCCGGATCATGACCGTTGGCGCCGACGGGACGCTGCGCTCGTATTCCTGCAAGGTCTGCGCCGGGGTTCCGGGTCTTCTGCGCTACGCGTCTCTGCGGCTCCGGGCCACCGGCCGCGAGCTGACCCCGGCGGAGCGGCAGCGATACCTGGGTGGCTGAGGAGGCGCATACGGGATTCGAACCCGTGCTACCGCCGTGAGAGGGCGGCGTCCTAGGCCACTAGACGAATGCGCCCGACCCGGCACAGGGTAGCGAACGCGACCTTAAGGAGGAGCGGCGGCCCGTGGGCCGCCGCTCGTCTGCCGCTTGGGGACATGCTGGCGGTCATTCCCCGAGCCGCAGGAGGATTTCGCGTCCTCGGTTGCCTGAATCGGCAGCGGCGCCGAAATCTTGAGTCCCGCGTCGGTTCGAGGAAGGCGGTTGTACCCTGCTCGGATGCCTGGCCTCGTGTGCGTGCTCGGCCGGCCCCGTGCGGCCGATCTGGCGCGATCCGCAGCCCGGCCTCTTCTCCGCCGGCCGTGGCAGAGCTTCGAGCTCGCGCCCTCCCGCGACGATGTGGCGCTGGGGTTTGCCGGCGAGCACGGCGGTGTTGCGTACGATCCGGCCACCGGCGTATCGCTCGCGCTCGATGGAGAGCTCTTCGGAGAGAGCGGGGCGCAGACGGGAGCCGGCGCCGCGCGCGAGCTCCTGAGCGGCTATCTCGGCGCCGGCTCCGACCTCGTCCCGCCGCAGGGCGCCTTCGCGGCAGCAGTCTGGGATCCACGCACCGATTCCTTCACCTTCCTCAACGACAACCACGGCCGCCGGAACGTCTGGATGGCGGACGTCGGTGGCGCGTCCGTCTTCGCCGGGGAGCTGAAGGCGCTGGTCGCCGCAGGTCTTCAGCCGAGGCTCGATCTCGAGACGTGGTCGCAGTTCTTCGCTTACGAGAGCGCGCTACCGGGCCACTGTCCTCTCGAAGGCGTCTCGCTTCTGGACGGAGCCACCACGATGACCGTACAGACGGGCCGCACCGAGGCGCATAGGCGGTGGCGTTACCGGCTCGAGCCCGAGCCCGACGGCGATCTCGACGAGTGGGCGGAGGACTTCGCCCGCCTGATGGATGCTGCCGTGGCGCGTCGCCTGGGGGAGGCCGGCCTTGCCCTGAGCGGCGGGTACGACTCCCGCTGCGTCGGTTCGATCATCCGCATCCGAGCCCCGGAGACGGCGGCACTCACCTACGGCGCCCCGGGCTCCAACGATCTCCGCTTCGGCACCGAGGTCGCCCGCCTGCTCGGCCTGGACCATCGCACCGCGCCGTTCGAAGCCGGCTACATCGCGCATGGAGCCGCCGAGACCGTGTGGTTGTCAGAGGGCGCGATCCGGGCTTTTCACGTCCACCACCTCTATCTTCGTCCGTTACGGGCCTCCGCCGGGGCGCAAGCGGTGCTCATCAACTTCGGCGGGGATCACATCGCACGCGTGGTGGGCGGTGCGCTCCGGGCCGGAGGCGACGCGGTCGAAGGCGACAACCTTCACCGTTCCCGGGCCCAGACCATCTCCGACGAGTTGCTGGAGGAGATCTTCACCCCGGAGTTCGCCGGGCAGCTCCGCGGGCTCGCCCGAGCGTCCCTGCGACGGCATGTCGACGAGGAAGAAGGAACGTCCCTTCAGCGCGCACGGCAGCTGGCCTATCGGACGATGACGAGGAAGATCTGGCCCGGCGCGGAGCTCTTCACGGACTTCGTCGCGCCACGCGATCCCTACGACGACACGGATCTGATCGAGCGTCTACGGCGGATGCCGGACGAGTTCCGGCCGACCGGCGCAGTCCAACGCGCATATCTGCGTCGCTTTCCGGAGCTCGCCGCGATCAAGAACGCGCGCGACGATATCCCGCCGGGCCTCACCGGTCGCAGGCGGAAGACAGAAGAGCTGCGCGTCCGCATGCGGCGGGGACTTCACCGCCGCGTCGATGCGCGGCTCGGCACGAAGTGGTGGCCCGTCCATACCGGGCTGGGCGACTACGCGGCCGATCTCCGTCGCGACGGCGCGGAGCTCCTCGGCATCCTTCTCGAGCCGAGGACGCTTGCCCGCGGGCAGCTCCGCGAAGAAACCGTCCGCACGCTCGTCGAGGAGACGCTCTCGGGCCGGGCCCGGCACACGCAGCCACTGGGGGCGCTGCTCACGTTCGAGCTCTTCCAGCGTCAGTTCGTGGACGGGGAGGGCTTCGAAGCGGCCGAGACCTCCGTGGACGAGGCGGCAGTCAGGTGAAGAAGGGCTAAAGAGGACTGGACATCCTGCCGAGGAAGTAGGAGACCGACGCTCCGCCGCAAAGCGTCGTTCCTCTCCTCGTCGAAGGCCGCTCACCCGGGCGGCCTTCGTCTTTCGGCGTCGGCGCTCGCATAGGAGTGAGGGGCGCCGGATCCTCCTTCCGTGCGCCCCTCCTCGGGAGAGGACGTCGTCCGCCGAATAGCGGGCCGGCGATGCGGGGCTGCGGCACCCTCGCCTCGCCTGAGATTGACGACGCCTACTCTCTTATCGGCGAGGGCGGGACCGGCCGGCCTAACTCGATCGGATGATTGCGACCTGCGCAAAAGTCACCAAAACGTGACTTTTCTGAGGCTGCGGGGCAAGGACTCGAACCTTGACTACCTGATCCAGAGTCAGGCGTCCTACCATTAGACGACCCCGCAAGGGCGAGGCCATTGTAGCGGCGGTTCCGCGTTCAGAGCTCGAGGCGATAGAGCGGGATGAGGCTCTTCTCGGCCTCGGTGTCGATGCGCGCGACGACCTCGACATAGGGCTCGAGGCCAGAGCCGCGGAGCTTCGCCTTCAGGAGCTCGTCCACCTGGTAGACGCCGGACGAGTTGTTCATCTCGATCTCGATCGAGATCGGCGCGTGCTCCCCGTCGCCGATGTGCACGCTGTCGATTGCGGCCGCCGAGAGCGAGTGGATCGAGACCCGGCCGTGCTCGAAAGGGATCCGCGAGCGGCCCTTCGCCATGTCGAGCGCGTCAGCGACCCGCACGATGCCCGCCTCGAGGGTCAGCGGCTTGCCGTCCTCTCGGTGGCTCGTGATCGCGCCGAGCACCTCGACGATGACGACGGTCCGCTCGGGCTCGTCGTAGAGGCCGTCGAGCAGCTCGCGCATCTTCGGCTCCGAGAGGAAAAGGCTCCAGTCCTCGTGCCCCTCGCGGTGCACCGACATGCCGATGCAGTGGAGGAGGGCGCCGAGCACGACGACGATCTCGGCGTCGTCGCGGCTCATCCCGTAGTCCCGCACCATCGCCGGCTCGACGTGGTGCTTCGTGAGCTGGCGGAGGAGCTTGAGCGCGATGTTCGTGACGATCTGGATGTGCACCCAGGAGTGGTCGTTGATCTCGAGGCGCTTGACCGCGTTCACGTTCGAGACGTGCCACCACGCCTTCACCTGGTTGTCGTCGTTGATCCGGTCGACGAGCGTCGCGAGCTTGCGGTTCGCGCGCGGCGGCACCTTGATCCGCATCTGCGCGACCGCCTCGGCGGGCGTCAGACGGGTCTCTTCCTCCGCCTGTTCGGAGACCGGATCTTCGATCCGCTCCTGAGTCTCCTTGTCGAGCTCGGACACGAATGCCGAGCTTAGACGGCTGCGGTCGGCTCCGCTCCCTTCAGATCCCGGAGCGCGTAGTACGTGTTCGTCCAGGCGAGCGCCAGGAACGGCGCGGTGACCGTCTGGAGGAGGACGTTGAGCGCAAAGCTCAGCCAGGCGCTGTCGACCGCCGAGTCCAGGATCCCGAAGACGATCCCGACGCCGATGAAGATCAGAAACGTGAGGACGATGACGCCGAACACGGACCAGCCGTAGCCGCGCACGAGGTCGTGGCTCCGCGAGAACGACTCGCCGACGCCACGGTTCTCCAGCATGATCGCGGGGATGATCAGGAGCCAGATCGTCATCAGGTAGAGGCCGGGGACGATGAGGAGCACGAGGCCGATGGCGATCGCGATTCCCGCGAGCAGGCCGGCGGCGACGAGCGTGCCCAGGTGCGGTGTCACGCGGTCGAGCGTCTGGGTGAGAGAGAGATCGGCCCGGCCGTCACGGACATCGTCCACGGCCAGGACGAGCGCCCCCTGCAGCCAGAAGATCCCGGCGATGCTGGCGACGAAGCCCAGAAGAGCGCCCAGCCACCCGAGCGTGCCGAGCAGCAGGATGAGCAGCGAGATGAGGACGTAGACGACGAAGGCGATGGGGACGAGATGGCGCCAGTGCGCCTTGTACATGTCCCACGCCTTGCCGATGACCGCGCCCGCCTGCATCGGCGCGTAGCGTAGATCAGGCGGCGGCCGATGCCCAGTCGCCGTAGAGCGAGAGGTAGAGCCCTTCGCGATCGAGCAGCTCGTCGTGCGTTCCCTGCTCGACCACGCGGCCGTGCTCGAGGACGACGATCAGGTCGGCGTTTCGGATCGTCGACAGGCGGTGGGCGATGATGAACGCCGTCCTGCCGGCGAGCAGCGTCCGCAGCGCGAGCTCGATCCGGCGCTCGGTGCCGATGTCGACGCTCGAGGTCGCCTCGTCGAGGACGAGGATGCGCGGATCGGCGAGGAGCGCACGCGCGAAGGCGACGAGCTGGCGCTGGCCGAGCGAGAGCCGGGCGCCGCGCTCGGCGACCTCGGTGTCGTAGCCGTTCTCGAGGGCGGTGATGAAGTCGTGCGCGCCGACCGCGCGCGCCGCGGCCTCGATCTGCTCCTGCGTCGCGTCCGGAAGGCCGAAGGCGATGTTCTCGCGCACACTGCCCGCGAAGAGGAAGCCTTCCTGCGGGACGATGCCGAGCTGGCTGCGGAGGCTCTCCTGCGTGACCGCCCGCAGGTCGTGGCCGTCAATGGTTATCCGCCCTTCGCGGGGGTCGTAGAAGCGCGCGAGGAGCTTGGCGATGGTGGACTTCCCGGCGCCGGTGTGGCCCACGAGGGCCACGGTCGTCCCGGCCGGCACGTCGAGCTCGATCCCGTGCAGGACCTCGACGCCCTTGCCGTAGCCGAAGCGGACGTCCTCGAAGCGGACGTGCCCCTGAATGGTCGGCAGGTCGCGCGCGTCCGGCGCGTCGAGGATGTCCGGCTCCTCGTCGAGCACCTCGGTGATCTTGTCGAGCGCGGCGACCGCCGCGAGGAACGTGTTGTAGAGCTGCGAGAGCTGCTGCACGGGGTCGAAGAAGTTCGAGAGGTAGAGCATGAAGGCGAGCAGCGTTCCGATCGTCAGGTCGTTGCCGAAGTAGCGGTAGCCGCCGTAGCCGAGGACGATGGCCGTCGCGGCCGTCGAGAGGAAGTCGACGAAGGGGAAGTAGAGGCCGTTGGTCACGACGGTGACGTGGTTGGCCTCGCGGTAGTGCGCATTGACCTCCTGGAAGTGGCGCTCGTTCGCCGACTGGCGGTTGAAGGCCTGGACGATGCGCATGCCGGCGATGTCTTCGGCGAGGGTGGCCGTGACCAGGCCGAGCCGCTCCCGCACCGCCCGGTAGGCCCTCGCCGAGAAGTAGCGGAAGACCGCCGTCGCGATCGCCATGAAGGGCAGCACGGCCAGCGTGGCGAGAGCGAGCTTCCAGTCGAGCGCGAACAGGATCGCGGCCGAGCCGACGAGGATGAGCGTGTTCTGGAAGAGGCTCGTGACGCCGTCGGTGACGAGCTGGTCGAGCGCCTCGACGTCGTTCGTCAGGCGGCTGATGATGACGCCGGCGCGGTTGCGCTCGTAGAACCCGAGCGAGAGGCGCTGCAGGTGGCGGAAGAGCGTGTCGCGGAGGTCGGCGAGGATCCGCTCGCCCGTCCAGCCGGTGAAGTAGGTCTGCGCGCTGCTCGCGAGCCAGTTGAGCACGCCGGCCGCGATGAAGACGATGACGACCTCGACGAGCCGCCGGTAGTCCTCCGCGCGGATGCCGTCGTCGAGCGCGAGCTTGGCGAGGTACGGCGGGGCGAGCGACGTGAGCGTCGCCGCGAGGAGCGTGACGACCGCGAGCGTCGTCCGTGTCTTGTAGCGGGCCGCGAGGCGTGCGAGGGTCGAGATGCGGTGGGCGGTGCGACGCCACGACCAGTCCTCGACCTCGGCCCCGCGCTGCATCGTCAGGTGGGACCCCGGCTGCCAGACCCTCATGCGGTGGCCTCCAGGCGAGCGGCCAGCTCGCGGTCGACGAGTCCGTGCTCGTAGATCTCGCGGTAGACCGGGCTCGACTCCGTGAGCTCGGCCTGCGTCCCGCGCGCCACAACGCGGCCGTGGTCGAGGACGACGACCTCGTCTGCGAGCGAGATCGTCGAGAGGCGGTGCGCGATGATCAGCGTCGTCCGTCCCTTCATCGCCTCGCGGAGGCCCAGGCGGATTCGCGCCTCGGTGGTCGCGTCGACGGCGGCGGTCGCGTCGTCGAGGATGAGGATGCGCGGGTTCATGGCGATCGCCCGCGCGATCGCGACGCGCTGGCGCTGGCCGCCCGAGAGCGTGATCCCGCGCTCGCCGATGACCGTGTCGTAGCCCTCGGGCAGCTCGACGATGAACTCGTGCGCCTGGGCGAGCCGCGCGGCGGACTCGATCTCCTCGTCGCTCGCTCCGGGCGCGCCGAAGGCGATGTTCTCGCGCACGGTGGTCGAGAAGAGGAAGGGATCCTGCGAGATCACGGCGATCTGCGAGCGGAGCGAGGCGAGGGAGACGTCGCGGACGTCCGCGCCGTCGATCAGCACGCGGCCCTCGGTGACGTCGTAGAAGCGCGGCACGAGCGCGGTGAGCGTCGTCTTCCCGGACCCGGTGTGGCCGATGACGGCGACGTTCTGGTCGGGCTCGATCGCGAGGTCGACCCCGTGGAGCACGAAGCGCTCGGTGTCGTAGCCGAACGAGATGTTCTCGAACTGAATCCGGCCCGGCCCGGCGGGCAGAGGCTCCGCGTCCGGCTTGTCCGCGATCTCCGCGGGCTCGTCCAGCACCTGGAAGATCCGCTCGCCGGATGCGGTCGCGCGCTGGGACTGCCCGATCCACATGCCGAGCATCCGTAGGGGCATGATCAGCATGGTCACGTAGAGGTTGAAGGCGAAGAACTGACCGACGGTCAGGCTCGAGTGCGTGACCATCCAGCCGCCGACGAGGAGAATCGCCGCCTGGGCGAGGAGCGGCACGAAGGAGAGGAGCGGGACGTAGAGCGAGCGCTGGCGGTTGGCGAGCACGGTCTGCTCGAAGACCGCGTTCGAGCGCCGCTGGAACTTCTCCTGCTCCTGCTCCTCCTGCGCGAACGACTTGACGACGTGGACGCCGACGATGTTCTCCTCGGCCACCGTCGCGACGTCCGCCATCTTCTGCTGGACGTCGCGGAGCACCGGGTGCGAGACCTTCGAGTAGCGGTAGGCGAGGACGACGACGAACGGCGTGATCGCGAGCGCGACGAGCGCGAGCCTCCAGTCCGTCCAGAGCATGATCGCCGTGACGCCGACGACCGTGAGCACGTGCTGGAAAAAGAAGATGAGCCCGTAGCCGAGGAAGAAGCGCACGGCCTGGAGATCGACGGTGGCCCTCGACATGAGCTGGCCGGTTTGGTTCCGGTCGTAGAAGCCGAACGAGAGGCGCAGCAGGTGGGCGTACATCGTGTTGCGCATGTCGAACTCGACCCCGAGCGCCTGTCGTCCGGAGATGAAGCGCCGGCCGACCATGAGGACCGCCTTCACGAACCCGATCACTGCGATGAGCGCGACCAGCTCCCAGAGCATCTGCTCGTCGCGCGGGCGAATGGCGAGGTCGATCACGCTCTGGCTGATGCGGACGAGCGCGATCGCGGCCGCCTGCGAGAGCACCGCGAGCACGATCGAGATGGCGAGCGACCAGCGGTAGGGGCGCAGGAACCCGAGCAAACGGGCGAACGTATGCAGGTTCGGGTGCCTCTCCACGTCCACAGGTGACCCAACGCCGAGTGTATCCACGGCCTTCCCGACCGCTTTTATCCTGCTCCCGTGGCCTTACCCCTCGAATCCGTCCCGAATTTCTCGGAGGGTCGTGACGCCGAGACGCTCGCCGCACTCGAGCGCTCCCTCTCGGAGCCGGGCCGGTTGCTCGACATCCACACCGACTGGGATCACCACCGCTCGGTGTTCACGATCGTGGGCACGGGAGACGAGCTCGTGGAGACGCTGCTCGCGGGCGTTGCGACGGCGGCCGATTGGGTCGACCTGAACGGCCACGAGGGAGCCCACCCTCGGATCGGGGCCGCCGACGTCGTCCCCCTCGTGCCGCTGCGGCCGGAGGACGAGCCGGCCGCGCACGACGCGGCGCTCGCGCTTGCCAACCTGGTCGGCTCGGAGCTCGGCCTGCCCGTCTTCTTCTACGGGCGCCTGACGGAGGACGGA
>DASSBN010000067.1:0-40494 GCA_035698665.1 Gaiellaceae bacterium
TTGCGTTCGAAGTAGGGCTTGCGCTTGCAAGCGTTGACGGCCAGGTTCCGCGCACTGGGAGCCTGCGAACCGCGTCAGGTCCGGGAGGAAGCAGCGCTAAGCAGTTTCTCTCAGGTGCCGCGGATCAGCCTGGCCCGAGCGGAAAGCGTCGGCACCGCCTCGAAAGCGCCCTCGACGGAGGGTGCGCGACCGGGCGTTAAACTAGTCGGGCGCGTGACGGCTCTCTACCGGAAATACCGCCCGCAGGACTTCGACGAGGTCGTGGGCCAGGAAGCCGTCGTCCGCACTCTTCGCAACGCGATCTCGGGCGACAAGGTTCGCCAGGCCTACCTCTTCGCCGGCCCGCGCGGGACGGGCAAGACCTCGCTCGCGCGCATTCTCGCCAAGGGCCTGAACTGCGAGCAGGGCCCCACGGTCTCGCCGGACAAGACCTGCAACTCCTGCCGGACGATCGCAGCGGGCACCTCCCTCGACGTCGTCGAGATGGACGCAGCGAGCCAGCGCGGCATCGACGACATCCGCGAGATCCGCGAGCACGTCATCCTCCAGCCGGTCGAGGGGCGCTTCAAGGTCTACATCCTCGACGAGGCGCACCAGCTCACGGACGCCGCGTGGAACGCGCTCCTCAAGCTGATCGAGGAGCCCCCGCCCCACCTCGTCTTCGTCTTCTGCACGACGGAGCTCTCGAAGGTGCTGCCGACGGTGCGTTCGCGTTGCCAGACTTTCCTGTTCTCGCGTCCGCGGCTCGCGGAGCTGACGAAGCTCCTGCGCCGCATCGCAGACGGAGAGGAGATCGACGCGCCGGACGCTGCGCTCTCGCTGATCGCGCGGAGCGCGCGCGGGAGCTTCCGCGACGCGGTTTCGACCCTCGACCAGCTCGCCGCGGCCACCGACGGGAAGATCACCGTGCAGGCGGTCCTCCAGCTTCTCGGCGCCGTCGAGGAGGAGGCGCTCTTCCGCATCTGCGACCTGATCGTCGACCGCGACACGGCCGGGCTGCTCTCCTTCGTCGAGGACCTCGCCGAGCAGGGCCAGGACCTCTCGCGCCTCGTCACAGACCTCCTCGAGCACCTGCGCTGCCTCCTCCTCGTCCAGCACATGGGCGAGGTGCCCGACTCGCTGCCGGTCACACCCGAGACGCGCGAGCGCCTGCATGCGCAGGCGAACCAGGTCGGGGAGCCGGACGTCATCCGCCTCGTCGACCTGCTCGCGGTCGCCGTGGACGACGTGCGCCAGGGCGGCGACCCGCGGCTGCCGCTCGAGCTCGCGCTCGTGAAGGTGACGCGCCCGGGCGCCGACCTCTCGCGCCAGTCGCTCTCCTTTCGGATCGAGCAGCTCGAGGGAAGGGTGCGCGAGCCCCACCACCCTCCCGCGGCCGAGGCGCCCGCTGCCGCCCCGGCTCCCGCCGCCGCGCCCGCCGAGCCGCTCCCGGATCTCGACCTCGAGCAGGTTCAGCAGGTCTGGGGCCAGGCGGTCCTGCCCGCGATCGGCGAGCGCTCGATCCCGACGGCCTCGGTCCTCGGTGAGGCGAAGCCGATCGAGCTTTCGGGCAACCGGCTCGTGATCGAATTTCCGCCCGCGGCCTCCTTCCACCGCAACCTCGCGGAGGAGCCGAAGAACGCGACGCTCCTCGCGGAAGTCCTCTACGAGGTCACGGGCCACAAGCTCGCGCTCGCGTTCGCCGTCGGCGAGGGCGATTCGGAGGAGGCGGCCGTCGAGGCCGACGGCCCGGCCAGCGAGGAGGACATCATCTCTCTCATGAAGACGACGTTCGACGCCCGGGAGGTCGACGAGTGACCAAGATGGACATGAACAAAATGCTTCAGCAGGTGCAGCAGATGCAGGAGGAGATGGCGAAGGCTCAGGAAGAGCTCGCCAAGGAGGTCGTCGAGGCTTCGGTCGGCGGCGGGATGGTGAAGGTGAAGGCGAGCGGCGCCGGCGAGATCGTCGAGATCACGATCGCGCCCGACGTCATCGATCCGGACGATCCCGAGGGCCTCGCCGATCTCGTCCTCGCGGGCGTCAACCAGGCGCTCAAGAACTCCCAGGATCTGATGCAGTCCAAGATCGGCGGAGCGATGGGCGACCTCAAGGGACTGGGCCTGCCGGGACTCTAGGCACAATGGGGCGATGTTTTCGCCCCTCGTCGACAACCTGATCGCGCAGCTCTCCCGCCTCCCGGGGGTGGGAACGCGGACGGCGCAGCGGCTCGCCTTCCACATCCTCCGCGTCCCACCGGAGGAGGCGTTCGCCCTTGCAGATGCGATCCGCGAGGTGAAGGAGCGCATCGGCTTTTGCCGCGAGTGCGGGAACCTGACCGAGGAGGAGCTCTGTCAGATCTGCGCCGACGCGCGGCGCGACCGGTCGATCATCTGCGTGGTCGAGCAGCCGGCCGACCTTCTGTCGGTCGAACGCACGCATGAGTATCGCGGCGTCTACCACGTGCTCGGCGGCGCGCTTTCGCCTCTCGACGGCGTCGAGCCCGCCCATCTCCGCATCGACGAGCTCCTGCAGCGCGTCGATCGAAACGGCGTTGAAGAGGTCGTGCTCGCCACGAACCCGAACATGACCGGCGAGGCGACCGCCGCCTACCTGGCCGACCGCCTGCGCGACCGCGTGCGCGTGACGCGCCTTGCGAGCGGCCTTCCCGTCGGCGGCGACCTCGAGTACGCGGACGAAGTGACGCTTGGGCGCGCGCTCTCCGGTCGCCGTCCCATGTAAAACAGGGCGATGAGCGAGACGACCTTCGAGCCAGTCCCCGCCGTCGAGCCGGCCGAGCCGCCGGCGGCCGCAGGCACGTTGGTGATGAAGTTCGGCGGCACGTCGGTGGCCGACCCGGAGAAGATCCGCCGCGTCGCCTCGCGCCTCGTCGAGTCGAAGCGGGCCGGCAACCGCGTCGTCGCAGTCGTCTCCGCGATGGGCCAGCACACGGACGAGCTCGTCTCGCTCGCGTACGAGGTCTCCCCGCAGCCGAAGCCTCGCGAGCTGGACATGCTCATCTCGGTCGGCGAGCGCATCTCGTGCGCCCTCGTCGCGATGGCGATCGCCGACCTCGGGCTCGACGCCATCTCGCTCACCGGCTCGCAGGCCGGCATCGTGACGGACACCGTTCACGGCAAGGCGAAGATCGTCGAGGTCAGGGCACACCGGATCCACGAAGCGCTCGACTCCGACCGCATCGTCCTCGTCGCCGGCTTCCAGGGCGTCTCGACCGACTACGACATCACGACGCTCGGCCGGGGCGGCTCCGACACCACCGCGGTCGCCCTCGCCGCCGCGCTCGGCGCCGATGCGTGCGAGATCTACACGGACGTCGACGGCGTCTTCACGGCCGACCCGCGCCTCGTGCCGAGCGCGCGGAAGCTCCACGCGGTCAGCTACGAGGAGATGCTCGAGATGGCCGCCTCGGGCGCGAAGGTGCTTGCGCTACGCTCGGTCGAGTTCGCGCGGAACCACGGCGTCAAGCTGCACGTGCGCTCCACCTTCACGGGCGAGGTGGGCACGTGGGTCACGGAGGAGGACGAGCGGATGCTCGAGAAGGCGATGATCTCAGGCGTCACGCACACCCTCGAAGAGGCGGTGTACCGCGTTTCCGGCGCCGCGCGCGCAGACCTCTTCGACGCCCTCGCGAATGCCTCGGTGAGCGTGGACACGATCATCCAGACCGGCGACGACATCGTCTTCTCGGCGCCGATCGAGGACCGGGCGGCGACGGAGGAGGCGCTCGCGAGGCTCGACGCGAACTGGGAGGAGCGCGACGGCCTCGGGAAGGTGAGCGTCATCGGCGCGGGAATGAAGAGCCATCCGGGGATCGCGGCGCGGACCTTCCAGACGCTGCGCGACCTCGGAGTGGAACCCGACCTCGTGGCCACCTCGCCGATCAAGATCGCCTTCTACGTCCCGCAGGGGGACGTCGAGCGCACGGTGGTCGCGCTCCACGAGGCCTTCGAGCTTTCCTCCGTCGAGGCGGAGCGGGCGCATGACTAGAGTGGGCGTCGTCGGAGCGACGGGAGCGGTCGGCTCCGTCACGCTCGGGCTCCTCGCCGAGCGCGGATTCGAGAACGTGCGCGCTTTTGCATCGTCGCGGTCGGCCGGGAAGCAGGTGCCGTACGGCGACGGCGCGCTCGCGGTCGAGGAGGCGACTGCGGAGAGCCTCGGTGCCGGCGACCTCGACCTTTGCTTCTTCTCGGTAGGCACGGACGCCAGCCGCGAGCTCGTCCCACATGCCGTCGCAGGCGGCACGGTCTGCATCGACAAGTCGGACGCCTTCCGCTTGACGGACGGCGTGCCGCTGGTCGTGGCGGGTGTGAACGACGCGGCGCTCCGTCAAGACGACGAAGTCGTGGCAAACCCGAACTGCTCGGCGATCCAGCTGTCGTGTGTGCTCAAGCCGCTGCACGACGCGGCCGGTCTCGCCTCGGTGCGCCTCGCGACGTACCAGTCGATGTCGGGAATCGGCGACGCCGGGATCGAGAGGCTCCGCTCCACCGTGCCCGCCGAGGGCGATCTCGCGATGGACTGGGATCTCGAGGGCGAGGAGTTCTCGGAGGAGTCGAAGCTTCGCGCCGAGACGCGAAAGATCCTCGACCTTCCCGACCTGCCGCTGCAGGCCCAGTGCGTGCGGGTGCCGGTTTTGGTCGGTCACGCGCAGGCGATCTGGGTCGAGACGGCGGAGCCCCTCTCGGCGGAGGAGGCGCGGGAGGTTCTCGCCTCGGCGCCGCATGTCGCGCTGCAGGACTACGCGACGCCGAAAGACGCCGCGGGCCGCGACGAGGTTCTGGTCGGCCGTGTGCGAGCGGATACGGCGACCGGCGTGGGCCTCGCGCTCTGGAGCGTGAACGACAACCTGCGTAAGGGCGCTGCGCTGAACGCCGTCCAGATCGCGGATGCGCTGCTCGAGCGGCGGCTGGTTCGGGCGTAGCTCCTGGGGCCACCCCGAGCCACCACCCGCTTTCAAGCGTAACCCCCTCCGGCGCGCGTGTGGCGCGCGGATTGTGCCGAGCCCGTGACGCCGCCTAGGGCCTCTGAGGTACCGGCGCCGGCGTCAGCACTTCCTTGACCTTGCGCCACAGGAGCGCGGTCGACCCTTCCGCCACCGGCTGAAGCCCGCCGAGCTCCAGACGAGCCAGCGCGACCTCGCCGTCCCAGCGAACCGGATAGAACCCGAGGTCGGCGAGAAAGTCGGACGGGAAGATCGTCCGGTGCACGAGGAAGCGCTCGTATGCGCTCTCACCCTCCGGATAGCGGTATGCGAACGTCTCGATCGCCTTCGCCTTGCGGTCGCGGGCCTCGCCGATGACCGCGAGGAAGAGGCTCTGGATCGCCCACGGCGCGTTCGGGTCGACGAGGTAGGCGCACGTGATGAGGACGGCGTCGTCCGAAGGAGGGCCCGCCGGGAGCTCGTCCGCCCGCGGAAAGTGACCCGCCGGGCCGTACTGGATGAAGCCGAGGAGCCGCTCGCCGTCGTCGTAGTACAGCGTCCCCCAGGGGCCCCAATCGTCCTCCATCCGCTCCGCCCATTTTCCCTTCGCCGCCGCGCGCTCGGGCCGCGACTGCCAGAACACGCACCCGACGCACGGTGGCGGGGCGTGGGCGATCGAGGCGGCGGTGACAGGGTGAAGCCGGGTCGGCATCTAGCGAGGCGCACTTCTTAGCACGAGGCGGGTCGCCTCGGGGCGCGCGAGGAACCGAAACGGGACGAAGCTCGTGCCGAGCCCGCGTGAGACGTGGAGGAGCCCGGCGGGAGTCTCGTGCAACCCCTCCCAGTGCTCCGCCTGCAGATGCTCCAGCCGCACCTTGCCTCGAGGCGTGGGAATGCAGATCTGGCCGCCGTGGAGATGTCCCGCCAAGACGAGATCGAATGCTCCGGGCGGGAGGTAGCGGACGATGTCCGGAAAGTGGAAGAGGAGAACTCGGAGGTCCGCTTCGGGATCGGCGAGATCGGCCAGCCGGCCCCAGTACGGGCCAAGGCTCTGATCGCCGCCGACGATCTGCACCGTCTTGCCGTTCCGCTCGTGGAGCACAGCGGTGTTCTCGAGGAGAACGGCCCCCGCGTTCTCGACCACCGACGCATCGGTCGCCTGCGAAAAGGGGTCCCGCGTCACTTCCACGTCGTGGTTTCCGAGCACGGCGAACGCGCCGAGGCGCGGCCGAAGAGCCGCGACTGCCTTCTGAAGCTGCGCCTCGCCGCGTCTTCGCGAGAGGAGGTCGCCCGTGACGGCGACGATGTCGCTCGGCCGCTCGGAAGCCCACCGCACGGCGCGCTCGAGCGTGCGGCCGTTGAAGGAGATCGTCCCGAGGTGGAAGTCCGAGAGGTGGAGGATCGTCAGCCCGTCCAGCTCCGGAGGCAGTTCGGGCACCAGAGCTTCCACCTCGCGGAGCTCGACCCACTGGGACTCGAACAGCGACCAGCCGGCAACTCCCGCCGCGGTCGCGCCCGCGGCGGCGAGGGCGCGCCGGAGCAAGCCCTTACCCCTCCTGCGAGCGGATGCTCTCGCGAAGACGGGCCCGCGCCGCCTCGATCTCGCGCCGTAGCTCTTCCGTGCGCTCGAGCCCGCCGTTCGTCTCGTCGCTGCCACCCGATCGCCTGCCGAGGAGCGCCCGGACCGCGGCCGCGAGAGCTGCTGCGGCCGCGATGAGGAGGAGGAACTTGCGAACCATCGGTGGGGCGAGTCTAGGCAATAGAGCTCCGGCCTGGCCCTCGAGCGGGTATGAGGAACCAGGCCGGAAATGCCCCTCCACATAGAGAGAGTCCCTTCGCACCGAAAAACTTGCGCTACCGAAGCGCCTGTTCGTCGATCGTCAGCGTCCGCGCCTCTGCGTCCAGCGACGCCTCGACGCCGAGCGGAAGCGTTGCGAGGCTCGCGCCGTGACCGAGCGGCAGGTTGTAGAGCACCGGCACGCCGAGATGACCAAGCCGCCCGGCGAGAACCTCCTCCAGCGTCTTCGAGTGCGGAGCCGTCGTGAAGTTGTCCCATTCGGAGCCCGCGAGCTCGCCGACGACGATGCCGCGCACCTTCTCGAGCTTCCCGATCTGATCCAGGTAGAGGAGCGCGCGGTCGATCTGGATCGGTGCGCTCCCCGAGTCCTCGAAGAAGAAGATCGCGCCGTCGAGATCCGGTTCCCAGGGCGTCCCGATCGTGAAGATGAAGTCGAGGAGGCAGCCGCCGACGATGCGCCCACTTGCCCTGCCGCCCGTGATCGAGACGACGGTGAGCCGCTCGCTGTCCTCGGGCACGGGGCCGGTGGTCTCGCCGCCGAGCACACGAAGGAAGCGCTCAGCCGTGAAGGCGGAGGGCGACGGCTGCCCGAGCATCGTCAGGCTCGGGCCGTAGAACGTCGAGAGCCCGACACGGGTGAGGAGCGCGGCGTGGAGCGCAGTGATGTCCGAGATCCCGATAAATGCCTTCGGCGTCTCCTTGATCGCCTCGAAGTCGAGGAGCGGGATCGCCTGGGCGGAGCCATAGCCGCCGCGCATCGTCTGCACCACGTCGACCTCGGGATCCGCGAACGCCGCCTGCACGTCTGCAGCGCGCATCTCAGGGCTGCCGCCGTGCCAGTCCTCGCGCTCGAGCGCCCCCGGCATCAGCTTCACGCGGTAGCCCTGCGCCTCCCACCAAGCGATGCCGCGTTCGACCTCGGCCCGCGTCTCGGCCGCGCTGCCGGGAGTGACGACGCCGATCGTCGAGCCGGGCGGCGCCGGACGGCCCACCAGCGCGGGCACGGGGTTAGGGCGCTTCCAGCTTCTCGAGGACGCCGTCCACCGGGACGACGTGGCGCCGGAACTTGAGCTCGGAGTCGTCGAGCCCGGCCGCCACGCCGATCAGCTGCGAGAGGTGCAGGATCGGCATCTGGTAGGTCTTGCCCGTCGACGCCTCGAGCTTCTGCTGCCAGGCGTCGAGCGAGAGGTGGCAGAGCGGGCAGGGCGTCACCATCGCGTCGGCCCCCGCCTCGAGCGACTGCTCGATCGGCTGGATCAGCTCACCGAGCGCAAGCTCCTCGCGGGCCTGGATGATCGGGAACCCGCAGCACTTGATCTTCGCGGGATAGTCGATCGGCTCGCCACCGCACGCCTCGATGATCGCCTCGAGCGACCAGGGCCGGTCGGGATCCTCGAAGCCCATGAGCTTCGACGGCCGCAGGATCTGGCAGCCGTAGAAGGGCGCGACCTTGAGGCCCTTGAGGCCCTTGTGCGCGACCTCCTTGAGCTTCTCGTAGCCGTCGCCCTCGGCGATCAGCCAGAGGAGGTGCTTCACCTCCACGCCGCCGGAATACCGCGGCGCGCCGACGATCTCGAGGTTGTCGCTCACGCGCTCGCGCAGCGCGTCGTCGTTTTGGAGCTGGAAGTTCGCCTGCCGCAGGTTGAGCGTGCAGACGTTGCAGATCGTCATCAGCGTGTCCGCGCCCGTGGCTTCGGCGTAGGCGAGGATGCGCGCGTTCAGGTGCAGGTAGTAGTCGGGCTCGGCCTCGTGGATGTCGCCCGCGCCGCAGCACGTGACCGACTCGAGCTCCTCGAGCTCGATGCCGAGCTTCGGCGCGAGTGCCTGCGTGGAGCTGTCGAGCTCCTTCGCGGAGAGCGAGGCGAGGCAGCCCTTGTAGTAGGCGACCCTCATCCTTCTGCCCTGGGAGGCGTCTCGCCCGGCGTGATCTCGGGCGCGTCGCGCCGAGCGCCCCCGTGGTCGGTGTGCTCGATCCGCGCAAGCGCGCGCTCGCCCTGGACGATCCCGGCCGCGCCGCGCACGCCTCGGTTGCGAACGACGTCGTAGAGCGCCCTGGCCTCCTGCACGTTCGCGGCGACGTGCGGTGGGAAGGGCGGAGGCACCTTGCCCCGCTTGGCGAGCGAGAGTGCGAACCTCGTCTGCTGGATCGCGGAGACGACGCCCTGCGTCTTCGGGACGAGCTCCGTCTCTCGGAGCCACCCGGTCGTGCGCGCGGAGTGGACGAACCAGTTCGCGTGCTTCGCGCCCATGTCGCGGTCGATGCCCTCCGCGATCGACTCGGCGCCCAGCTTCGCGATCGCATCGCGCGGGTCGACGCCCTTCGGGCAGCGCTCGTTGCAGAAATAGCAGCGCGTGCAGTCCCAGATCCCGTGCTCGTCGTTGTAGTCCTCGAGCCGCTCGACCTTCATCTGGTCGCGCGGGTCGCCGACGAAGCGGAACCCCTTCGCGAGCGCTGCGGGGCCGAAGAACTCGGGATCGGACTCCATCGAGTTGCATTCCGAGACGCAGCAGCCGCACATGATGCAGAGCGCTTCCTTGTGGATCGGGTTCATCTCTTCCTGCGAGTGGATGAACTCCTTCTCCGGAACCTCCTCGTAGCCCGTCTCGAGCCAGGGCTTCATGTTCTTGATCTTCGTCCAGAACGGCGACATGTCGACGACGAGGTCCTTGAGGACGGGCATGTTCCCCATCGCCGAGATGACAGGGACATGGCCGCGGTCGACGATCGGCTTCATCCGCTCCTTGCAGGCGAGGATGGCGCGGCCGTCCATGCGCATCCCGCAGGAGCCGCAGATCATCATCCGGCAGCTCTTGCGGTACGCGAGCGACCCGTCGACCCGGTCCTTGATCAGGTCGAGGACGTCGAGGAGACAGGCCCATTCGGGCGCCTCGACCTCGTAGTCCACGAGCGCCTGCTCGCCCGTGTCGGGGTCGTACCTCCAGATCTTGAGAGCGACGTCCACGCGCCTCCTTAGCTTTGTCCCATCAGTTCCGAGAAGTCGACGACCTGGTCGGCCGGGGGCTCCTCGACGTTGACGTCCGTTCCGAAGTCGTAGAGCTCTGTCGTCGTCGTCAGGTCCATCTTTACGCCGGAGCCGGCGGCTGCGCCCTCCAGCGACTGCTTCATCCGGCGTACGAAGCCTTCATCGTCGATCCAGACCTCGATCGGGACTTCGGTGACGCCGGATTGTTGAATCAGCTGGTCGACCGAGTCTTTCAAGGCGGGGTTCTTCTCGGCCAAAGCCTGGAGGTCCACCGTGCCCTTGTAGTGCGTCGTCGGGACGCCGCGCACATCTTCCTGCCCGACTGACTGGACGTCCGAGGCACCGCTGAGAAACTGGAGTCCTTGCGACGGATCGCTCTGCCCGACCTGCATCAGCTGATTCAGGTCGAGACCGGCTTCACGTCCGAGCTTCTCGAGGTCCAGCTTGACCCAGGGCTTTCCGGCCGGCATTCCGGGCAGGAGCCCGGGCGGGTACCGCACGTAGATGGCTGGAAGGGCATAGACCATCTCCATGTCGAGGTCCTGGCCCGCGATCGAGGTCGTCATCGTCATCTGGCCGCGCTGGTTCTCGCCGTCGAACTCGCCGGTGCCGCTCATCTCGAAGGTCTGGCCCGCAAGCTCGCTCGAAGCGGTCGTGTCGGCCTTGTACGTGCCCGCGTCCTTCGTCTTCGCGGCAGCGAGGACGATCGCGTCTTGCGGCGCCTGCTCGGCCGCGGGCTGCGACGAGCCTCCGCAGGCCGAAGCGGCAAGGGCGAGCACGAGTGCCAGAAGAATTCCGAGGCTGCGCATCAGTACTTGCGCTCCTGCGGCTGCCATTTCGTCATGCGCACGGGCTCCCACGAGAGCTCGGGTCGGTCGTCCCTCCATGACACAAGCGTATGCCGCAGGAAGTTCTCGTCGTCGCGGTCCGGGAAGTCATACGGCCGCGCATGGGCGCCGCGGCTCTCCTTGCGCGCGATCCCGGCCTCGATCATGCAGGCCGCGAGCTGCAGCAGGAAGCCGAGCTCCAGCGCCTGCGTGAGATCGTTGTTGAAGACGTCGCTCTTGTCGTCGACGACGACCCGCTCGTAGCGCTCGCTGAGTGAGGCGATGATCTCGCCCTCGCGGCGCATTTGCTCCTCGCGGCGAAAGACGCCGAAGTTCTCGTGCATGGTTTGAGCCATCTCGTCGCGGATCGCGTGCGGCCGCTCACCGTCGGCGCGGTCGAGGAGCTCGTCGAGCTCGCGCATCGCATCCGCCTGGGCGGCCTCGGGCACGGTGACCGTCGTATGGGAGAGCGCCCACTCTGCGGCCGCACGGCCTGCGCGCTTGCCGAAGGTGATCGTCTCCATGAGGGCGTTTCCGCCGAGGCGATTCGCCCCGTGGACGGAGACGCACGCGCACTCCCCGGCCGCGTACAGCCCTTCGAGCGTGGTCTTGCCGTCGAGGTCGGTCTCGACGCCGCCCATGTGGTAGTGAGCCCCCGGGCGAACCGGAATCGGATCGTGGATCGGATCGACGCCCGCGAACACCATCGAGAGCTCGCGCGTACCGTGCAGGCGGTCGATGATCTTCTCCGCTCCGAGATGGCGCAGGTCGAGGAGCACGTTTCCGTCCACACCGCGCCCCTCGTCGATCTCCACCTGCTCCGCGCGGGAGATGACGTCGCGGCTCGCGAGCTCCATCGCGTTCGGCGCGTAGTTCTTGAGGAAGCGGTCACCGTCGGCGTTCAGGAGGTACGCGCCTTCTCCCCGGCAGCCCTCGGTGATGAGCACGCCCGTCGGCGAGAGCGTCGTCGGATGGAACTGCATCATCTCCATGTCCTTGAGCGGCACGCCGAGGCGCAGCGCCATCGCCATCCCGTCGCCCGTGCAGGCGTAGGCGTTCGTCGTCCCCGAGTAAAGGCGACCCGCCCCTCCGGTGGCGAGGATGACCGTCTTCGCGCCGATCGTGCGGAGCCCGCCGTTCAGGAGGTCCCAGCAGATGACGCCCTGGCAGCGGTTCTCGTGCTCGACGAGCTGCCAGGCGAAGTACTCCTCGTACACCTGGAGGTCGCGCTTCATCACCTGCTCGTAGAGGACGTGGACGAGAACGTGGCCCGTGATGTCGGCGGCGTAGGCCGTCCGCGGCGCGCCGGCGGCGCCGAACGGACGCTGCGCGATCCGGCCCTCGTCGGTACGCGAGAAGACCGCGCCCCAGTGCTCGAGCTGGTACACGTCGTCGGGCGCCTCGTCGCAGAGAACCTCGATCGCGTCCTGGTCTCCGAGGTAGTCGGAGCCCTTGACCGTGTCGAACGCGTGGATCTCCGGGCTGTCCTCCGACGCATTTCCGAGCGCCGCGTTGATCCCGCCCTCGGCCGCACCCGAGTGGCTGCGAACCGGATGGATCTTCGAGATGAGCGCGACGTCCGCCCCCTGGTCGTGGGCCTCGATAGCCGCGCGCATGCCGGCACAACCGGCACCGACGATCAGGACGTCGTGCTTCGCTTCCACCACCTAGGACGCTATCCGATGCGCAGGCCCGAGGGCGTCAGACGCGCGGGCCAGCCGAGACGATGTTCTCGTCGGCGCCGAACTTCTCGAAGTTCTCCTTGAAGCGACGCGCGAGATACGCGGCCTTCTCGTCGTACGCGGCCGGATCGCTCCACGTGGCGCGCGGGTCGAGGAGCTTCGTGTCGACGCCCGGCACCTCGACCGGCACGTCGAACCCGAAGATCGGATCCTGGCGGTACTCCGCGCCGTCGAGCTCGCCGTTCAAGGCGGCACGCAGGAGCGCGCGGGTCGCGGCGATCGGCATGCGCTCGCCTTCCCCGTAGGCCCCGCCGGTCCAGCCGGTGTTCACGAGCCAGACCGAGGAGCCGTGCTCGTCGAGCTTCTGGCCCAGCATGCGCGCGTAGACGGTCGGCTGCTGCGGGAGGAACGGGGCGCCGAAGGCGCAGGAGAAGGTCGGCTGCGGCTCGGTGACGCCGATCTCCGTGCCCGCGAGCTTCGCGGTGAAGCCGGTGAGAAAGTAGAAGAGCGCCTGGTCGCGCGTGAGCCTGGCGATCGGCGGCAGGACGCCGAACGCGTCGGCTGTGAGGAAGACGACTGCGCTCGGGTGCCCGGCCTGCTTCTCGGGGAGCGCGTTCGCGATCTGCTCGAGCTTGTATGCGGCACGCGTGTTCTCCGTCTTGGAGTCGTCTCCGAGATCGAGCACACCGCGCTCGTCCGCGACGACGTTCTCGAGCACCGTGCCGAACGCATGCGTCGCCTTGTAGATCTCCGGCTCGGCGTCGGCCGAGAGCCGGATGACCTTCGCGTAGCAGCCGCCCTCGAAGTTGAAGACGCCGGAGTCGCCCCAGCCGTGCTCGTCGTCGCCGATGAGGCGGCGCTCGGGATCGGCGGACAGCGTTGTCTTCCCGGTGCCGGAAAGGCCGAAGAAGATCGCCACGCGGCCGTCCTCGGCGACGTTCGCCGAGCAGTGCATGGGGAAGACGCCCTCGAGCGGAAGCCGGTCGTTCATGACGGTGAAGATCGACTTCTTGATCTCGCCCGCGTACTCCGTGCCGCCGATCAGGACTTCGCTCCGCGAGGGGTGGAGGACGACGAAGGTCTCGCTCCGCGTCCCGTCCTCGTCCGGGTCGGCCTCGACCTCCGGCGCGTGGAAGACGACGGCGTCAGGCTCGAAGTCGGCCAGCTCGGACTCTTCCGGGTCGATGAAGAGCGTCTTGGCGAAGAGCGCGTGCCAGGGAGACCCGGTGAGGACGCGGACTCTGATCCGATGCGCCGGGTCGGCGCCCGCGAAGGCGTTGAGGACGTAGAGGTCGCCCGCGCTCAGATGCTCGACGATCCTCTCGCGGAGGCCGTCGAAGTGCTCCTCCGAGATCGGCTGGTTGACCTCGCCCCACGCGATCCGGTCCTCCGACTCGGGCTCCCGCACGAAGAACTTGTCCTTCGCCGAGCGGCCGGTGTGCTTGCCCGTGTCCACGACGAGCGGGCCGCCCTCGGCGAGGGTCGCGTCGCCGCCTGCGAGGGCGTGCGTGTAGAGGAGCGATGTGGTCGGGTTCCAGAAGACCCGGCCTTCGGGCTCGAGCCCGTGACCTTCGAGTCCGCTGGAGGCCGTGGTGATCGCCATGCTCGCCGTATCGTACGCATCATCCGGTCTTGGAGGCCGGATGAGACCTGCAAATGGAGTACATCCTCGAACGTACCCAATTCGTCCCGGTCTCGATCCAGGACGCCTTCGGCTTCTTCTCCAAGGCCTCGAACCTCGAGGAGATCACGCCCCGCTGGCTCCGTTTCGAGGTGTTGCGCGCGCCGGATGAGCTCCGCTACGGCTCGCTGCTCGCCTACCGGCTCGAGCTCTTCCGCGTCCCGATCCACTGGCTGACGCGGATCGCGGCCTGGCAGCCACCGAGGAGCTTCGCCGACGAGCAGATTTCGGGCCCGTATCCGCTCTGGGAGCACACGCACCGGTTCTCTCCGCTGGACGGCGGCACCGAGATCTACGACCACGTGCGCTACCGCGTGCCCGGCGGGTTTTTGGCTCCCGTCGTGCAAAGACCCTTCGTGGGGCGGTGGCTCGACGAGATCTTCGACTACCGCGCCGCGCGCCTCGAGGAGATCCTCGGTTGAGCGCCGAGCCGTGCCCCCTCTGCGGCGCCGAGGCCGCGAACACCGTCGGCCCCGTCTACGGCGGCGTCAAGCGAAGGCTGTGGAGGAGGCGGCCGTTCGAGGAGCGGCTCTACCGGTGCGAGGAGGGCCATGTGTACGCCGTGCGGACGGAAGGCGGCGAGGTCGCAACGACGGCGTACGAGAGCGTGGACGAGTGGCTCGAGCGGAAGACCGGCACCGAGCGTCCCGACCGCCCGCCTGGCCTCTAGGCGAGCTTCCTCGCAGGCTCCGTCTCGAACCACGTCTCCGGCGTGTAGACGAGGTCGGGCTCGCCGCCGGGCGCAAACCCGTAGCCGAGGAGCATGTGTGCTTTCGCCGGAGCCAGCAGCTCGGCGCCCGTCCATTCGGCCGGGCCACGTGTGATGCGGATCGCCCTGAGCCCGCCCGACTCGAAGATCCCGAGCTCGTGGCGGCCGAGCTCGCCGGGATCGGCCGAGCCGCCGGGCTCGTAGCGGATGTCGACGCCGAGCCCCGACGCTCGCAGCTCGCCGCGCCGCGCCCGGACACGCGCGCTTCGATACGGCGCTCCGAGGAGAAGGCCCGGCAGGCCGCCGGGAGTCACGCGCGAGGCCCTGAAGAGAACCGCCGGCTCGCCCTTCCACACCACGTATGTGCGGAGGTTCAGCTGCGAGAACGGCAGAACGGGCAAGCGCCCGACTCGGCCACCGCGCACCTGGAAGGAGACGACGGAGACGAGATAGCGGCCGTCGACCTCGGCAGGCTCCGCGCCGGGTGGTGCGGCGCGCTCGACCGACTCGCGGTCGGTTTCCCAGCTCGCGAGCAGGAGGTTCCGGACGTTCAGGCGGATGCGCACGGGCAGGAACCCTAGTTCGCAGGCGAAAAACCCTGCCGTGGAGACACGAGCCGCAATCGACCGCTTTCTCGAGAGCCCCTCGCTTTCGGACGCGACCAAGCGCGCATACCGCTCCGACCTGGAGGAGTTCGCGGCCTGGCTGCGCCACCGCGGCCTCGACCTCGACGAGGTCGACAGCGCGGCCATCTCCGAGTACGCAGCCGACCTCGGCGCCGACCGGCCGGGCCGGACGCCGCGCAAGCTCGCGCCGCAGACCCTCGCGCGCAAGCTCGCCGCCGTCCGCTCGCTGATCCGTTCCTCCCTCGGCCCGGCGCAGGTCCCGCAGGTCTCGCTGAGCGGACGGAAGGGCCGCCGCCTTCCGCACGCGCCCCGCCCCGAGGAGACCGACGAGCTGCTCGAGGCGCTCACCGGCGACGGCCCCCTCGCGCTTCGCAACCGGGCGCTCTTCGAGGTCCTCTACTCGGCTGGTCTCCGCACGCAGGAGGCCGTCGACTTGACGCTCGCGTCCGTCGACTTCGAGCAGGAGACGCTCCTCGTTCGCGGCAAGGGCGGGAAGGAGCGCGCCGTCCCGCTCGGGGAGGAAGCGGCCTACCGGCTGCGCCTGTACCTCGAGGACGGCCGGCCCGCGCTCGCCAAGGGCGCCGATGACCACGTCTTCCTCTCGGCGCACGGGCGCCCGCTCGACACCTCCACCCTCCGTCGGCTCGTCCCGAATCCCCACCGCCTGCGCCACGCCTTTGCGACCCACCTGCTCGAAGGCGGCGCCGACCTGCGCACGATCCAGGAGCTCCTCGGCCACTCGTCCCTCTCGACCACCCAGGTGTACAGCCATGTCGATGCCAAGCGACTCAGACGCGTCTACGACCGGGCCCACCCGCGTGCCTGACCGTCCATCGGAGCCACGTCCCGGTGCCAGGCACCGGGCCATGTCCGATGCGGTCAGAGGCCCGGCTACGACCCGTCCTACCCCGCGTGCCTGAGCGTCCATCTGAGCCACGTCTCGGTGCCAGGCACCAGGCCACGGCCGATCCGGACGTCAAGGGCTTCCTCGCCCTCCTCGCCGCTCGCCGGGCGCCGAGGACGGTCGACGCCTACCGCCGCGATCTCGCCGACCTCGCGTCCTTCCTCGGCCGGTCTCCGACAGATGCCACCGCCGACGACCTGCAGGCGTGGCTCGCCGACCTGCGAGGACGAGGCCAGGCGTCGTCTTCCATCGCGCGGCGCGCGGCGGCCGCGCGTTCCTTCTACAACCACCTCGTGCTCCTCGGCCGGAGGGACGACAACCCCGCCGCCGAGGTCGATCTGCCGAAGCGCCGAACCCGCCTGCCGCGCACCCTCTCGCCCGGCGAGGTCGAACGGCTCATCCAGGCCGCGAACGGCACGACCCCGCGCGCGCTTCGCGACCGCGCGCTCGTCGAGCTCCTCTACGGCGCCGGCCTGCGCGTGAGCGAGGCCGTGGGCCTCGACCGCGGGCGCATCGACCTGGACGACCGCGTCGTCCGCTGCCTCGGCAAGGGAGACAAGGAGCGAATCGTCCCGCTCGGGCGCGAGGGGGTCGAGGCGATGCGCAGGTACCTCTCCCGCGGCCGGCCCTTCCTCGACCGCAGGCACCGGCCCGAGCTCTTCCTCAACGCCCAGGGAGGCGCGCTCACCAGGGCGGGCGCGTTCCTCATCCTCCGCCGCCTCGCCGCCAGGGCAGGGCTCGACCCTGCCCGCGTGCACCCCCACCTGCTGCGTCACTCCTTCGCCACGCACCTCCTGGAGGGAGGCGCAGATCTACGGAGCGTGCAGGAGATGCTGGGCCACGCGGATCTCGGCACGACCGAGCTCTACACCCATGTTTCGGACACCCGCAGACGTGACACCTATTTCAGTGCGCACCCACATGCGCGCCGTCAACAGGGAAACGAGACAGATGCCCAACGATCCGCATCTACTGGGAGTCCTGATCACCACGACCGGGGTCGGACTGGCCATGACCTGGCTGGCCGCACGGCTGAGCCTGATTGAGTTCCGCAAGCCGAACCGCTGTCCCGCCTGCGGGCGCACACGCGTAGCCGGCTCCTGCGGCTGCGACTAACGCGTCGCGGCCTTCTTCTTGAGTACGCGGTGAACCGCGGTTGCCGCGTCGCGGAGCTCACGCTCTTCGGCCTCCTCGCCGAGGTGGGCGAGAAGCGTGATCGTGTCGGGCGTCGGCGAGCCGTTCTTCAGCGACAGGACGGCGAGGCGGCGCACGGCTGGGTTTGGATCGTCGTTGGCGAGCGAGTGGAGCAGCGGGCGCGCCCCGTTTACGAGGCCGGGGTGGTCCCGTGAAAGCAGCTCCAGTGAGAGGAGCGCCGATCCGCGGCACGCGGGGCTCGTGTCCTCGAGCCCCCGGCGCAAGAGCTCGGTCTTCTGGTTGAAGCGGAGCTGCCCGATGGCGCGGTACGCAACGGCGCGCTCCTGGTAGTTCGCGCTCCGCGCGGCGGCCTCGAGGTCGTCGTCGACCGCGCGCCGGAGATCGGCGAGCGCGCGCTCGTCCTTGGCCTCACCCGCGCGCGCGACGGCTTCGGCGAGCGTCACGCGGACTGAATCGAACGCGGAGCCGGGCCGACGTACTTCGCAGAGGGGCGGATGAGGCGGCCCGTCTGCATCTGCTCGAGAATGTGCGCCGACCAGCCGGCCACGCGGGCGCAGGCGAAGAGGGCCGGGAAGAGCGGCGGGGGGATGTCGGCGATGTCGAGGACGACCGCCGACCAGAACTCGACGTTCGTCGCGAGGACGCGGTCGGGATGGCGTGCGGCGAGCTCCTCGAGCGCTGCCTGCTCGAGCGCCTCGGCAACCTCGACACGCGGAGACTCGAGCTCGCGGGCCGTGCGGCGGAGCACCCGGGCGCGCGGATCCTCGGCGCGGTAGACGCGGTGGCCGAAGCCCATGATGCGCTCGCCGCGGTCGAGCAGGTCGCGCACGTACTGCGAGACGTCATCGGAGCCGCCGACCTCGTCCAGCATCTTCAGGACGCGCGTCGGCGCCCCGCCGTGCAGCGGCCCGGAGAGCGCACCGACGGCTGCGGACATCGCGGCGGCACAGTCGGCGCCCGTGGAAGCGACGATGCGGCCGGTGAAGGTCGAGGCGTTCGCGCCGTGCTCGGCTGCGGAGACCCAGTAGGAGTCGATCGCGCGCACGTGCCTCGGATCCGCCTCGCCCCGCCAGCGGAGGAGGAAGCGCTCGGCCGCCGTGTCTCCCTGCGAGACGACGTCGTCGGCGACGCGGTCCGGGCCGCGGGCCGACTGCGCGACGATGGAGATCATCGTCGCAGAGAGGCGGGCGAGGTCGTCGCGCGCCTCGGTGTCGCTCATGTCGATGAGCTGCTTCAGCTCCCACTGGCCCGCGAGCGCGGCCGTCGTCGCCTGGAGGTCCGCCATCGCGCTGCCCGTCTTCGCCGGCAGGTCGACGTTCTCCGCGCGCGGCATTCCCGGCTCGAAGCTGTCGTCCACCAGGAGGCCCCAGACCTTCTCGTAGGGCACGTGGCCGACGAGCTCCTCGATGTCGACCCCGCGGTAGCGGAGCGCACTGCCTTCCTTGTCGGGCTCGGCGATCTCGGTCTCGAACGCGACGACGCCCTCGAGGCCCGGCTTGAAGCTGCTTCCTTCCATCTGCCCAGAACGGTACCGAACCCTGAACGTTTTACGCCCTCAGCTACGATCACGCCGCGCCCATGCCCCATCGCGTGACCCTCATTCCCGGTGACGGCACCGGGCCCGAGCTTGCCGAGGCAACGCGCCGGGTCCTCGACGCGACCGGCGTCGAATTCGACTGGGACGTTCAGCGCGCGGGAGCCGACGTCATGGACGAGCACGGCGGAAACCCGCTTCCCGACCACGTCCTCGAGTCGATCCGCGAGAACGGCGTCGCCCTCAAAGGCCCGATCACGACGCCGGTCGGCACAGGCTTTCGCAGCGTCAACGTCGCGCTCCGGAAGACCCTCGATCTCTACGGCCAGGTGCGCCCGTGCAAGAGCTACGAGGGCGTTCGGTCCAGGTACTCGACCGTCGATCTCGTGGTCATCCGCGAGAACACGGAAGACCTCTACGCCGGCATCGAGTTCGAGGAGGGAACCGAGCACGCCTCGGCGCTCGCGGACTGGGTCGAGCACCACGGGCAGGGCCGGATCCGCGAAGGCTCGGGAATCTCGATCAAACCGATCTCGGTCTCGGGCACGCGCCGCATCGTCGAGTTCGCCTTCGACTACGCGCGCAAGAGCGGCCGCCGCAAGGTGACCGCCGTGCACAAGGCAAACATCATGAAGTTCACGGACGGGCTCTTCCTCCGCGTCGCCCGCGAGGTGGCCGAGGAGCAGTCGGACATCGAGTTCGAGGACCGGATCGTGGACAACCTCTCGATGCAGCTCGTGCAGCGGCCCGAGGAGTATGACGTCCTGGTCTGCCCGAACCTCTACGGCGACATCGTCTCCGACCTCTGCGCCGGCCTCATCGGCGGCCTCGGACTCGCGCCCGGCGGCAACTTCGGCACGCATGCGGCGGTCTTCGAGCCGACGCACGGCTCGGCGCCCAAGTACGCGGGCCAGAACAAGGTGAACCCGATCGCGATGCTCCTCTCCGGCGTGATGATGCTCCGCCACCTCGAGGAGGGGGAGGCGGCCGACCGCGTCGAGAGCGCGATCGCCGCCGTCATCGCCGAGGGCAAGAGCGTGACGTACGACATGAAGCCGACTCGCGACGACCCGACCGCCGTCGGGACGAGCGAGGTGGCCGACGCGATCATCGACCGGATGGGAGTACGGGTATGAGGAGAAAAGTCACGGTGGTGGGTGCGGGGAACGTTGGCGCGACCGCGGCGCAGGAGATCGCGCGCCGCGACTACGCGGACGTCGTACTCGTCGACATCAAGGAGAACCTGCCACAGGGAAAGGCGCTCGACCTGAACGAGGCAGCTCCGGTGCTCGGGTACGAGCCGAACATCGTCGGCTCGAACGCCTACGCCGAGACCGAGGGCTCCGACGTCGTCGTCGTCACGGCGGGCCTGCCTCGCAAGCCCGGCATGAGCCGCGACGACCTCGTGACCACGAACGAGTCCATCGTCGGCTCGGTCACGCGCGAGGCAGTGGAGCGCTCACCCGAGGCGATCCTCATCGTCGTCTCCAACCCGCTCGACGCAATGTGCCACGTCGCGAAGAGCGCCTCGGGATTCCCGAAGGAACGTGTCTTCGGGATGGCGGGCATCCTCGACACGGCGCGCTTCAGCACCTTCATCGCGTGGGAGACCGGCGCCTCCGCCAAGGACGTGACGGCGATGGTCCTCGGCGGCCACGGTGACCAGATGGTGCCGGTCGTCTCGGCGACGACCGTGGGCGGCATCCCGCTCACGAAGCTCGTCTCGGCCGGGCGCATCGAGGAGATGGTGGAGCGCACGCGCAAGGGCGGAGGCGAAATCGTGAACCTCCTGGATACGTCGGCCTGGTACGCGCCAGGAGCAGCGGTCGCGCAGATGGTCGACTCGGTGTGTCTCGACCAGAAGCGCGTGCTTCCTTGCACCGCGTACCTGGAAGGCGAGTACGGAATCGACGGCCTCTACATGGGCGTGCCGGTGAAGATCGGCGCGGGTGGCATCGAGGAGATCGTCGAGCTCGAGCTCTCGGATGACGAGCGCGCAGAGCTCGGCAAGTCGGCGGACGCCGTGCGCGAAGTCGTCGGCGTGCTCGCCGGGTCGAGCTGAGACGCTGGCTCATCCCGCTTGCCGCGATCGTGGGCGTGCTCGCGATCGTGGTGGCGGTGTTCGCCTTCTACCCCTCGAACTACTACATCTTCCTCCCTGACCGGGCGCGATCGGTGGAGCCGCTCGTCCACGTCGAGGGCGAGCACGACCGCCCCGGCGACGGCGGCATCTACATGGTGGACATCATCGTGCGCAAGGCGAGCCTCCTCGAGCGCTACTTCCCGGGGATCCACGACGGCGCCACCCTCGTCCCGGCCGACGTCTACAACCCGCAGGACCTCCCCGAGCGGATCCAGCGCCAGCAGGGACTCGCGGAGATGAGCGCGTCGCAGAGGATCGCGGCGGCCGTCGCTCTGCGCGAGCTCGGCTACAAGGTGACGGAAGGCGGAGTCGTGGTCAGCGCGATCGACGTCGGCGCACCGGCGGACGGGGTGCTCGAGCCTGGAGACGTGATCGTGGGCGCGCAGGGCAAGGATGTCGCGGACCCGGAGGATCTGACCCGCGTCATGTCCGCGCTCGATCCGGGCGACAAGGTGACCCTCGAGATCGAGCGGGGCGGCACGGCGCAGACCGTCGAGGTGGGCACGAGGGCCTCCGACGATCAGCCGCCGCGCGCGATCATGGGCATCGTCATCGAGCCGAAGCTCGTCCTGCCCGTCGACGTCTCGATCAATACGGGGCAGATCGGCGGGCCGTCCGCAGGGCTCGCCTTCACCCTCGACATCATCGACGAGCTCGGACCGAAGGACATCGACCGGGGGAAGACCGTCGTCGCGACCGGCGAGATCGCACTCGACGGCTCGGTGCACGAGATCGGGGGGATCAAGCAAAAAACTCTCGGAGCGCGAGAAGCGGGGGCAGACGTCTTTCTCGTCCCCGACGCGAACGCCGAGGGTGCCCGCCGGTATGCGGACGGGCTTCGGATCATCCCGGTGTCGAACGTCGACGAAGCGTTGCACGTCCTGGCAACAGGGTAGTTGCCCCAAGTGCCAACAGTTGCAACGTTCTTGGCGGAAATTGCGGAACTTTGGTGAACGGCGCCCTACAAAGGGTGACGGAGCGCGCCTATAGTCGCCTCTTCGGGACCTCATGGCGAAGCGGCCGGCGAACACCTGCGATGACTGTTTCTTTCGGCGATCCGAGCTCTGCGCGATCCCCGGGAACTCGCCATGCCCCACGTTCAGGGCGGCGAGAGCGTCTCTCCAGCCCCCGCGCCAGCCGAAGCTGATCGCACGGCCTGCGCTGCAGGCGCACGCCGCGGCCTAGCCCGTCACCGGAAACCGCGGGTCCGACCTCACCGAGTCGAAGTCCGAGTCCGTCTGCGCCCATTCGCGGGTGCGCGGGTCGCGTTCGACGGCGTCTGCGAGATGGGTGAGCGCAGCATCCGTCCTGCCCGCAAGCGCCTCGACGCAGGCGAGGTTGTAGAGAACGTTCGGATTGCCGGGATACCTTGCGAGAGCGCGCTCCAGAATCTCGACGGCCCGTTCCGGCTCGCCCGCGTCGAGGAAGGGCGCGGCCTCCAGCCATGCCTCCCACGGCGAGCCTTGGAAGGGTCGCCCGGGGACACCTCCGACCACGAGCACCGTCGTCCGCTCCCCGGCCGCGACGGCGCCTCGACGGACCTTCGGGTCGGAGACGAAGACGAACGTGCCGGTCGGGGCGTCGAGCTCCTCGCCGTCGAGCGTGAAGCGCGCGTGGCCCTCCGCGACGAAGTAGAGCTCCTCGTGCCTCCCCGCACCCGCGGTCGTCTCGTCGTGCTCCTCGATCACGCGGCCGCCGGCCGCCGCCGAATACGCATTCACCCCGAAGCTCTCGATCCCGAATCGGATCCGGACCGGGACGATCGCGAGCCCGTCCACCCCGGCGACGGGCGCGATGTCATCGACATGCGCCTTCTCGGCGCGCCGCTCAGGCGGCAACTGCGGCTGCTTCGCGAACCAGACGGCCGAGCCGGGTGATTCCTTCATCGATCTCGTGTGGCGTCGCGAAGGAGAACGCGAGCCGGACCGACTCCTCGCCGCCTCCGTGGAAGAAGAAGTCGGCGCCCTTGATGAAGACGACGTCCTCCTCTCCCGCCCGCGCGAGCAGGTTGTCGGCCGCGACGCCGCTCGGCAGGTCGAGCCACAGGAAGTAGCCGCCTTCGGGCTGGTTCCAGCCCGTGCCTTCCGGCATCTCCCGCTCGAGCGCCGACAGCATGGCGTCGCGGCGCAGCCGCAGGCCGTCGCGAACGGTCTCCAGGTTCGGCTCGAAGCGTCCACTCGTCAGGAACTCGAGCAGGGCCGCTTCGACGAAGATCGCCGGAGAGACGTAGTTGGAGAGTACGAGCTCTTCGATCGCCGGCACGAGCTCTCCGGGCACGATCACGTAGCCGGTTCGGATCCCCGGGGCCACGGTCTTCGAGAACGAGGAGAGAAAGATCGTCGAGCCTTCCGACAGCTCGAAGAGCCGGGGGATCGGTTCGCCCTCGAAGCGGAGCATCCCGTACGGGTCGTCCTCGAAGACGACGGCCCCCGCCTCGGCCGCGAAGTCGAGCAGGCGCCGGCGGTTCTCCAGCGAGAGCGTACGCCCGCTCGGGTTCTGAAAGGTCGGGATCGTGTAGACGACGTCGCCTTCCCGAAGCGAGCCGGAGAGGGCGTCGACGTCGAGACCGTCGTCCGCGAGCTCGACCTGCTCGACGTCGGCGCCGAGCTTGCGCAGGATCGAGAGCGAGCGGTCGTAGCACGGCGCTTCGACGAAGAAGCGCGAGCCCGACTGCACGAAGTGGCGGGCCGTGAAGGCGAAGCCCTGGAGCGAGCCGTTCGTGACGATCACGCGCGCCGGATCGACGCCGTGCTGCTCGGCGATCCACTGCTTGAGCGGCGGGTAGCCTCCTGGGGGCCCGTACTGGAGCGCCGTCGCCCCGTCGCGCTCGAGCGCCTCGCGGGCGCAGTCGCCGAAGGCCGCGATCGGCAGGAGATCGGGGCCCGGCATCCCTCGCGCGAAGGAGATCAACGCCACGAGGCGAGTCTAGCGAGGTCGGCGGGCGGGGTCAGGCGCGGACGCCGACGAGCTCGGCGACGAGCCGCGCGACCTCGGTCGGGTTCGTCCCGACCCGGACGCCGCAGGCCTCGAGCGCCTGCTTCTTCGCCTGCGCGGTGCCGGCGGTGCCGGAGATGATGGCGCCCGCGTGCCCCATCGTCTTCCCCGGAGGAGCGGTGAAACCGGCAATGTAGGCGACGACGGGTTTCGTCATCTCGGACTCGATGAACCGCGCTGCCTTCTCCTCTTCCGCGCCGCCGATCTCCCCGACCATGACGACGTACTCCGTCTCGGGGTCGGCCTCGAAGCGCGCGAGGACGTCCAAAAACGACGACCCGACGACGGGGTCCCCCCCAATTCCGACGATAGTCGATTGGCCGATACCGAGTTGCGTCAGTTCGTGTCCGATCTGGTACGTGAGCGTGCCGGATCTGGAGACGAGGCCGACGCTCCCCTCCTGGAATATCTCCGCGGGGATGATCCCGACGTTCGCCTTTCCCGGCGAGAGGACGCCCGGGCAGTTCGGGCCGATGAGCGTCACCCCACGCGGCCGGATGTAGTTGTAGACGCGCAGCATGTCGTGGGCGGGGATGCCCTCCGTGATGCAGATGACCGTCTCGATGCCCGCGTCGACGGCTTCGTAGATCGCGTCGGCGGCGAAGCGCGCGGGCACGAAAACCATCGCCGTGTTCGGGCTCGTCTCGGCTGCGGCCGCGCGCACCGAGTCGAAGACCGGGATGCCCTCGACCTCGGCGCCGCCCTTCCCCGGGGTGACGCCCGCGACGACGTTCGTGCCGTAGGCCTTGTTGCGAGTGGCGTGGAACGAGCCCTCGCGCCCGGTGATGCCCTGCACGACGAGCCGCGTGTCCCGGTCGACGACGACGGCCATCAGCCCTCGCCCCGCTTGCGGCCCTTCAGGCAGATCCGCTCGAGCCGCACGCGGTCGCCGTCGAGCCGCGCCGCGACGAGCTCACGGACGCGCTCCGCATCGGCTCCGGCGCAGCCGGCGCGCTCGAGCCACGGCTCCAGGAGAACCGGGTGCACGTAGGCGTGCGCCTCTTCCAGGTCCAGGCCGGCAGCCGCGAAGAACGACCGCCACTCGTCCTCCGAGTAGTTCCGCACGTGCGACGGATCGCGAACGCGGTCCGCCTCCTCGCCGTCCTCGTCCACGAAGAGGTTGTCGGAGACGAGGACGAGGTCGCGGGCGACGCGAGCCATCTCGCGCACCGCGGCGCGCACGTCCTCGAAGTGGTGCGCGGCGACGCGGCAGGCGACGACGTCGAAGCTCGAGTCGTCGAACGGGAGCTTCTCCGCGGGCGCGACCACGTCCGGCTCCATGCCGAGGGCGGGATCGAGGCTGACGACGTCGAGCCCCGCCTCGCGCAGGCGCCGCGCCACGTGTCCGCCTCCCGTGGCGACGTCGAGCGCGGTCTTCGCACCCCGGGCCCACTCCACCAGGAGGTCGAGGTCCTCGCCCTCCCGGTGCGCCTCGCTCGTCCGGTAGGCCTCGGCGCGCTCGTCCCAGACCGAGCTCATCCGCGCTCCTTGGCCAGCTCGACGACGCGCTCGGCCGCCGAGAGCATGGTCTCCTCGACGTGGAGGTTCGGCGGCGCGGCCTCGGCCAGCATCGCGCGTCCCTCCGCCGCGTTCGTCCCGTCGAGGCGCACGACGATGGGCAGGTCGATCGTCATGCGGTCGAGGGCCTCGAGAATCCCGCGCGCGACCTCGTCGCCGCGCGTGATGCCTCCGAAGATGTTGAAGAGAATCGCTTTCACCTGCGCGTCGGCGGTGATGACCTCGAGCGCGTCCACGACCCCCTCGGCGTCGCCGCCGCCGCCGAGATCGCAGAAGTTCGCCGGCGAGCCGCCGACCTGGTCGATGACGTCGAGCGTCGACATGACGAGCCCGGCGCCGTTCCCGAGGATGCCGATCTCGCCGTCGAGCTTCACGTACGTGACGCCCTTTTCGCGCGCGAGCCGCTCCTGCGGGTCGCCGGCCTCGGGATCGCGCATCTCGGCGATGTCGGTGTGCCGGAAGAGCGCGTTGTCGTCGACGGTGAACTTCGAGTCGAGCGCCTTCACCTCCCCGGCCGGCGTCACGATCAGCGGGTTGATCTCGCAGAGCATCGCGTCGCTCGAGACGAAGGCCTCGTAGAGCTTCCCGACCATCGCGAGCACCTGCTTCTGCTCGTCCGGATCCTCGAGGCCGGCTGTGAAGACGAGCCACCGCGCCTGGAAGGGCTGGAAGCCGGCGAGCGGGTCGATGTGCAGCCGGGCGAGCGCGTCCGGGTCGGTCTCGGCGACCTCTTCGATATCGACACCGCCCTTGGTCGTGAACATGAGGAGCGGCTTCTTCTCGCCCCGGTCGAACGTGACGGAGAGGTAGTACTCGCGCTCGATGTCGGAGGCCTTCTCGATCCAGACGCTCGAGACGACGTGGCCCCGGATGTCCATGCCGAGGATGTCGCGCGCGCGTGCCTCGGCCTCGTCGGGCGAGTCGGCGAGCTGGATGCCTCCCGCCTTCCCGCGCCCTCCGGTCAGCACCTGGGCCTTGACGACGACCTGGCCGCCGAGCTCCTCCGCAGCGGCGCGAGCCTCCTCCGGAGTCGCGGCCAGGCGCCCGTCGGACACGGGGATTCCGAAGCGCGCGAAGAGCTGCTTTCCCTGATACTCGTAGAGATCCATCCGGGCGCGGCGAGTCTAGCGACTCCGCTGTAGCCTTCCGGCGCCACCCGAGAGAGGAGTGAGATGACCACCTTGACGGAAGAGGACATCCGCACACGCGGCATCGCCGAGTTCGACGTGCGCGACGAGACGATGGACATGGACCAGGACGATATGGACTCGGACGACTCGGACTCGGACTCCGACGACACGGATGCCGACGACACGGACTCGAGCGACGCCGACACCGACGCAGAAGACCCGAGCTAACGCGCTCGCGCGCACGCTCGACCCGGTCTCGGGCGAGGAGTTCCTCGCCGAGTCTTGGGAGCAGAAGCCGCTCGTCGTCCCGCGGGGGGAAAGGGGTCGCTTCGACGACCTCCTCTCGGTCCGTGACCTCGAGCGGCTTCTCACGTCCGGCGGACTTCGCTTCCCGGGGTTCCGGCTGGCCAAGGCCGGCGCAAAGCTCGACGTCGCCGACTACACGAAGGATCTCTCGTGGCGCCCGCAGCCCTTCTCCGGCACCGCGGACGTTCAACGGGTTCTCGCCGAGTTCGAGGACGGGGCCACGATCGTCCTCCAGGGTCTGCACCTGAACTGGCAGCCGCTGGCCGAGTTCTGCCGAGCGCTCGAGACCGAGCTCGGCCATCCCGCGCAGGCGAACGCCTACTTCACGCCTCGAAGCGCGCAGGGGCTGCCCGTGCACCACGACACCCACGACGTCTTCTCGCTCCAGGTCGCGGGCGAGAAGCGCTGGCTCGTGTACGAGCCCGCCTTCGAGCTGCCGCTCAAGAACCAGCGCTACAAGGCGGAGACGATGGGCGAGCCAGGCGAGCCCGTCCTCGACGTCACGCTGCAGGCGGGCGACACGCTCTACCTCCCGCGCGGGTGGCTCCACGAGGCGAAGACGTCCGAGACCGACTCGCTCCACCTCACAGTGGGCGTGAACGTCTACACGTGGATGGACGCGTTTCGCGCCGCGCTCGAGAACTGTGCCGGCGACGCCGGGTTCCGGCGCTCACCGGACGGAGAACGGCCGGACGACCTGCTCGAGCGCCTGAGGGAGCAGCTCGACCCGGAGCGGGTCGAGCGCAGGCAGCGGCGCAAGCTCGTCCGCACGCGCCGGCCGATCCTCGGCGGCCAGCTGAGCCAGGTGCGCGCGCTCGCGACGCTCGACCTCGACACCGTGGTCGAGCGCCGCTCCACGGTCCTCTTCGACCTCGCCGGGACGACGCTCTCCTTCGAGGGCAAGGATCTGAGGTTTCCCGACGACGCCTCCGAGGAGCTGGCCTTCGCGGCTCAGTCGGACGAGCCGTTCACGCCGGGCGACCTCCCGGGCGACCTCGACGACGAGGGACGCCTCGTCCTCGTCTCGAGGCTCGTGCGCGAGGGCTTTCTCGTGATCAGCGCAGCCGTGCCTGAAAGCGGCGCGGACGCTGAGGCGTGACCGAGCTGCAGGTCAGGTAGACCGGCTCCTCGCCCCGCTCGGCCCAGGCCTCGGCGGCGAACTCGCGACCCGCCGCGCGCAGCGTGACGAGCCAGCGGTCCTCGTCCTCACGCGACACGCGAATCAGCTCGACGTCGTCGATCCCGGCGAGCCCGGTCTTCTCCCGCACCGCCAGCTCCGCCGCCTGCACCGGGAACGTGTAGGCCGATCGTCCGCGGAAGCGCTCAGGGTTGATGCGCCCCTCGAAGTAGTCGTCGAGGATCGGGTCGAGATCCTCCTCGCCGACGCGACCGAAGAAGAGACCCTCGGGCAGGAGGACGACGTTGCCGGCGAAGCGGTCGCCGCCCACATGCGTGGACTGCCACACCCACTGCGGGTCGACCTTGCCCTTGAGCTGGTCGTAGAGCGGGCGCCCGTACTTGGCGCAGCAGCGGTCACGCTTTCCGTGCGAGCAGACGACGAAGAGCGGGTGCTCGACGGGGACTCCGGGGTCGCCTTCCCCGAGGAGCGCAGAGGCGAAGTCGTAGCCGACGAGATCGTCGTGGTGGTCGAACTCGAGCGCGTAGAACCGCTCCTCCCCGGGGCGCGAGCTGCCCACGAAGAGCATCCTGCGCTTCTGCGAGCGCCGCTCGGGCCGCTTCACGAAGAGAAGACGCGAGTGCCCGAGCTTGCCCAGCTGGTCCCGCAGATGCTCCTTGAGCGGCTGCGAGAGAAGGCTTCCGCCGAGTACGTCGCGGTCCCAGTAGCCGCGGTATTCGACGAGCACCCAGCGGTCCACGCGGCTTGCCGTCGCGGCGAGGTCTTCATGTGCCGCGCCGGACGCCTCTGCGCAGAGCTCTCGCTTGGCTCGTACGGCCACTGCAGGAACGCTACCCACTGTAAGGCAAACCTTACACAGCGCGGAACGGCACGCCGCTAGGCAAAGACGGTCGTCTTCTCCGGGTGGACGAAGACGGTCTGCCCGGATTCGAGCTCGAGGTGCTCGTTCTCGTCGCGGCTCAGCTGAACCCAGATCTCGTTCCCATCCGGGAGCGCAAGCTCGACCCGGACTTCGAAGCCCAGATGCACCACGCGCTTGACGATCGCCCGCCGGCTGGCTCCGTTCGGCGCCAGCGCGATCTCGAAGTCGTGCGGGCGGACGAACGCCTCGTCGAGCCGGTTGACGGGGCCGACGAAGCCCATCACGAACTCGCTCGCCGGATGCTCGTAGAGGTCGCGCGGCTTTCCGGTCTGTTCGATCCGGCCGTCGTTCATGAGCACGATCCGATCCGCGACGTCCATCGCTTCCTCCTGGTCGTGCGTGACGAGGACGGTCGTGACGTGGACGTCCTCGTGCAGTCGCCGCAGCCAGCCGCGGAGCTCCTTCCGCACCCGCGCGTCGAGGGCGCCGAACGGCTCGTCGAGGAGCAGCACCTTCGGCTCGACGGCGAGCGCGCGGGCAAGCGCCATGCGCTGTCGCTGCCCGCCCGAGAGCTGCCCCGGATAGCGCTCGGCCAGGCCGCGCAGCTGCACGAGCTCGAGCAGCTCGTCCACGCGCTCGCGGATCTCCGCCTTCGGCCGCTTGCGGATGCGGAGACCGAAGGCGACGTTTTCCCGCACGCTCAGGTGCTTGAAGGCGGCGTAGTGCTGGAAGACGAAACCGACGCCGCGCTTCTGGGGCGGAAGACCCGTGGCGTGCTCCCCGAGGATGAGCACGTTGCCGTCATCGGGCTCCTCGAGCCCCGCGATCACGCGGAGGAGCGTCGACTTCCCGCTCCCGCTCGGGCCGAGAAGCGCCGTCAGCGAGCCGCCTGCAATCGCGACCGAGACATCATCGAGGGCGACGAAGTCACCGAAGCGCTTGGTCACCCGCCGGACCGCTATCGACACGGGGCGTCTCCTTTCGGAAGAGGTTCATGAGGAAGAGCGTCATGAGCGCGAGCACCGCGAGCACGACAGAGGCGGTGTAGGCGCCGACGAGGTCGAAGGCCTGAAAGCGGTTGTTCACGTGGAGCGTGAGCGTCTGCGTCTTGCCGATGAGGTTTCCGGACACGACCGACACGGCACCGAACTCCCCCAGGCAGCGCGCCGTGGTGAGAACCACGCCGTACGTGATCCCCCACCGGATTGCCGGCAGCGTGATCCTGCGGAAGGTGGAGAGCGGCGAGGCGCCGAGCGTCCAGGCTGCCTCCTCCTGCTCGGTCCCGATCTCCCGCAGGACCGGAACGACCTCGCGGACGACGAACGGCAGCGAGACGAAGATCGTCGCGAGGACCATCGCCGGCAGCGCGAAGACGATCTGGATCCCGTGCGCGGAGAGCCACGGCCCGAACCAGCCGGTGCGCGCGTAGACGAGGAAGAGGGCGAGGCCGACGACGACCGGGGAGAGCGCGAAGGGGAGGTCGATGAACGCGTTCAGAACCGCCTTCCCGCGGAACTGCTGGCGGACGAGCACGAGCGCGCACGCGACTCCGAAGATCGTGTTCAGCGGCACGGCGATGAGCGCGATCAGAACGGTGAGCCAGAGCGCGTGCAGGAAGTCCGGATCGGTCAGCGCGTGCCAGAAAGGCTCGAAGCCGTGCTGGAACGTGCGGTAGAAGACGAGGCCGACCGGCAGCACGAGCAACAGCACGAGGTAGCCGAGCGCGGCGAAGCGAAGGCCGTACCTAGCGCTCATGCTTCGTCCCGAAGCGGCGAACGAGGTCGATGGCGAGGAGAGCCAGGAACGACAACCCGAGCAGGACGATGGAGATCGCCGCTGCGGCCGTGGGCCGGTCGCTTTCGATCGCGGAGAAGATCTGCACCGAGGCGACCTGCGTCTTGAACGGAACGTTCCCGGAGATGAGGATGACCGCGCCGAACTCGCCCACGGCGCGGGCGAAGGCGAGCGCGACTCCCGAGAGGATCGCCGGCACGAGGTTCGGCAAAATCACGCGGCGGAAGATCGTGAGCCCACCGGCTCCGAGCGACGCGGCGGCTTCCTCCATCTCTATGTCGAGCTCGTGCAGGACCGGCTGGACCGAGCGGACGACGAAGGGCAGCGTGACGAAGAGGAGCGCGGCCACGACGGCCATGCGCGTGTAGGCGATGTTGACCCCGAGCGGCCCGCGCGGCCCGTAGAGCGCGAGGAGGGTGAGGCCGGCGACGATCGTCGGAAGCGCGAACGGGAGGTCGATGAGCGAGTTGACGAGCCCCTTCCCGGGGAACTCGTCGCGGACGAGCACCCACGCGATCAGCGTCCCCATCACCGCGTTCACGAGCGCGACCACCGCTGCGGCCCCGAAGGTGAGCTTTAAAGACGCGAGCGCCGCCGGGCTCGTGACAGCGTTCCAGAACCCTTCGAGCCCCCCGCCCGTCGACTTCCAGACGACCGCGGCGAGCGGGATCAGGACGATGAAGCCGAGGTACCCGATCACGAAGCCGCGTCCGAGGGAGGCTCCCCCGGACGCGGCCCTGCGAGCAGGTAGGCGGAGTGTTGCCGCTCTAGCCTGAATCGGTCGACACTCCCAGCTCCAGCTCGATCTTCGCGACGATGCCGTTCTCCGGATCGAAGAACTCGTCCTTGACGGTGCCCCAGCCGCCGAAGTCGGCGATCGTCGAGAGCGACGGAGGCGTCGGATAGTCGAAGGTGTCGGCCACGGACTTCACGACCGGCCGGTAGCCCTTCTCGCCGAAGATCTTCTGCGCCTCGTCCGAGTAGAGGAACTTGACGAAGTCGGCCGCCGACTGGGGGGCGTCGCTCGTCACCGCGACGGGGTTCTCGATCAGGATCGTCTGGTCGGGGACGACGTAGTCGACGTCCTCGCCCTTCTGCTGGGCGGTGATCGCCTCGTTCTCGTACGAGAGGAGGACGTCCCCCTTGCCGCCGGTGAAGGTCTGAAGCGCGTCGCGGGCACTCGCGTCCTGGACGGCGACGTGGTGGAAGAGCTCGTTCAGGTACGCGATCGCCTCGTCCTTCGACTTGCCCTGGCTGATCTGCGCGGCGTAGGCGGCCATGATGTTCCAACGGGCGCCGCCCGAGGTGAAGGGATTCGGGGTGATGACCTCGACGCCCTCATCGAGAAGGTCGTCCCAGGTCTGGATGTTGTCGGGGTTCCCCTTGCGGACGACGAAAACGACGACCGAGTCGGTGACCATCCCCTTGTAGGAGTTCTGGTTCCAGCTCGAGTCGACGAGACCGGCGTCCACGAGGCGCGTGATGTCGCTGTCGAGGGAGAACTCGACGACGTCCGCGGGCAGGCCCGCCTCGACGGCGCGGCTCTGCTCGCCGGAGGCGCCGTAGGACTGCTCGAACTCGACGCCCTTTCCGGCGGCGGTCTTCTGGAACGCCGGGATGATCTCCTCGTACGCCTCCTGCGGCGTCGAGTAGGCGACCAGCGTGAGCTTGCCCCCGCCGCTACCGCCGGAGCCCTCGTTCGCTGCACTGCCCGTGCCACCACACCCGGAAGCAACCAGCGTGAGCGCCAGCGCCGCAAGGCTCACCACGATTCCCGAAATCCGCTTCACAGCACCTCCTGAATGTCTACAAAAATTGTCAATAAAGTAAGTTAAGCTGGATATGCAAACTAAATAAGACTTCCCGCTCTGTCAAACTTGAATCGCAAAGAGGCCTGACATGTGGGTTACACGCCGAACCGACTACGCGACGCGCGCCGTCTTGGCACTGGCGATGGCTGAGGACGCCCTGAATCTCGACGAGCTCGCCGAGGCGACGGAGGCGCCGCGGTCGGTGCTAGAGCAGGTGATGCCCGCCCTGCGGGCGGCGGGGATCGTGCGCTCGGTCCGTGGCCCCGGCGGGGGCTACCGCCTCAACCATCCTCCCGCGGAGGTGACGCTCGAGCGGGTCGTGCGCGTCTTCGAGGGGCAGCTCGCGCCGATCGGCTATGCGACTCGGCAGGAGCCCGACCCGTGCCCCGTGATCGTGGAGAGGTCCCTTCGACCCGCGTGGGAACAGGTGCGGGACGCGACGATCTCGATCCTGGGCGGCATCAACTTCGCGGATCTGGCCGAGGCCGCTCGGGCCGAGCCGAAGGCCTCGGTTCGCACCAGCGCTCGCCGCACCTAGCGGTCCGCCGATTCGCCCTCCTGCGCCACGACGCAGATCACCTGACCCGACTTCACGGCCTCACCCGTGGCGACGGTGAGCCCGGAGACGAACCCCTCGCGGTGTGACGTGATCTCGTTCTCCATCTTCATCGCCTCGACGATGCAGATCACCTGGCCGGCGCGCACCTCGTCCCCCTCGCCCACCTCGACGGCGAGGACGGTTCCCTGCATCGGGCTGACGACGGCGTCTCGCGCGGCGCCCTGACCCGAGCCGACTCCTGTGCGCTCGCGACGGCGCCGGGCGAGCCCGGCGAAGGGCGGTTCCGGCCGCAGCAGCTTCACCTCGAAGCGACGATCGTCGACCTCGACCTCGATCGTGTCCTCGCGCACCCTTCCGTCCGGCGAGTGCGCTATCGTTGTTGCCTTAGGAGACAACTCCTCGGCTTCCTGCGCAAGCTCCTCCGACTCGACCACGCCGTGGCAGGTCTCCCCCGCGACGAAACACGGGCGCCGGAGGAGCGCCTTGTGGAAGCCCACGAGCGTCTTCACACCTTCGATCTCGAACTCGTCGAGCGCCCGGAGCATGCGCGCGCGGGCCCGCTCGCGGTCCGTGTCCCACACGCAGAGCTTCGCGATCATCGGGTCGTACAGACTGGAGATCTCGCTCCCCTCGGCAACGCCGGAGTCGACCCGCACGCCGGGGCCGGCCGGCTCGCGATAGCGAGAGAGAATCCCGGGGGTGGGCACGAACCCACCCGACGAATCCTCAGCGTTGATGCGGCACTCGATCGCATGCCCGCGAAAGGTGAGCTGCTCCTGCCGCAGGCTCGTCGGCTCTCCGGTCGCGATGAGGATCTGCTCGCGGACGAGGTCGACCCCGGTGACGAGCTCGGTGACAGTGTGCTCGACCTGGATCCGCGTGTTCATCTCGAGGAACCAGTAGTTGCCCTCGCGGTCGAGAAGACCCTCGATGGTGCCCGCGCTCCGATAGCCGACCGCGCGTGCCGCGTCGACCGCGATCTGCCCGATGCGTTCGCGCAGCTCCGGACCGACCGCCGGCGAGGGCGTCTCTTCGACGAGCTTCTGGTGGCGCCGCTGAATCGTGCAGTCGCGCTCGCCCAGATGAAGCACGTTCCCGTGCTCATCGGCGAGAACCTGAACCTCGACGTGGCGCGGGTCGGCGATGAACTTCTCCACGTACACGGTGGAGTCGGCGAAGTACGACTCGCCCTCCCGCTGCGCGGCGGCGAAGGCCCGCTCCGCCTCATCCGCAGACTCGACGACTTTGAGGCCCTTCCCTCCTCCGCCGGCCGAGGCCTTGATGGCGAGCGGCCAGCCGAACTCGTCGCCCAGCCGGCTGACCTCGGCCGCCGACGTGACCGGCTCCGTCGTCCCCGGGACGATCGGGACTCCCGCGCTTCGCATGAGCTCCCGGGCTGCCACCTTCGATCCCATCACCTCGATCGCCTCGGGCGGGGGGCCGATCCAGACGAGCCCTGCGTCCGCACAGGCCCGGGCGAATGAGGCGTTCTCGGCCAGGAATCCGTAGCCGGGGTGGACCGCCTCGGCGCCGGACCTCCGAGCTGCGTCGATGATCCTGTCCCGACTCAGGTAGCTCTCGGACGGGGCGCCGGGCCCGACCAGGTACGCCTCGTCGGCGACCGAGGCGTGGAGCGACCCGCGGTCGGCCTCAGAGTAGACGGCGACGGTCGAGATGCCGAGCTCGCGAAGCGTCCGGAAGACGCGGACCGCGATCTCGCCGCGGTTGGCGACGAGGACCTTTCCGAAAGGAGACATGGGCGCGCGTATTCTGTCGTTTCGATGCACTTTGCAGACCAGCTGACGCTCGCGCGCGCGTTCTCGGTGCCTCTGGTCGTCGTCCTCTTCGCCTGGGATTTCCCGAACCACTACTACTGGGGCACCGCGGTCTTCGCCCTCGCGATGACGACGGACTACGCCGACGGCTGGTGGGCGCGGCGGACGAACCGCTCCTCCAACTTCGGCCGGCTCCTCGACCCGGTCGCGGACAAGCTCCTCGTCATGGCCGCGTTGATCATGCTCGTCGGCGTTGCGCTTCCGGCCTGGATGGTGGCGGCGATCGTCGCGCGCGAGTTCCTTATGTCCGGGCTGCGGCTCGCGGCGCTCGAGCGCGGCGTCGTGATGGCTGCGCGCGACCTCGGCAAGTTGAAGACAGGTGCTCAGGCCGCGGCCGCCGCGATCGCAGGCCTCGCAGCGGGCGGCGCTTTCAGCACCGACATCGCCTGGTGGGCCGGGCTCGTCGCACTCGCCCTGACCTGGATCTCCGGCCTGGACTACTTCCTGAGCGCCCCGAGAGTTCTCCGTGGGCAGCAGCCTGCGTAGCTTCGGTCCGCAAGACCGGGCCGCCGTGCTCGAGCTCTCCCGCTACGCGCTGCAGCGCCCGCACGAGCAGGTGGGGAATCCGATCTGGACGACGGCGGAGGAGCTCGAGAGCGAGCTTTCCGACTGGGAGATCCCTCCCGAGGAGACGCTCCTCGTCGACGAGGTGGACGGGGAGGTCGTTGGATTCGCCGGCGTCGAGATCTCGCCCGGATTCGACCACGCCGACCTGTTCGGGCCGCTCGTCGCCCCGGGCCACCGCGGTCAGAAGCTCGGAACGATGCTCCTCGAGGCGGCGATCGAGCGCGCGGAGGATCGGAGCGCGCGCCGCGTCGTCGGCGCCGTGGGGGCGAGGAACGCCACGGGCCGAATCCTGCTCGAGCGCGCCGGGTTCGTTGCGCAGGGAAGCGCGACCGCGGTTTTCAGGCTGCACGAGGGCGACCACCGGCGGGTCGAGTCCGGGCCGCCCGAGCTCACGGTGCGAGCCGGAAGCCCCGACGATCTCGAGGCCACGCTGCGCCTCTACAGAGAGTGCTTCCCGGACGGCTCGTTTCCGGAAAGCGCGTGGCTGGCCGGTCTCGAGCAGGGCGCCGTCTACATCGGCGAGGCGGACCGGAAGCCTCGGGCGATCGTCAACATCGACGAGCCCGACCGGTGGATCTACCACCTCGGCGTGACCGCGAGCGAGCGGGACCGCGGCATCGGTGCCTACGTGCTGTCAGAGGCTCTCGCTGCCTACTGGTCGAGCCATCCCGGTGAGACGCTCGGGCTGTCCGTGCAGGCGGACAACCTGCCCGCGCTTCGGCTCTACCGGCGCCAAGGCTTCGCGCCCATGCTCGTCCTGCAGGCCTTCGAGCTCCCGCTTTAGGTCGTGCTCCTGGGAATCGACCAGGGGACGAGCGGGACGACGTGTCTCGTACTCGACGAAGGCCTGCGAACGCGCGGCCGCGGCTACCGTGAGGTGGCGCAGCACTATCCGCGGCCGGGGTGGGTCGAGCAGGACCCGAACGAGCTCTGGGAATCCGTCCTCGTCGCGGCGAGCGACGCGCTGGAGGCGGCGGGTATCGGTGCGGGCGACCTCACCGCGCTTGGAATCACGAACCAGCGCGAGACGACGATCGTCTGGGACCGGCGGACAGGACAGCCTGCGCACAACGCGATCGTCTGGCAGGACCGGCGCACGGCGGAGCGCTGCAAAGAGCTCCCCTCCGACCTGATCCGCGACCGGACGGGGCTCGTGCCCGACCCGTACTTCTCGGCGACGAAGCTCGAGTGGATCCTGCGCGAGTCCTCGGGCGACCTCGCCTTCGGGACGGTGGACTCCTGGCTCATCTGGAAGCTGACCGGAGGCGCGGTGCACGCGACCGACGTCTCGAACGCGTCGAGGACCCTACTCGTCGATCTCGAGACGCTGGACTGGGACGACGAGCTGCTCGAGCTCTTCGGCGTGCCGCGATCCGTGCTCCCACGGATCGTGAGCTCGAGTGTCTCTATCGGCGAGGCCGAGCTCTTCGGTGCGCGCATCCCGATCGGCGGAGCGGCGGGCGACCAGCAGGCCGCGCTCTTCGGCCAGGCCTGCTTTGCCCGCGGACAAGCGAAGGCCACGTTCGGAACGGGCGCATTTCTCCTCGCCAACGGCGGCTCGGAGCGCACGCGCCCCGCCCAAGGCGTGGTCGAGACCGTCGCCTGGCGGCTGGGCGCCGAGGAGCCGGTCTACGCGGTCGAGGGCTCCGTCTTCGTCACGGGAGCAGCGGTGCAGTGGCTCGCGGACGCGCTCGGCCTCCTCGCCGACTCGGCGGAAAGCGAGGAGCTCGCCCGGTCGGTCGAGGACAACGGCGGCGTCTACTTCGTGCCGGCCCTCGCCGGGCTCGGTTCCCCGCACTGGGTTCCCGAGGCGCGAGGCCTGATCAGCGGCATCTCCGGCGGCACCCGCCGCGAGCACCTGGTGAGAGCGGCGCTCGAAGCGGCGGCCTTCCAGGCGCGCGACGTCATCGATCAACTCCCGTTCGAGCTCGAGAGCCTTCGCGCCGACGGCGGGGCGGCCGGAAACGCATTCCTGATGCAGTTCCTCGCCGATCTCACGCGGCTTCCGGTCGAGGTTCCGGAGGAGCGCGAGACGACGGCCCTCGGCGCGGCAGCCCTGGCCGGCCTCGCGAGCGGCCTCTGGAGCAGCACCGACGAGCTCGCGGGCCTCTGGCGCTCTGCCGTCCGCTACGAGCCCGCGCTTCCCGAGGAGGACGCCGAGCGGCTCCTCTCGGAGTGGCGCGTCGCGGTCAGGCGGGCTCTTCTTCTTCGCTGAGATCCTCGGCGACGCCGGCCCGCCACCAGGCGGACCGCGGATCGGCCGGAGGCGAAGTCAGGCGGGCGAGCGCCTCCTCGATCGCCTCGAGCTCTTCCTGCGAGGGCTCCGGTCGGATCTCCCGATTCATCCGCATGAGATTAAAGGGCCCTACGCGCCCCGACGATAGGAGCACCATGCGCCGGGGTCTCCTCGCAGCCGTCACCGTGCTCGCCGCGTTCTTCGCGGCGGAGCCTGCGCTCGCGACGAGCTGGGCGCAGCCGCAGATCAAGGTGGTTGTGGCGAACGGCCTCATGGGCCCGAGCGTGTCGAACTTCCGCGCGGGGCAGGACGTAACCCGGGAGGAGCTCTACACGGCCATCGCGGCTCTCACCGGAGAGTCGCAGGTCGTCGTCGATCCCGATGCCTCGGTGTCGATCGCCGCGCTGGATGCCGCAATCGTCAAGGCGCTCGGCCTCCGCCCGGTCGCAAGAACGTTTCAGCGGAAAGTGAAAGACGCGGGCCTCCAGCCACCCCGCCGCCTCGGCAACGAGGTCGTCGCGCGCCTGATCTGGCTGCGGTACAACCACCCGCAGTCCGACGACGACCTCGAGCTCCGCCCGCAGGACCCCGCGACCCGTGCGGAGGCGGCGTATTCGCTGGCCCGCGCGCTCCAGGTCTCCGACTGGGACCGGGACAACGTCGAGACGCTCGCCGGCTCGTTCTCGCTTCCGACGTACGGAGGCTGGCAGAAGCAGGTGCTCAGGCGGGCCGTCCACTTCATCGGCTACCCCTATGTGTGGGGCGGGATGTGGGAGCACCAGCAGGTGACCTTCGGGATCACGTCGCGCGGGGGCTTCGACTGCTCCGGCTTCGTGTGGCGCGTCTACAAGCTGCAGCCCTACCCGAACGGAGGCTCGCTTTCATCCGTGCTGCAGGGGCGAACCACGTACCAGATGAGCGGCGAAGTTCCGAAGTCGAAGCGGATCTCGTTCGACCATCTGAAGGCCGCCGACGTGGCGTTCTTCGGCGCCCACGGCCGCCGTTCGAGGCCCTCCGAGGTCGATCACACCGGAATCGCGCTCGGGAAGGGCTGGATGATTCATTCCTCCAGCCAGGGAGTGGCCTTCGTGCCCCTCACCGGCTGGTATCGCGACCGCTTCGCGTGGGCGCGGCGGCCGCTTCGCGAGGCCGGTCTCCTCTAGTCGCATGAAGCCCGCGTTTTTGCGGCTTTGAGCAGGCTTTTCCCGAATCCCTCGAAGGGGGGATGTTGCACCTTCCGAGGTGCGCTGATACTTCGGCTCGTCCTAGGTTCCGACTACGGGAGATGATCGGAATGCTTCATTGGAAGGTAAAGCTCGCGCACGTTGCTGTTGTCGCCGCTCTTCTGGCCGCTTTCTTGAGCGACCTTGAAGGGTGGGCCTGGTAGTACGGCGAACGGTTAAGCCATAGCCGTGAGCCTGCGCCCCGTTCGCTCGACCGAGAGCGCATCGGGTCGGGTGAAGCCGGAGCGTCGTCTCGTCTCGCGCGAGACGGCGCGGCTTCTGCCCATCGTCGTCCCGGTGGCACTCTCGGGCTTCGCCGTGCTCGCCTTCGCGATCGGCGAATTCGTCGCGTCGAACCCCGAGCCTGAGGTCCTCGCCGGAGTCTTCGCACTCCTCCTGGCGGCGACCTTCGTCGAGGCGCACCCGGTCCCGATCGAGGGGATCTCTTCGGAGGGAATCTCGCTCGCGGCCGTCTTCATCGTCGGCACAGCCGTCATCTACGGCTGGGCGCCGGCGGTGGTGATGGGCTTCCTCACGAGGGCGCTCATCGAGATGTTCCAGCGCCGCCCTGCGATCCGCCTGTCGTACAACAGCGCGGTCTATTCGCTGGGCGGCGGTGCGGCGGGCCTCGCCGCGTCCTTCGGAGCGAAGGAGACCGGAGTCGCCTCGCTCCTCCTTCAGGTTTTGCTTGCCGCCGCGGCGTTCTACGCCGTCAACATCCCGCTGATCGCCGCGATCATCGCGCGCTGGTCGCGTGAGCCGTTCCTGCCGCTTCTGCAGAAGTCCGTCTACTGGACGGCGGTGCCGTTCTCGATCATGGCGTCGGTCAGCCTCATGCTCGCCGTGCTGTGGGAGCGCTCTCCGCTCCTCGCCATCGCGCTCGTCGGCCCGCTCGTCGCGATCGCCCTCTACCAGCGCTCCGTGTACAGCGCGCTCAAGGCCATGCGGCTCGCGCTCACCGATCCCCTGACCGGGCTCGGCAACCACCGGCACTTCCACGAGCGGCTGCAGCGGGATCTCGACGACGCGCAGGAACGAGGCGTGGCGCTGACCCTCTGCCTCCTCGACATCGACAACTTCAAGCAGATCAACGATCGCTTCGGCCACCCCGTCGGCGATCGAGTGCTCGCCCAGGTCGCCGCGCGCCTCCGCCAGGGCGGCGAGGCCTTCCGCCTCGGTGGGGACGAATTCGCGCTCCTCCTTCCGCGCCGCGACGAGCACGAAGGCTTCTCGATCGCGAAGGCGATCATCGAGCGCGTGGCAGAGGCCGAGTGCGAGCACGGCGGCCACGTCTCGATCTCGGCGGGAATCGCGACCTATCCGCAGCACGGCGTCGAGCGCTCCGAGCTCGTGCGCGTGGCCGATTCGGCGCTCTACCTCGCCAAGGAGCACGGCAAGAACCGCGTCAGGGTCTATCGCCCCGACCTGCTCGAGCTCGCCGAGCTGCGACGGCTTGCCGAGGGGCCCGACCGGGCGGCACGCCTTCGGGCGGCGGCTTCCCTCGCCCATGCGGTCGATGCCAGGGATGCCTACACGGGCTCGCACTCCTACATGGTC